>JBFHGS010000060.1:0-23265 GCA_041582995.1 Desulfopila sp. | reverse complement strand
TGCAGACGGCCTGCAATGGCAGGTATCCATTCGGGAAGATGCCGTCTTTTCAGATGGTCAACCACTCACATCTGAGGATGTGGCATTCACATTCAAGATGGCTAAAACCAGTGGCGGCAAGGTCGACCTCACTCATCTGGGAGAGATTGAAGTAACAGGAAAATACAACCTCACCTTTCATCTTACCGAACGCGACACTACCTTTGTTAACCGCCTCATCACCCTCGGCATCGTTCCTCGTCATGCGTATAATGAGAATTACGGACGAAAACCTGTCGGTTCCGGCCCGTACATGCTGACCGAATGGACAGAAGGCCAGCAGATGGTCGCTGAAGTCAATCCTTACTATTACGGCAAAACCCCGTTTTTCAAACGTATTGTCTTTCTGTTCACGGACGAAGACACCTCCTTTGCTGCCGCCAGGGCCGGTAAGATGCATATGGTTGTGGTCCCGCAGTCACTTGCCCACCAGCACGTACCGGGTATGGTCCTCCATGCCGTGAAAAGTGTCGATAACCGCGGCCTGATGTTCCCGACAGTGCCAGACACAGGCCAGAAGACCCCTGAAGGTTATCCCGTAGGTAACAATGTCACCTCCGATCTCGCTATCCGCAAGGCAGTTAACATCGCTCTCGACCGGCAGGCCATGGTTGAAGGTGTTCTGGAAGGTTTCGGCCGGCCTGCATACGGTGTCTGTGACGGATTGCCGTGGGACAACCCTGCTAATGTTATCAAAGATAACGACATCGCAGGCGCCATTAACATCCTGGAAGAAGCTGGCTGGTACGATACCGACAATGACGGCATCCGCGAAAAAAATGCCCGTAACGCTGAGTTCACCATCGTCTACCCGGCAAGCAGAAGCGTTCGTCAATACCTGGCTCTTGCTTGTGCCGATATGCTGAAAAAGATCGGTATCAAGGCCCGGGTCGAAGGCCGTAACAACTTTGATGAAATCAAAAAGACCATGCACCGCGATGTCATAGTCTTTGGCTGGGGATCCCACGACCCAATCGAATTGTATCATCTTTACAGCAGCAAGCATGCCGGCACAGGTTACAACAATGTCGGTTTCTACTCCAACCCTGCAGTCGATACACATCTGGAAAAAGCACTTACAGCAGGGAGCTTTGAGGAATCTCTTCCTTTCTGGCAAGCCGCCCAATGGGATGGTCAGACCGGTGTCAACGCACATGGTGATGCAGCCTGGGCCTGGCTTGTCAATCTCGACCACACCTATTTAGTCGATACACACCTCGATATCGGCATTGCGCAAGTCGAACCTCATGGGCACGGTTGGCCGATCACCGCCAATATCGAACAGTGGAAATGGAAATAATACTATTTATACAGAACCTTAGGATGTAAGAACCATGCAAACATTTCCTGCTGATAATTTCTGGATGAACCGGTCAGTCCGTCTGTTCCTCACGCTGCTACTGGTTGCAATTCTGGCTTTCACGCTGGTCTCTCTTTCTCCTGTAGACCCGGTCAACGCATATCTGGGAATGGATCGGATGCAGATCGGCCCGGAACAGGAGCAGCTGATAATCGACCGCTGGGGTCTGGACCGGCCCCCCGTTGAAAGATTTTTTATCTGGGGCGGAAACGTGCTGCAGAGTGATCTGGGCCAGTCGATGATCTTTAATGAACCGGTTACTACCGTCATAGCCAAACGGTTCCTCACCTCTTTGCACCTGATGGCCCTGGCCTGGCTGCTCTCCGGAGTGCTTGGGTTTGTACTCGGGGTATTGGCAGGCATGCGCCAGAATTCCTTCGTTGACCGGAGTGTCAGGTTGTATTCCTATCTCATGGCCTCAACACCTTCGTTCTGGATGGGCATGGTCCTTCTGGCTATATTTTCTGTCAGTCTTGGCTGGACACCTATCTGCGGAGCGTATCCACCAGGCCTCACCAGCGCCGATTCGACAATGTGGCAGCGCCTCCACCACCTGCTTCTGCCAGCTGCCACATTGTCGATAATCGGAATTGCCCAGATTGCCCTGCACACCAGAGAGAAAATGATAGATGCGATGAACAGCGACTATGCAATCTTTGCCCTAGCCCAGGGAGATTCCAGGATCGGGGTGGCCATTCACCACGCACTCAGAAATATATGCCTGCCGGCCATCACTTTACAGTTTGCCTCTCTCGGCGAGCTTTTCGGCGGCTCGGTACTGGCAGAACAGGTTTTCTCCTATCCGGGTTTAGGCAAAGCGACGGTGGAAGCAGGTATACGGGGCGATGTACCCCTGTTGCTCGGTATCACCCTCTTTAGCGCCATGTTTGTTTTTAGTGGAAACATGATAGCCGACCTGCTCTATAGCAAACTTGATCCGCGTATCAGCAACCGCAGAGAGGCTTTATGATGAATGTACAATCACTGCCTATAACAGAATCAGTACAGTTTTCGCTCATACCGGCGCTCAGTAATCGTCGTCGTGCCTGGCTGGCCTGCCTCTTGTGCGGCGGCTTCTTCCTCGCTCTCGTTGTTACTGCAGGCATCCTTGGGACATCAGGCCTCGATATCGATTTCCTCCATCGTAAACTTGCTCCTTCTCTCGCCTATCCTTTCGGCACTGACTGGCTGGGTCGCGACATGCTTGTACGTACGGTGCATGGTTTGTGCCGGAGTCTGTCCATCGGCTTGCTTGCCGCCGGCTGCAGTTCTGTAATCTCAGTCGGTATCGGCATTATGGCCGCAACCATGGGAAGACGCGTCGACAGTATTCTGTCGCTCTTGATCGACATTGTTATGGCCACTCCGCATCTGGTACTGTTGATTCTTGTATCCTTTGCCTGTGGTGGAGGAGCGCGGGGTGTTGTTATTGCCGTAGCCGTCTCACACTGGCCGCGACTGGCCCGGATTCTCCGGGCAGAGATCCTGCAGTTGCGTACTTCTGAATTTATCAGCATCTCACGCAGACTCGGTAAAACACCTGGCTGGATAGCTCTGCATCATATGCTGCCGCATCTGATCCCCCAGTTTATGATCGGTCTGATTCTTATGTTTCCCCATGCAATTCTGCATGCAGCAGGTCTTACCTTCCTCGGTTTCGGCCTTACTCCGCACAACCCTTCAATCGGTATTCTGCTCTCCGAGTCAATGCGTCACCTGTCGACAGGCTACTGGTGGCTGGCAATCCTTCCCGGTCTCTCACTGGTATGTACAGTAAAGCTCTTTGATATTCTCGGCAACAATCTGCGGACCCTGCTTGACCCCCGCACAACCCAGGATTAATTATGCTTGATATTCACAACCTTTCGATTTCTTTCCAGCGCTACACCAGAGGTTTTGTCCGCGAAACACTTTCTCCAGTCTCCGATGTCTCACTTTCAGTGCACGCAGGTGAGATTGTAGCGCTTATCGGAGCCAGCGGTGCAGGTAAAAGTCTCCTTGCCCACGCCATGCTCGGCTTGCTTCCGAAAAACGCCACATTGAAGGGAGACTTCCGTTTTAAGGGTGAAGATCTTTCACCGGCACGCATTCGAGAACTTCGTGGCCGCGAAATTGCCCTCATCCCCCAGTCGGTCAGTCATCTTAACCCGCTCATCAGGGTCGGGAAACAGGTCTACAGATCGGCCCGCTTAAGCGGCAGATGCCATTGCACTGCCAGCGCTAGTTGCGACAATGCGTTTTCAAGATACCAACTGGCCGAAACAATAAAAGCACAGTTTCCCTTTCAGATTTCAGGTGGCATGGCCCGAAGAGTTCTCACCGCAACAGCAACCGCCGGCAAAGCAGATCTTATCATCGCTGATGAACCGACGACCGGGCTTGATCCTGAAGTGACGGAGCAATCACTCACACATCTACAGGAACTGGCAGCACAACAGAAAGGCGTACTGCTTATAACCCACGATCTTGAGAATGCTGCCCGAATTGCCGACACACTGGTTGTGCTTTACGATGGCAGAACGGTCGAAATCACTCCGACCAGCTCACTTAGTGAAGGCACAGCTTCTCTGCACCCATACACCAGAGCATTATGGCAGGCCCTGCCGCAAAATGGCTTTATACGCTTCCCGCATGCAGTCGAGAAAGATGATGTTCGAAAGTGCGGTTGCGCCTTTGCCTGCCGCTGCCCTGAAGCAACTTCAAGCTGCAGGGATAGAATGCCACCCCTTAAACAGATTGGAGAAAAAATGATGAGGTGCACGCATGTTACAGGCTGAAAATATAACCTTTCGCTACCGGCAACACGTCCCGCTTCTAAAAAATATCAGCTGCACCATCCGGCCTGGAGAGATTGTAGGCCTTCCCGGTCCAAGTGGTTGCGGCAAATCAACTCTTGGCAGGTTACTGGCAGGTTACCACAGTCCCGAATCCGGTTCTGTCACTTGCACTGGAAAACCCCTGACCACTTCAGGGTATTGCCCTGTACAGATGATTTTCCAACATGCCGAACAGGCAGTGAACCCGAGATGGCGAATTAGAAAAATTATCGAAGAGGGGAACTGTGACTACATAGATCTACTGCACAGTTTCGGTATCCACTCCGGCTGGCTGGACAGGTATCCCCATGAGCTTTCAGGCGGTGAACTGCAGCGAATATCCCTGATCAGGACAATGAACCCTGGTACCAGATACCTCATAGCTGATGAGATGACGGCCTCACTTGACCCCGACACTCAGGCACATATATGGCAAACCGTAATTCCCTGGGCTAAAAAGCAGCAGGTTGGTCTTCTGGCAATAACCCATGACCATAAATTGTTGCGGCGGATAGCTGACAGAATTGATGAAACATTTTCAGCCGTAGAGACTTTTTCCTCCTGACAAGCGAGCCGAAAATGTATTTACGACTGAAGTGTTGTCAGCCGATCATTTGAGATAACTATCAGTCTGTCATCTTTTTCAAAGATATAATCTGACGGCGGGTTGGCAATATGCCCGCCATCATCTCCTTTCAACACTCCCAGCACAATGCTCTGGCGCTTCTGCTTCATCATAGTGAACACCTCGATGAAGGTTTTGCCGACGAGACCGTCCTCCAGCGGAATGCTGAACAGTTCGTTGCCATACTCCGTGCTCAACAGCTCGGACACGACCCTGCTGATTCCATGATCTATGGCTGCCGAAGCAATCAGACGGCTGCTCAGTTCGCTGCCGACAATGATTTCGTCGGCATGTGCACGGCGGCAATAGACGGCATTTGCCTCGTCCACAAGTTCAACCACGGAATAAATATCCTTGGCAAGGCTTTCAATAGTCAGTGTCGCCAGGACAACTTTGGCATCCCGTGAAGTCGCTTCAAGCGAATCATCCCCTAATACAATTATGGTCTTCGCCCGGCTGATATTTGCCTTTTCCAGCGTCTCTTCGCAGACACTGCCTTTAATGAAGATCAGGTTATCATCATCTATTGGTTTTTCATCAATAGTAGCAATCAGGACAATTTTCAGATCCTCTGTGTGGGAATCAGCCCGCAGTTCCTTGATAATAGCCCGACTTCTGTGGTTCCACTCACACAAAATGAGATGCTCTTTGAAATCTGCAGTGCTCATACCTCTGTTCTCCTTCAAACGACGACTCATAATGATTGCGGCAAGGCTGGCACTCAAGGTGCTCAATAAGCCAATACCGAAAAACATAATTATAATTGCAAGCACTCTGCCCCCCGGGGATGCCGGAGAGATATCTCCGTATCCGACAGTGGTCAGCGTGACCAGGCTCCACCAGAGCCCGTTGCCAAAAGAAATTCCGGGTTCAAGCCAGGTCATCAGCACACCGCTGACCAGGGTCATTCCCAGAACCACGCCGGTGAGCTGAACTATTTTTTCTCTCAGCAGAAATTGCAGGAAATTCTTCACGTAATTTAACCTTAGGATAATCTGATGAACACTCAATCTCTGCTAAAATATGTGAAGAGTAAGGTGTCAGGGGTAAGGTGCAAAAAAAATCTGCCCGTCCGGTTCGGACATGGCATATCACTATATACCCGCAATTTACTTTCTTAGTACCATTGCAGAAACCACTCCGAAAACCAACCCCCAGAAATGTGCGGCCCACGAAATAAACGGCACATAAACAAAGATCGACGAAACGGCCCCGCCATACAGGACGAATGCGCTTACGGCAACGGCCCAGCTACGCAGGCTCGGACTGAACCAGGCATCCGCAAAGAGAAAACCTATAAGCGCAAAAACGACACCCGATGCCCCGATCACCAGATCACCTGAACTGAATATCCAGGTTCCGAGACCAGAGCCTAATACACCAATAAGCAATACGCTAAACATCTTTTGGGAGGCGGGCGACACCCGCATCAATGCAGTTAACACAAGCAATGGAAAGGTGTTAGATACAATATGAGAGAGTCCTGCATGCAGGAAGGGAGAAAAGAGTATGCCAATCAGACCTTCAAGCTTACGCGGCATAATGCCAAAATGTCGTAACGAAACTCCTGGTACCACCATATCAACGATAAAAACTATCCACATGACGGCAACGAGAAGGAGTATCTCGCTTGGAAAAATACGACTCAGCATCTTGTAAATAACTCCCTCCGGTGACTTTAAAAAAAGTGTTGCAGCATCAGACCATGCTACACAGTTCATTACAGTTCTGCAACATAGGTAACAAATGTTTGACACACGTACCCACAATGAATACCTATGTCAAGTTAAGTACATATGACAATCACATAAAAGGAGACATATATGGATTGGAACACTGAAACACTGAGAGAACTTGCAGCATCACAGTCGGCCTGGGAGGTCGATGTTAAAGGTGACTGCCTCAATATCACCAGCGATGAGGGTGTCGAGGCGTATATCTATGTTGGCAATCGCCAGATCATAGCTGAGACAACACTCTTCCCTGCTGCTCTCGTTACCGACACGACAAAACTGAACGATTTGATTCTGCGTACACACAACCTGTTGCCTCTTACAACCATTTGCATAAATACAATTGGCGATGAAGAATTTTACACAGCCTTCGGCTCACTGTCAGTCGACAGCGATGGTATCGTTATCGTTGAAGAAATAGAGACTCTCTTTGCCAACGTCGGTGAGTTTCTTGAATTATATAAAGATCACCTGAAAAAGGAGACCGCCGCATGAGTCTGAAAAAACTCTGGACCGCCCTGAGAGGGGCAACAAACGAAGGCATTGAAGCTGTTGCAGACACTCAGTCTATAAGAATCCTTGATCAGGAACTGCGTGAAGCCAAAAAAGAACTTCAGGCCTGTGACGAGAATCTGACCAAAATCATGGCCAAGCGTAAACTTGCAGAAAACAAAGTTAACGCCTTAAAATCAGATATCGAGACCTACACCAATCACGCCATTGCCGCGAGCGAGAAGGGAGACGATGCTCTTGCTATCGAATGCGCTGAACGTGTTGCCGAACAGGAAGCAAGTCTTGAAACAGAACAGAGCCTGCTTGATGGTTTCCTTTCTTCTGAACAGGCTTTAAAAGCCAACATTGCCAAAGCAAAAAGCAGTGTTCGCCGCATGGAGCAGCAGATCGATCAGGTGAAAGCCACTGAATCTGTACAAAAAGCACAGGTAGCTGTTTCAGCGCGTCACATGGGGGCTAACAGCAAGGTGAAAACCGCTCTCGACAGCCTTGAACGTATCAAAGCCAAGCAGGAACAGCGTAACGCCGAACTTGCAGCTGCTGAAGAACTTGCCAACGAGGAAAGCGGCTCAAGTCTTGACGCAAAGCTGAAAGCTGCTGGCATTCAGCCTGGAGCAAAGACAAAAGGTAACGATAAGCTGGCACAGATTCTTGCCGCTAGAAAAGGGTAAGTCAGGTATATCATCTGCAACACGGCTATTTTTTATTCTATTGCAGATAGCAGCCGGGAAAATACTTTTTTTCCGGCTGTATACCAAAGAGTCAGTAAGAGGAAATTATGTTCAAAAAGTTGTTCGGCAAAGTTAAAAAGGACCCGCGGGCTGAAGCTCCATCAATCATGGGTTTACGATTAGGTGGCAGTTTTGAAATTGACCCCCTGCTTATAAAACTCACGGTGCAGGATCTGATGATTGAAGAATGTGCTTCAACCCAGATCATCAAAGCCGCCGGAATAGTTGACCTTGATGGCACCTGGATATTTCGATTTTATACCGATGATGATGCTTTTCTGCAGGTCGTAGCCGAAGGCGGAACTTCAGATGAGCATGTAGTTGATGTAAAACTCTTCCACTTCTACGACACCCGGGATATAAGCTCGCAGGCAATCTGGGACCAGTTGTTAAACAAAGAAATAGGTGCCTCTACGTTTGAGCTTGAAGGTAATTCCTACAGTCGGGTCTGGACCTCGGCCGGAGAATATCATAATCCGGTACATATGGCCGAAAAAACCTATGACGATGAAGGCGATTCGTCTCAGACAGATCAGTTTACTATGCTCTTTGAACGACCTATTTCACAGGGCCAGACAGAATCACTGCTACTTGCGGCTGAAGAAAAAGAAGAAGCATCCGGCAACCTGAGCCGCTGTTTCGTGCTCAGCACCGGAATAACCCTAACCCCTTCTCAATTAACAATTCACGGATAACCCATGGAAAACCCAAGTCTGTTCACCAGTGTTCTTCACTTCAGTCTGTACTTTGGCGTATCACTCATATTTCTTGTGCTTTTCAAGTACGTCTACAAATTTATCACACCACACGACGAGTGGAAGCTGATCAAAGAAGAAAAAAACATAGCTGCTGCCATCGGTTTTGGTGGTGCTATCCTGGGGTATGCCATCGCCTTGAGCGGTGCCGCCAGCAACTCCGTCTCACTCATTGATTTTGCCACCTGGGGCATCGTAGCTTTTGTTGCCCAGTCACTTGCTTTTGCCCTTGTCCGCTTCGGCTTTATGCACACCATCATCGCCCGTATTGAAGCAAATGAAATCAGCGCGGGTATCATGCTGGCCGCAACCACAATCGCCGTTGGCCTGTTAAATGCAGCCTGCATGACCTATTAAAGGGGACAATCATGAAGCGAAGCAAACATATTGACCTGGATATGATGCGGAAAGGATCAAAAAAACGATCATTTCTGAATCCGCTGGCCCTGGGGATTGCAGTTGTATCATTGACCTCATGCAGCAGCCAGGAAGAGGTGATGGTCGTCAATTCACCAGAAGAATGTGTAGCAACGTCCGGCCTTACGCTTGTTGAATGCGAAGCCGCATATCAGAAGGCACAGGCTGA
Source organism: Desulfopila sp. (assembly GCA_041582995.1). GTDB lineage: Bacteria > Desulfobacterota > Desulfobulbia > Desulfobulbales > Desulfocapsaceae > Desulfopila. The sequence continues at coordinate 14,107 of JBFHGS010000060.1, read as the reverse complement.
AGCGGAACGCACCGGTCCTAAATATAACTCCAGTGGAGAATGTGAATCAGAATTCGGCAGCGGTCAGTGTACGCAGACTCGCAGCGGCGGCTATTTCATGCCGATGATGACCGGTTTTATGATGGGCCGCATGCTCTCCGGTGGTGGTTACAGTGGCTATGGCTACAATCCGGTCTATCGGTACAACCGCCCGTATTCAGCGCAACATAATAAAATAATGACCGCAGATGGCACGGTGATAGGCAGCCCGGGACAAAGCTCATATCGCGTCGATAAAAACACCCTGAAATCAAAACCCACGGTTACCAAAACAGTTTCCCGCGGCGGTTTCGGCTCCACAGCTTCTGCTAAATCGAGCTGGGGTGGTGGCAAAAAATCCGGCGGCTGGGGCGGCTGAGTATATGCTGCGCATGCCAATCAAAGAGCGGCCAGACTGGGAAGCACGAGCCGATGAATTCGGCTTTAAATTTCATTCCATGTATGGTGAGCGATACTGGGATGAACGGGCCTACTACCAGTTTTCCCTGCAGCAGATCGAAGAGGGTATCGAAGCTCCAACCGAAGATATCCACCAGATGTGTCTGGCTGTGGTTGAGAAGGTGGTGAGTGACGACCAGCTCATGCGCCGCTTCTGTATCCCTCTACATCAATGGGATTTCGTACGTAATTCATGGATCAACGGAGACCCCAGCCTCTATTCACGCATTGATCTTGCCTACACAGGCGAAGGATATGCCAAACTCTATGAAAACAATGCTGACACTCCCACCAGCGTTTATGAGACCGGCTTCTGGCAATGGCTTTGGCTGAAAGATAATGTCGATGCGGGTGTTCTGCCGCGACGTGCAGATCAGTTCAACAGCCTTCAGGAAAAACTCGTCAACCGCTTCAAGGATCTGCACACCCTGACCCCCGATCGTCAACTGCATTTTGCCTGCTGCAAAGACACAGAGGAAGACCGCGGTACAGTTCAATACCTTGAGGACTGCGCCCGGGCTGCAGGAATCGATACCCATTTTGTCTATGTCGAAGACATTGGTCGTGACGCGGCAGGAAACTTCAGTGACCTGGAAGACCGGATTCTCTCCTGGATGTTCAAACTGTATCCATGGGAGTTCATGTTCAACGAAGATTTTGGCAGCTTACTGGGGACCAACAATATCCGCTGGATCGAACCGCCCTGGAAAAGCATTCTTTCCAACAAAGCATTACTGCCACTGCTCTGGAAGATGTTTCCCAACCACCCTAACCTTCTTCCCGCTTTTTTTGAAGATGAGCTGCATCTTGCTGATACCAGTGACTCCATGGTGAAAAAGCCTCTTTTTTCCCGCGAAGGCGCAAATATCTCAATTGTCCGCAATGCCTCAGAGGTTGCCTCATCACCCGGCCCTTACGGCTCTGAAGGGTTTATTTACCAGGCAACCTATATGCTCCCCAGGTTCGGCGATCACTACACCCTGATCGGCAGCTGGCTGGTGGATGATGAAGCTGCAGGCATTTCAGTACGTGAAGACTCCGGACCTATCACCCAGGATATGAGTCGCTACCTTCCCCATATCATTCTTTAGCCTGAATATCGTATAATCATTGTCCGCATCGTTGGTCAGCGGAGTCCGGGACAATCATCCTTCTCTCTACTCCGCATAGATCATCTTCTTTGTCATGCCCCCGTCAACCACAAACGACTGACCGGTGATAAATCCGGCTTCACTGCTCAAAAGAAAGGCCGTAAGAGAGGCGATATCATCAGGAATTCCGACCCGCCCTGCAGGATGCTGCTGATGATCTTCTGCAGAAAGCGGCGAAGGATTCACCTCGCTCTGTTTCCTGTGAGCACGAACATCAATCCAGCCGGGAAGGATGACATTTACCCGGATACTATGGGAAAAGCTTATCGCCAGGGCATGCGTCAGCGCGACGAGCCCGCCCTTGGATGCCGCATACGCCTCAGTATCAGCCTCGGACTGCAAAGCTCTGGTCGAAGAGATGTTCACTATTGCACCTTTTCGCAAAGTGAGGTGCGGCGCTGCATGTTTTACCATCAGGAAGGCACCAGTCAGGTTAGTGGCCAGCATTGTGTTCCATTCTTCGAGCTTCAGCTCAGTGACCGGTCCATTTACCGGGTTGGCAATTCCTGCATTATTAACCAGGCCATCAAGTTGACCAAACCTGCGCACACTCTCCTGTATGCAGCTAGCAACAGAGGCCTCAGAACTGACATCTGTCGGGATAAACACCAGCTTTTCCGGCGCATCAAAATGCTCTGCCAGTTCTCTTCCCGCCTCAATGTCACTATCTGCAATCACCACCGCAGCCTTACGCTGCAGAATATACTCGACTATGGATCTGCCGATCCCCTGAGCACCTCCGGTAACAATAATCGTTTTATTAGAAAAATCTGACATAAACTCTCCTCATAAGGCTCTGCATAAAATTGGTAATTGATACACCACACCAACTGCCAGTCCGATTCGAAGCCGGTTGGATTCACATATCGTATACCTATCCAACCAGACATACCCGATATACCCAATGACTGTTAAAATCAATCGCATCAACAACCATCCTGCATTACTCTTTTACTATCTGTACAATATCCCTGCTCTGCTGAGCAGCAGATAATCTCTCATCAGCTTGGAATATCACAACATTGTACTACAACAGAAAATACCAGCACGACTCCCGGAGCCGCCTACGACAAAGGACACCAACGATGATTCTCTACGACCGAAGTATCCCCGCAAGTCTTACTGAGTTCGGCATTCAGATTCCTATCAGGGACAGTCGTGCCATAAATACCTTCCAGGCACTTCTGAAAGATCCAAGACTGCAGGCCCTGCAGAAGGATTGGCATCAGAATCGCATTACCGAAACATTGAGCCGTGAAGATCTGTTACGGGTCCATTCCGCCGACTATGTCGAACGCCTCTACTCAGAAAAACTTGAACAGGAAATCATTTCCACCTATGAACTGATTGATGCCAAAGGCAATTATCACCGTTACACACCTGAAACAGCAACCCGACCACTGACCGACCTGTTTGAACGACTACTGCTGAAAGCCGCAGGAACTGTTCAGGCCGCACGGCTTGCTCTGCAGCACGGCTTCAGCTTCTCTTTTACCGGCGGAGCCCACCACGCTCAACATGATTTCGGTAACGGTTTCTGTGTGATTAACGATATCATCATCGCTGCCCGTAAACTGCAATTTGAGAAAACGGTCAACACTGTCTGGGTCATCGATGTCGATGCCCATAAGGGGGACGGCACTGCAGCCCTCACCGCAGATGACGATTCTATCCGGACCTTAAGCGTCCATATGGCTTCAGGCTGGCCTCTCGATGTCCCGGCCGTCCTCGCCGACGGCAGCAGCCACCCATCCTTTATCCCGAGTGATATAGATATCCCCATTGAGAGCGGTGAAGAACCATATTACCTTGAACGACTGCGTAATGGGCTCAACACTCTCGAAAAGGAGGACGCAGCGGATCTGGCAATCGTTGTCTGCGGAGCGGATCCGTATGAAAAAGATGAACTCCCTTCAACAGCTCCGCTCCAACTTTCCTTAGAGCAAATGTTCAAACGCGATCAACTCCTTTACAACTGGTTCACTGAACACAATATCCCCGCGGCTTTCCTGATGGCTGGCGGTTACGGCGATGAGGTGTGGCGTGTATATGCGCAATTCTTACTCTGGGTGTTGCGTCATCGGTACAAACTGAACAGTTGATCCTGCTTCAACATAGAGAGTGAGCAGTTTACATCTCTAAGAGAAAAAGAATTAAACAAACTGTTTCGCATCCTGCGCAAATACACTATTACTCTGTGTTCGTCTCGCCTCGTTGCTTTACCTCGGAGCCAATCATCACATTTCTATAACGTGCTGTTAACACTCTGCTAAAATTCATTTACGATTTGAACACAATTACATCATGAGCATTCCAGATCTGCTGCTGACATTACTCGTAAATTTTGCCTGGGGATTCAATTTTATCGCAGGCAAAATAGGAGCTGAAGAATTTCAACCGCTTCTCTTCACAAGCATCCGTTTTCTTTTTCTGCTTGTTCTCATGCTCCCCTGGCTGAAACCTGCCAGAGGGTCTATGTGGCCACTCCTGCGAGTCTCATTCCTGCTGGGCGTTGTGCATTTCGGCATGATGTTCACTGGCCTCAATGCTGGCGGGAATATCGCATCAGTTGCAATTACTACCCAGTTGTATGTGCCGTTTTCAGCCATACTGGCAACAATTTTTCTGCGTGAACAGATTTCCTTCATACGAATACTGGCAATAGTTATTGCCCTCAGCGGAGTAATGGTGATCGGATTTGATCCTGTTGTTTTCAATCATCTCGATGCAATGCTCTGGGTAACAGGCGCCGCCTGCGCCATGGCTATGGCCACCATTCTGATGCGCCAGTGCCCCAATCTCGGCGTTTTCAGACTTCAGGCCTGGATTGCACTGGTATCGACCCCTTCTCTGCTGCTGCTCTCTTTACTCTTTGAGTCAGACCATGCGAAGATTCTATCGGAAATGCATTGGCTCGATCTATGGACACCACTCTATTCGGCAGTCGGAGCTTCAATAATTGGTCATGGCACCGTCTACTATCTTGTCGGTAAATATCCTGTCTCGGTAGTAACTCCTTTACTGCTGCTCGCGCCCATACTGGCTTCGATCTTCGGGGTGTTGTACTTTGGAGACGAAATCGGCTGGAAGCTGGTCGTAGGCGGCCTGATGACCATGCTTGGCATATTGATTGTCACCATAAACCCCGATAAGAAAAAGTATGTTCAATCAGCGGTAAAATAAAATATACATTGAACAGCGACAGCGACCCTCAACTGCTACCACTCTGCCCTTCTCTGTCACCGGGACGTTCTATCTCCATCTGCGAGAGTGATGTGTACTCACCAGCCAGATCAGGTTCCCCGAGGTGATGCAGTATTTGCTTGCGTACCCTATCCCGTAGTTCAATTGCTGCAGACCAGTCAGAACCGGCAGACGTACATAATTCTCCGACAGTTATCTGCACAGTACCGTGACGGGGGAACCATGAACCACTCCGAAGTATATTGCGAGTCCCCCGTATTATCAGCGGCACAACCGGTATACCTTCCTGACTCGCCAGCACAAATGCCCCCATCTGAAACGGCAGTAACCCCGGCATTCGCTGTAGGGTTCCTTCAGCAAAAAATAGAGGACGCAATCCCTGCTGAACGCCGGCTTTTATTTTCCTGGTATCTTCGACACCCTTCTCGCTATCAAACCTATCCACCAGGAAAATTCCGAGCTTTGTAAAAGCACTCTGTAAAAACGGATTTCCGGCCAGTTCCGCCTTCGCCACAAAATTACATTTTTCAGGCAAAACACCGGTCAGTATGATGGAATCGAGATAACTCATATGGTTACTGACCAGTATATACCTTTGGCCTGGCGGATAACCCTCCATCCCATCCACCGTCACCCTGATCCCGGTCATTCTGCAGAGAAGACGAACCGCTCCGCTCGCCAGCCGCCAGCAACGTTCTCCCGCAGGCAACATCATAAGACCGCACCAGACCACTATTCCGATCACGCCCAGCACTACCCAGCAGTAACCTGCATAACTGAGCGAAGCTATACGGTCGGCAAATCTTCTGAACACAGGTTTGATACTTGCCACTCCCATCCGTAGAAGCTGCAGCCATACCGCCGCTTTTCTTCTACCGATATGACCACTTTCGTACAGTTGTCTACAGGCGGAGCGACGAATTTTTCCGCTCGATGTTTTCAGCACCGTACCCGGCCTGCAGATAACAATATCATCCGCACCCATGCCCAGTAATTCAGCTGTTGCCGTGTGTATATGCTGTTTCAACTTCTGTAGTTTCCGAGGGTCGGTCTGCCGAGATTCTGTGAGAATTACCAGTTTTTCTGAACTATCTGCCTCTTTCATACTTGCAAAAGCAGCAGTACAACCTTTGCGTATCCCGACAATATCACCGATGCGTTCTTCGAGCTCATGCGGGTAGATATTGCGTCCGCCCCGAATGATAATATCTTTCTGTCGACTGGTGAGATACACTTCTCCTGCAGCTATGTAAGCCAGATCTCCGGTTTCAAGCCACTTTCCGCTGAACAGCTTACGCGTTTCCTTCTGATTCCGGTAATATCCACTTGTCGATGAAGGCCCCTTAAACTGAAGTCGCCCTTCCTGCCGCTCAGGCACTTCCCTCCCCTGAAAATCAACAACCCGCAACTGATGACCAGGTAAAGGTCTGCCGCAACTCACAAACTCTAGCATTGTGTCATCTTCGCCTTCAACCGGTTTCGCTTTGCCGGAACCGGAAAAACTCTGCCGATCAACCTGATCAATCCTGGTGCCACTACCGGGAACAGGAAAAGCAAGTCCCACCGAAGACTCTGCCAAACCATAGACCGGAGCCAGTGCCTCAGCCCTGAAACCATAGGCACCGAAACGCTTCTGAAACCTTCGCATGGTGGCAGGTATTACCGGCTCAGCACCGTTAAAAGCCATGCGCCATGAACGCAGATCCAGCTCTGCCAGGTCATCGTCTTCAAGCCGTGTAGCACAGATCTCATAACCGAAATTGGGCGAAGCCGAGAGCGTACCGTTATACCTGTCGATTGCTTGCAACCAGCGTTGCGGTCTGGCAAGAAAGGAGAGCGGCGACATAACCACCAGACGACAGCCATGACAGAGACTGCCAAACCAGGCGCCGATCAACCCCATATCATGATAGAGCGGTAACCAGCTGACGAAGACATCATCAACAGTAACTCTGCACACCTGCCCCATTGCCCTGATATTCGCCAGCAGGTTTGCATGCGTCAGAATGACGCCTTTAGGGTCACCCGTGCTGCCTGAAGTATATTGAAGAAAAGCAATATCTGTCGCCTTATGATGAAGTGGGATTTCACCGGCAACATCAGCATACAGTTCATCAACCGTCACAATTCGTTTCAACCCCACCACCTGACTCATCAGCAGTCGGGCCACGGGTTTCACTTCCGCCACTGTAATAAGAATTGTGGCTCCGGCATTGGTAAGAATCTTTCTGTGTCGTCGAACATGCTCCTCAATCTGGGTGGGACGCGCAGGCGGATAGAGCGGTACAGGTATACCTCCCCCGAAGAGAACTCCGAAAAAACAATAGAAGTAATCGCTGCTTGTTGGCAGCATGATAGCAATTGTTTCCCCCGGTTCCATCTGCAGCATACGCAGCCTGGTCGCTATTTTGAGAGCCTCCCGCTGAAGCATGCCATAACTGATACATACCTCACGCTCCTGTTCCAGCAGAATAATATGATCCGCTTCAGGTTCAACCTCAACATGATGCCGAAGCACATCCAGCAGGGTTTGTGCTCCGGAAAACCCGATATCTCTTCTTTTTTCCTTGCTCCGCTCAGATACCGGAGACACAGCAGGCTCATCAGAATTGACATACACTCCGTGACTAAGATGTCGCATGAGGTCTCTGGGTGTTTCAGCGGTAGCCAGTACTTTCTCAGGCAAACGTATCCTGAATTCTTTTTCAAGCCTTCTCAGCAACTCCATTCGAGCGAGACTATCCAGTCCCAGATCATTGTCCAATACACTGTCCAGATGAATTTCTTCCCGCAATGAAACATCAGGGTGCAACTCTGCAACAATTCTGGCAATAATTTCAAGGAGTGCTTCTGCTGAAGTTAAACCATGCATTTCACACCTGATGGTTTAGGAATAATTGGCGGGTTAAAAGCCTGAACAAAGCGGTACTACAACTCTTTCTTCAGTGTATCTCAGGATGAGGATGAGACGAAGCAAAAACAAGCTACAGCACGTAACTCGTTTCTGTCCGTTGGGTCGGCAAGTCGAGTTAACATCTTTGAGGAAGGAGCTGAGAAATAAACGAATCCCTCAAAACCTCCATTTTCCTGGTTAAGTTATACGTCTAAGACTTCCGTCTCATAAACTGTAAAGAGCGACAAATGGCGTGTTCTTCTTACATGAAAATCTGTTTGCATTTCGATGTAGTACAAAATGCACTTACTCTTAAACTGAAGAAATATAACATGACCTGACACTTCCAGACTACGAAGTTCAATTTGATCTGACCCCTTACACGAAAACAAGACTCAATATTTTCAGAAATAAGGTCAACTACTCATTATCGCATGCTATTTAAAATTGCTAATAGACATCTGTAACCTGGAAATTGCGTCCTGTTGATGTCTGAGATAGGCAGGAATTTTCTTTTATAATAGCATATGCATGCAGCCCTACTTCATGGAATTCATCTAACACCGGAGTTAAACAAGGTGTTCTTGCCGGAGCTTCATTTTTTGGAACAAAGCCATATATTGATTTATATTATTTCAGATTAGATTACTCTTATGATTTAGCATAGAGTCAAAGCCAATTCTTGAAAAGATTAAAGGGTAAGACATGGCAACAGCAGAACACATAAAAACCTTGATTCGCTCCAAGTTCAGTGAGGATCCTGAGCGTTTTCAGGCCATCGCTCTTCAAGTGGCAGCTCATGAAGCTAGACAAGGCCACAAAGCTTTAGCACAAGACATCCGTGACATAATAGATATGGAACGGAAGAAAAAGAGCCCCAATCTGTTTCCCTTCCCTAAAAAACTTCAGGGCTTAGTGCTTTCGGAAAATCCGACAATGCCACTCGGGATCATGGTCACATCTCGGGATATCAAAGAACGTATAGAACGAGTAATTCATGAATACCGTCAGCAGAATAAGTTAAAATCGCATGGACTGAAGCATCGTCGTAAAATTCTACTCATCGGTCCCCCGGGTACAGGAAAGACCATGAGTGCAATGGTACTTGCCAAAGAGCTCCACCTTCTCCTCCACACTATCCAGGTGGACAGGCTTGTAACTAAGTTCATGGGGGAAACTGGTTCCAAGCTTCGACAGATTTTCGACATGATTCAGCAAGAACATGGAGTGTACCTTTTCGATGAGTTTGACGCTATTGGCGGAGATCGCTCAATGGAAAACGAAGTTGGCGAAATGCGTCGTGTACTCAATTCTTTCTTACAATTCATTGAGCAGGACAATTCCGACAGTTTGATCATTGCCGCAACGAATAATCCGCGATTGCTCGACAGAGCTCTATTCCGTCGTTTTGACGATGTGCTCTATTACAACAACCCTGAAGAGGAAGAAAGAAAAGCCTTGGTTGCTAATGTGCTAGGCACATTCATGTCTACAAAGTTTGCCTGGAAAAATGTCTTGCAAATAAGTGACGGATTAAGTCACGCCGAAATCGATCACGCTTGCAGGGATGCCATAAAAGAAGCCATCCTTACTGACCGCAAAAAGATATCAGCGAACCAGCTCCTAGCTACCCTCAAAGAGAGACAATTGACCCATCAAGGTTTCCAAGGATAGCTAGGATGCCTATTCATTATCCCCATATCAATATCACAAATTACGAGCAGGAGCCTTTCACTCCAACAGGTGGAGGCACTGGTAGACCTCGCCCTCCAAGAATGCGTCATGATCACAGTATATTATTGGAAGGACAATTAAGGTTAGCATGGTCGGAAGCAGAAAAGGATGTGATTGTTTACCAGTCACATCGAAATGGCGTCTATCTCGAGTTCAAAGGTGAGCAAGGCTATGAACTGGTCACCAAGAGTCTTGAAAACCTGCAAGGCCAAAATCAGAATAATTGGACCCGTCTTCTGAATGTTCGTAGAGAAAAAGTGCAGGCGGAGGAAGGCCAAGAAACGAACGATGTCGTATATGCCACCGTTTATGTGCCAAACGCCAAAAAGGAACTTCTCTTCAAGAAAATTGAGCGTTACGCCTCTGAAGATAACGACAGATCCGGTCGGCCCCAGAATGCAGCTTTACTTGAGAGTATTTCAGCTATTCGCAAGGCTCTAGAGGTAGAGTCTTTCTGGCGAGACTCCATAACACTAATTCCGACAGATGAGCCGCAATGGTGTGAAGTTTGGTTAAGTTCAGATCAACCAGTAGTAGTTGAACGTTTCGAAGCATTACTGGAACAGCATCAGATAGTTTTCAAGCAAGGCAAGATCCGTTTTCCTGAAAGAACTGTAAAAATGGTTTATGCAAATAGAAGACAGTTGGAAACTATTACACGGTTTTCCGATGATATTGCCGAATACCGTCGAGCCAAAGAGACTGCAGCTTTCTGGTTGGACCAAGAAAACAGAGGTCAAGCCGAGTGGGTAATAAATATACTTGAGCGGATTGAACAGCAACAGGATTCCAATGTTGCCGTCTGTATTTTGGATACGGGAGTAAACAATGGGCATCCTTTACTAACCCCATGTCTTCACGATGATGACTGCCAAGCAGTCGATCCGGAGTGGGGAAGGCACGACCACGATAAACATGGCACTCTGATGGCCGGCATGACAGCATATGGCAACTTGCAAGATATTTTAAGCCATAATGAAGTGATCCCCCTGAGACATCGTTTAGAGTCGGTCAAGATATTACCACCGAATGGTGCCACAGATCCTGAATTGTGGGGATATGTCACCTCACAAGCGATATCAAAGGCAATAATCCAGGCCTCAGACAGGAAGCGTATTGGCTGTATGGCCGTGACTGCCAACGACACCAGAGATCAAGGAAAACCTTCTTCCTGGTCCGCCGAGTTGGATCAAATATGCTCCGGTGCTGACCATGAGGATAAGCAGCTTTTTATTGTTAGCACTGGCAACTGTAATGAAACCAGAACATTAACTGAGTGCAGTGACTACCCTGAAATTCAAATAAATGAATCTATCCATGACCCCGCACAATCATGGAACGCGTTAACTGTAGGAGCTTTTACGAGACTCGATCATATCAGTGACCCTATGCTAAAAGGATATGATCCCATAGCTCCAGCTGGTGGACTTTCTCCATTTTCTACCACATCTTCAAAATGGGATGATAAATGGCCACTTAAGCCCGAAATCGTCATGGAAGGTGGAAATATTGCAAAAGATGGTTCAGGTTTTGTCACTGAATGCGACGACCTTTCCGTGCTATCAACTTTTCTAGATCCTCAAAAAGCCTATTTTTACCCCTTCAATATGACAAGCGCCGCCACGGCAGCGGCAGCTTGGACCGCAGCTCAGATTCAAGCTGAATATCCAGATTATTGGCCAGAGACAATCCGTGCCCTCATGGTTCATTCCGCTGAATGGCCTGACAGAATAAAACAGCAATTTCTTTATGACGATAGCAAAACCGCCTATAAGCGATTACTTCGAATTTGTGGTTATGGTGTACCAAACCTAGAAAAGGCCCTATATTCTGCTAGCAACAGTTTAACTATGATATCTCAGGCAGAAATACAGCCCTACGATAAGAAAGATGATGGTGGTTATCGAACCAAAGACATGCATTTCTATGAGCTACCTTGGCCGCAAGAAGTACTTCAGAGTCTTCCTCATGATGTCAAAGTCCAAATGCGTGTTACTCTCTCCTATTTTATCGAACCCGGTCCTGGCGAAATAGGTTGGCAAGACAGGTACCGCTATGCTTCACACGGACTGCGCTTTGAGCTGAATTCTCCCGGAGAAGAAAAAAAGGATCTGATACGCCGTATTAATGCCGCGGCTCGAGACGAGGAAAATGGGCACCCAGGTACAGATTCTGCTGCAGATTATTGGACACTGGGCCAGGCCCGTAATAAGGGGTCAATTCATTCAGATATTTGGAAGGGCTATGCCTCAGATCTGGCATTGTCTAATTTGATAGCTGTCTGTCCCACCATTGGTTGGTGGCGTGAACGATCTCATCTCGGCAGGTGGAACAGCAGAACTCGCTATTCTCTGATTGTATCCATTACTACCCAAGCAGAGGAAGTAGACATTTATACCCCAGTTGCGACACAGGTCGGAATAGCGATCCAAATGTAATATTTACAGGTTACACCGCAATACCCATTAAAGCTGCTCCTACTGGACGATCCTACTATAAATCATGTAAGTACAGGACCTTGACGAGACTGTCTAGCTTAGATTTAACCTCACCATTCGCACATGTCAGATTGTATCCAGCTTTTTACACCTACAGGATTGGCAGTGAACGTTTTCCCCTCACCCTTTACTCCTCACTCACGCCTTCCAGTATTCATTCACTTATACCACCCACTATACTTCACATAGCTATTAGCAATCCGTTCGATCTCACCGGAAATTAACTCTTCACTGATATCTTTCACTTTTTTGGCAGGTAAACCAGCATAGATAGAACCGGACTCGACGTGTGTTCCTTTTGTTACCACAGCACCGGCGGCGATAATAGTATTGCTCTCCACTATACAATCATCCATAACGATTGCTCCCATACCAATAAGAACATTGTCCTTGATGGTACAGCCGTGAACGATGGCATTATGGGCAATTGAGACATTGTTGCCTATATTGGTCGGTGATTTCTGATAGGTTGCATGAATTATCGCACCATCCTGAACGTTTACCTTGTTGCCCATGCGGATATAATGGACATCGCCACGGATCACAGCATTGTACCAGATAGAGCAATAATCGCCCATTATCACATCACCTACAATGGTTGCATTCTCTGCTATAAAACACTCTTCGCCAAATTGCGGGGTGTGGCCGTTCAGTTCACGTATCAACATAATATCTATCTCTTTTTAGGATTCCGAAACAGCAAACGGGTATGCGATTCATAATCGTATACCCGTTTGGTCTTACATCAACAATACTGACTTCAGCCGATCACTGCAAGTGTAGCTCCTTTCACCACAGTATCACCAACTGTGAAATTCACAGCATTGATCGAACCGTCACATGGAGCGACCAGGGCATTCTCCATCTTCATCGCTTCGAGGATCATGACGGTGTCACCCTTACTTACCTTATCACCTACTTTCTTTTCAAAACGCACGACCATTCCCGGCATTGGCGCAAGCAGCAGGGTGCCGTTCATTTCCGTCACAGGCTGAGCCGCAGCTGGTGCAGGAGCTGAAGCCGCGGGAGCAGGTGCGGCTGCCTGGGCAGCCGGCCGTGCTGCTGCGACAGGTCGGGCAGCAGCAATAACAGGAGCACCACCGACAGGATCAACATCCACGGCAAAGTACTCATTATCGATAAAGACATTGAAGGTACGGACAGCTTCTGATTTATCAGGTGCTCCAACCGGCTTTTCTACCAGCTCACCGGCAAGTGCCTTCTTCACCAGAGCTTCGCGTGCCTTCACCTTCTCCATCGTTATCGGCTTGACACTGTCCGGAGCCTCTGCTTTACCGTACTTCCATTCGAGGAATTTTTTACCGGTAACAGGGAAAATTGCGTAGAGAATCTGATCATCTATATCAGCTGCCAGATCACCGATTTCGGCCTTGGCCTTTTCAAGCTCAGGCTCGAGCACCTCGGCAGGTCTGCTGGTGATTGGCGTCTCGCCACGCGGATAGCCTTTCAATGCCTTCTTCTGCAGTTCCGGATCAATAGGTACAGCAGTTTTACCATACAGACCATAACAGAGATCCTTCACCTGACTGGTAATCATCTTGTAGCGTTCATCAGGTGTATCATGCAGCACGTTATTCACTGTCTGCACACCAACGATCTGGCTGGTCGGAGTAACCAGGGGAATCTGACCAAGCTCTTTACGAACCCGTGGCAGTTCTTTATATACTTCGTCGATCTTATCAAGTGCATCCATCTCGCGCAGCTGGTTCACCAGATTGGAAAGCATACCACCCGGTGTCTGATGCAGCAGCACGTTAATATCGATGATGCTGACCTTGGAATCATCCAGCAGATGCTTATATTTCGGCAGGATCTGCTTTTCGAAGATTTCATTAATCTGTGCAAGCTTTTTGATATCAAAACCGGTGTCGCGACTGGTGCCGAGCAGAGCCATTACCAGCGGTTCAACCGCTGCGTGGGATGTGCGATAGGCATATGGCGTCATACAGGTATCGATGATATCAACACCCGCCTCAATGGCTTTCAGGTGGGTCATCGGAGACATACCCGAGGTAAAGTGGCTATGCAGATGAATAGGGGCTTTCACCTGCTTTTTCAGCTCTTTTACCAGCTCATAGGCGTCATATGGAGCCATAAGGCCCGCCATATCTTTTAAGCAGATGGAATCA
>JBFHGS010000059.1:0-23503 GCA_041582995.1 Desulfopila sp. | reverse complement strand
TGTTGCAGCTGATGGCGATCTGGAGCGTTGTCTGGTTGAACGGATCCAGTCCGCCCCGGATAATGTGACACTTGGAGAAATAAAAACACTGTGTCAGGAACAAATTGCTGCTGAGAGTGCAGAACCTGATGAGAGTGCCCCTGTGGATGACGAGGTAATGAAGCGATTGAATGTTGACAGGGAGAATGTGTTCAAACCCTTCACTCTCATGGCACATAAGCCGAATTACCTGCTCTTCGGAGCCTACAACAGGCAGAGTTACGATACAGAGGAATATGAAGGCTTCTACGATGAAGATGAAGACTGGAATTTCGATGATATCGAAGCACAGTTTCAACTGAGCATCAAAGCGCCGTTAGCTATAAATATGCTGAGCGAGAATGTCAGTCTCTGGGCAGGTTATACCGTCAGATCATTCTGGCAATGTTATAACACTGACCTTTCGTCGCCATTCCGGGAAACTAACCATGAGCCGGAAGTATGGCTGCAACAGCAGCAGTCTGATCTTGAAATTCTGGGCTGGAAGAATACCATCAACCTGCTTGGCATGGTGCACCAGTCCAATGGGCGTTCGGGTACATTGTCGAGAAGCTGGAACAGGGTATACGGATCAATGATCTTTCATCGAGGCAACGTTGTGGTTGCCGTTAAACCCTGGTTGCGCATACAGGAAGATAGTGAAGATGATGATAATCCTGATATTACTGATTATCTTGGGCATGGTGAACTTGGGCTGGCCTATACCTGGAAAGACCACACTTTCAGCCTGATGAGCAGAAATAATCTGGAGTCAGGTTTCAGTAGTGGGGCTACAGAAGTGGGTTGGAGTTTCCCGCTTTTGAGGTATCCCTTCCTGAAAGGATATATCCAGTACTTTACAGGATATGGAGAGAGTCTGATTGATTATGACAAGTATGTCCATAAAATTGCGGTCGGCGTTTTGCTGACAGATTTTCTTTAGCCGTGAATATTGTCGGTTCTGGAGATTGTGCAGGAAATTGTATGGACGATGTCTGCCGGTGCCGACCTGGATTGCGTATCTCTGCTGATCAGTTGACCGGCAGAGATACCGGCGAATACCACACAATTTATTCAAAAATTATAAGTGGCTGATCCTGTGTTACCGCTTCACCTTCAGCGATAAGAACTTCTTTGACCACTGCGTTTCGCTTTGCCAGGAGCGCATTCTCCATTTTCATCGCTTCAAGGATAAGAATTCTCTGCCCTTTCCTGACGTGGTCTCCGGGCTGGACATCAATGGTGATGATCTGGCCGGGAATTGGTGCCTCGACATTTCGTGACTCGAAAAGACAATAATCACCGTTGGTTTTCGATGATCTGCCGTTTTTGGGTGTATCGGGCTGCACTATATTGCGTGGTCGCGATTCGGAGGATTCAGCAGGAAACATGGAAATGTTCTCTATATCTTCTATTGCAACAGTATGTTGTATGCCGTTTACTTCAGCACAAACAGCACTGGCGGTCACGTCGAGTATCCTGACGTTATATGGGTTGCCGTTAATAGCTAAACTGTACTTTTTCACTTACTGCTCCGAATGTGGATATTTTTACGACTGGCAAGGCGTTGCAGTTTACCGGTAAATCCCCATGGGGATTCGGCGCCATTATCATTTTTCAAGGTGAGGTGCTGCGGGCCTTCGGGAAAGGCGTGTTCAAGATGCATCGCTGTAGCGATGGCTAAGAGAAGTTCCTCTTCAGGGCCTGCTGTTTCATAACCGTTGTGATTTGTAGGCATATAATATCCTTCCTGTTTTCTTAAAGCGGCATGTTGCCATGCTTTTTCATCGGGTTTGCGTCATGTTTATTTTGAGTCATATGCAAGGCTCTGATAATACGAAACCGGGTTCGGGCCGGTTCGATGATATCGTCAACATAACCACGACGGGCAGCAACGTACGGATTGGCCACGGCATCCTGATATTCGTTTTCCTTTTCGGTAAGGAACGTTTCTGGATCATCCTGTGATTTTGCTTCTCGTGAGTAAAGTACACCGGCGGCGCCTTTTGCACCCATTACTGCGATTTCAGAAGTAGGCCAGGCGTAATTGATATCACCTCGGAGATGTTTTGATGACATGACACAGTAGGCACCACCATAGGCCTTGCGGGTGACAACGGTAATCTTCGGAACAGTGGCTTCAGCATAGGCATAGAGCATTTTTGCACCGTTTCTGATGATACCGCCATATTCCTGGGCCGTTCCGGGAAGAAAACCGGGCACGTCGACTAATGTAATGACCGGAATGTTAAAGCAGTCACAAAACCGGACAAATCTGGCACCTTTGATTGAGGCATTGATATCGAGTACGCCAGAGAGGCAGTACGGTTGATTGGCAACGATACCGACACTCATGCCATCCATCCTGGCAAATCCGACGATAAGGTTCGGGGCAAAATTCTCTTTTATTTCGAAAAAGCTGCCGCGGTCAACGATTTCAGCGATTACCCGCTTCATATCATAGGCAGCGTTTGCGCGGCTCGGAATTATCTCATTGAGGAGTTCTGAGCGCCGATCTGCCGGATCATCACATTCGATCCTGGCAGGAGTTTCGATGTTGTTCTGTGGCAGGTAAGAAAGCAGTTTCTTGACATATTCGATCGCGTCTTCACCATCATCGGCAGCGTAATCGGCAACGCCGCTCTGGCGGGTGTGCATGGCGGCTCCGCCAAGTTGCTCAACTGTAACATCTTCGTGGGTGACAGCTTTAACGACAGTAGGTCCGGTGAGGAACATGTAAGAGTTGTTCTGGACCATAACGATGAAATCGGTGAGAGCAGGTGAATAAACAGCACCACCTGCGCACGGACCGAAAATTGCGGATATTTGGGGGACTACCCCGGAGGCCATGACGTTTTTGAGGAAAATATCGGAATAACCAGCGAGGCTTTCAATGCCTTCCTGGATGCGCGCACCACCCGAATCGTTCAGGCCGATCACAGGAGCGCCGTTTTTCATGGCAAGATCCATAACCTTGCAGATTTTCTCTGCCATAGTTTCAGACAAGGAACCGCCAAGTACAGTAAAATCCTGAGCGTATACATAGATCAGGCGACCATCGACAGTACCGTAACCTGTGACAACACCATCTCCGAGAAATGTTGTTTTTTCCATACCGAAATCATGGCAGCGATGTGTTTTGAACATATCAAATTCTTCAAAGGAACCTTTATCGAGTAACAGGGCGATACGTTCGCGGGCGGTCATGCGGCCGAGTGAGTGCTGTTTGTCAATTCTCGCCTGACCTCCTCCCATTCTGGCTTCGGCACGGAGTGAATGCAATTTGTCAAGCTGGTCTCTGGTGGTCATGAAATCTCCTTACTGCTGGTTCCTAAGCGGTTGTGCGAGAAAGCTCTTTTTTCGAATCTATTCAGGATTCGTGAAAATAATTATCGCAATATCGTCTATGTATGTGTTGCTGTGAATGTCCTGGTTTGCGATCGGGAATTGAAATTTTCGAGCTTTCCTGCCAGAAAGGTCTTGGTAGCTGAAAGCGCGTCAAGAATGTGCCGGTTTCTCCTCTGCATGCTTTTGTGAGCAGACCGGAGCTATTGATTGTATATCGTGCAAGGTAGCGTTTCGACAAAAGTTTATATGAGAAATAAGCTGCTGTTTATACTACGAACAGCAGGGTGGGTCAACTGTAGTAGTCGAAATGGTGATGGGAGTGGATGTCGAACAGGCTCTGGCGGTCGGGTCATTTGTAAGACCGGACCGCCAGAGTTGCCTATTGTATGGCGGGAGCAGTATCTTCTTTTTCTGTAGAAGAGGGGAGCCCATCGACTGGTAATGAAGGGGCAGGGCTCAGTGAAGTACTCTCTTGTTTCTGCTGAATTTGCATTTCCTCACGTTTCAACTGCCGGTAGAGGGTAGTTGCCATTGGGGATGCGGTGATGATGCCATCCAGGCCGAGCTGTGAATAGAAGTGATCAAGCATATCCGCGTAGCTTCTGGTATGAGCCGGGAAGGTTTGGGGATTATCCGACAAGGTAAAAGCATAGGTTTTCAGCCCGAGCTTTTTGGCATCGTTAATATAGCTGGTGGGCAACGAGTACTCAGACCCGTCTGTGAAATAGCTTGTGTGTAATGCAATTGAGCCGGCATATGAACTGACAACTCTGAGACCGAGCCGGGTAAGCATCCAGCTGTAATCATATGGTGCTGGCAGTGATGTGGTCTTCAAGACAGCACTTGCTGGTGTGTCGACGAGTTGCATCAGCGATATCTTCATCCCCATGCCGGGAAGAAGGTCATTATGTATGCGTTGCAGCTCATCACCGTCAAGGCAGAGCAGGATGAAACGTTCAGGAGGAGGCTCATAGCCGTATTGGCTTAAACTCTGCAGAACGTAACTACTGATATCTTTACCTTCCTTACGATGGAATTGGGGCTGCAGGATGTGTGCGGCTACGCCGCTCTGCTTATGCATTTCCTGTTCTATGTAGGTGAGCAGAGAGAGCGCTTCCTCAAAAGTGGGTATGGTGCATGCCGGAACTGATTGGCTTGCGGTAGGATCAGGTATCCTGCGTAACTGCCTGATTTCGCTTAGTGTAAAATCGACAGCATAAAAATGGCCATCTTCCCGTGCTTTTTCAGGAAATACCGAGGCTACATCCGTTGCAGGATCAAGCATGAGATCATGATAGACGATCAAAATATTGTCTTGGGTTGCGACTAGCTTAAGTTCTATATAATCGACATCCATGATCCCTGTCAGAGTTATAGCCGGCAGTGTATTGGCAAGCGGACCGGAACCTCCATTTGCCGCAATAGCCATACGCTCAAGCGCCTTGGATTGAGTTGCCGGGGCGAGCAGGAGGAGTGGTACAAGTACGGCTGACAGAGAAAATCGCAAGAAATTGGGTGGAACGTGAATGGCAGGAAGTGAGATCATGATGTTAAAATATCAGTTCATTGAAGTATACGATAGATGGAAATTCAGCGGAGTATCTAACCGGTAGCCGTGAACTCGGTTTTGCCACGTATATAAGATGCGGCAGACCATAACTGCAGGCAGCCTGCAGAACATTGGCATTATCATCGACGAGGATAGTTCTGTTTTTATCAAACCTGAGATTTTTCTCAAGTTTTTTCCAGAATATCGGTTGTTCTTTGGCTTCACCAATTTCTTCGGCAGGAATTATTTTTTTGAAATAGGGGCCAATTGCTGTTTTCCCGAGTTTGATTTTCAGCGTCTTGGAGTGGGCCGCTGTCACAAGGTAGAGTTCTTTCTCTGAACTTTTGATGAATTTCAGAAAATCTATGACATATGGATGAACCTGGATCAAATGATCTATTTTGCACTTCAGTTCAGGGATATCCAGTCCCAGCTGATCAGACCAGAAATCAAGATCAGCCCATTGCAAGGTTTTTTCAACACGCCGATACCGTTGAAGAAGCGCTTTTCTGGCCTCTTCCGGAGTGAGGTTGTTTTCTTCAGCAAAAATACGCGGCACATATTCCTCCCAGAAGAAATCATCGAAATAGCTGTCCAACAGGGTGCCGTCCATGTCGAGCAGAATGGTATCGATATCATCCCATTGGAAATCAGGGCTAATTGGAGTTGTTATCGGTGTTTCAGTCATGAGTCATCATCTCGAGATCGTGCAGTATTTTGTGGACTATTGCAAAAACCTTATCAGTAGCGGGAAGAGGGGTTGAAACCACCAGTCTGCCGTCTGGAGTCAGTTTTGATTTCGGTCCTTTTTTGGTTACCACCTGGTTCTGGAGGTAACCGAGAAGCTTTTCTGCAGTGACCGGAGTGTCGTCCCGAAATGAGAAGACCAGGGTGTCCCTACCTTTTTCGAGTTTGCTGATGCGTAAAGCGGCAAGTGCTTTTTTGAGTGCGACAACCTTGAAAAGATTGGTTGTTTCTTCAGGGAGCGGTCCATAACGATCTTCCAGTTCGAGCTGCAGATCACTATGTTCCTCCTCGCCTGCTGTGGCAAGGGCTGCTATCCTTCTGTATGTTACATAACGCTGGCTGATATCGCGCATGTACTGTTCAGGAATATAGGCGGACAGTTGCAGGTTGATCTCGGTATCGATTTCTTCACTCATGAGGTCAGTGTCACCTGTGGCGGCACGGGCCTTCAGGTCTGCAACAGTTTTCTGTAAAAGGTCGAGATAAAGATCATAACCGATTGCTGCTATGTGACCGCTTTGTGAAACGCCGAGAAGGTTGCCGCCACCTCGTATCTGCAGGTCACTCATGGCAAGTTTAAAGCCGCCGCCGAGTTCGTTGCAATCCATAAGTGCCCGCAGGCGGTCTCGGGAGTCTTTGCTGAGACTGTCGATGGAAGGCACCAGCAGATAAGCAAAAGACTGGGTGGACGATCGCCCGACGCGCCCGCGAAGCTGGTAGATTTCAGCGAGACCGAGCATATCTGCACGGTTAATAATTATGGTATTGGCTGTGGGGATATCAAGACCGGATTCGACGATCGTTGTGCAGACCAGTACGTCTATCTCACGGTTGACAAAGGCCACCATAATATCTTCAAGTTCTTTACCGGCCATCTGGCCATGGGCAATAGCCACACGTGCTTCCGGCACGAGTTTTTGGATTTCCGCTGCAACTTTATGAATCGATTTCACTCGGTTATGAATAAAAAAGACCTGACCATTGCGACGCATTTCCCGGGTTATGGATTCTTTAATAACCAGATTGTCATAGCGGGCTATAAATGTCTTTACCGGTCTTCGGTGTTCGGGGGGGCTTGAAATAACAGAAAGATCCCTGATGCCGAGCAGAGACATCTGCAGGGTACGGGGTATGGGGGTAGCGGTGAGTGTCAGAATATCAACTTCCGCCCGCATCTTCTTGATCTTTTCTTTATGGGTAACACCGAATCTGTGTTCTTCATCAACGATAAGAAGGCCCAGGTCTTTAAATTTGATATCTTTAGAGAGCAGGCGATGGGTGCCGATAAGGATATCAATCTTGCCTTCTTTTAAGGAAGCAAGGGTCTTACGCTGTTGGGCAGGAGTACGGAACCGGTTTATACATTCAACCGTGAGTGGAAAGCCGGATAGTCTGTCTCGAAAGGTCTTGGTATGCTGTTCTGCAAGAACAGTGGTGGGAACCAGGATTGCTACCTGCATACCGTCTTCAACAACCTTAAAGGCGCCACGTATGGCAACTTCAGTCTTGCCGTAACCCACATCACCGCAGACCAGCCTATCCATGGGCTGGTCTGAGGTCAGGTCAGCGATAACATCGGTAATAGCCTTATCCTGCCCAGGTGTTTCGTCGTAAGGAAAGGATTCCTCAAGTTCCGAGTAGAGTCCTCCGGGTGGTGAAAATCGTCGGCCTTGCTGCATTTCGCGTTTGGCGTAGATGTCGAGTAGTTCGTGCGCGACCTTCCAGACTTCCTCTTTGACTTTAGAGGTGGTGATACGCCAGTTTTGCGAGCCGAGTTTATCGATCTTCGGTTGTTTATCGGATAAGCCTTCGTAGCGACTGATCAGGTTCAGCCGGTCTACAGGAAGGTACAGTTTGTCACCATCCCGGTATTCGATCAACATGAAATCGTTGGTTACGCCCTGGATATCAATGGTCTGCAATCCTTGATAGTAGCCGAGACCATGATCACGGTGGACAACAATGTCACCATCCCGAAGTTCGGCAAAGCGTACAGGTTCACCCTGCTGGCGCTTGCTCTTCTTTTTGCTGCCGAGACGCATCTCACCAAAAAGTTCACTCTCAGAAAGGATATGAGCTTTTTGTCCTGAAACAGAAAAACCATGGGAAAGCTCATGGTTGCAGAGCAGCAGTTCACCTGAACTGTGCTGAGCGGCGAGTCCTTCAAGGGTGAGAGGGGATTCGACAATGACAACGTTATGGTTGTGTTTAGTCAGAAGCTCGGCAAGATTCCTGGTGTGCCGTGCAGAGCGGCAGCAAAAGAGTACCAGTTCGCCCTGTTCCTGCCATATTCTGATCTGGTCACTGATGGGAGCAATAAGGCCGCGCTGTGTTCGCTGCAGGGCTATTTCCTGTTTCAGCAACTGATGATTGGATGCCGGAAAGGAAATCTGAGGGACACTATCACGGCTGAAATCACTCAACAATAATTGGCGGTGAGATTCCAGGTGGGTTCTTATTCCTTCTGGATCAAGGAAAATAGAGTCAGGGGGGAGAGCAGGCTGCGTTGCGCCGGTGGCCTCAATGTAATTGTTCCGGATTCTTTCAGCGACAAGTTGAAGGCTTTGCTGGATTGCTTCAGGATCGATCATGACCATTGCCATGTCTTCAGGCAGGTAGTCAAAGACTGTTGAAGTGGTCGGGGTCGCATCCTGATAAAAGAGTGGCAGAAAAAACTCCATACCCGCAAACTTTCGACCGGTAGCAACTTTTTCGGTAATTCTCCCCGCCTCTTCTTCAGACCAGCTGTCAGCTTCACCCTGCTGTTTAAAGTGCCGGGAAATGCGCTGAGCCGTGAGGTTGTCGCGGTCAATGATGATATCATGTACCGGAAGGAGGATAGCTTCAGATACCTCCCCTATGGACCTCTGACTGATAGGGTCAAATGTGCGCAGCGATTCAATGGTATCGCCAAAAAAATCAAGCCGGAGAGGCCCGTCAACCACTTCGCCGGAGTCGGTTATGAATGGTGGTGGGTACAGATCGAGGATGCCGCCGCGAACTGCATAATCACCGACGTTTTGTACCAGTGATACCGACTCATAGCCGAGTATGCACAGGCTGGTCAATAATGCATCCTGATCGCAATCTTCACCGGATATAATCAACTCGGCGGAGGGAATCAGTACACTGGCGGGTACAACCCTTCGCATCAGAGCCTCGATTGAGGTCACTACAATCTTGTTGTTCGGATTTTCCCGGAGTTGATAGAGTGTAGCTAATCTTGCGGCTGTGGTTCGCTGGTCGGGACTGAGCTGGGTGTATGGGGGAATCTCATAGCCGGGATAGGTAAGTACCTGGATATCTGTAAAGAGTCGGAGATCCTGTTCAAAAATGGAGACAAGATGCTCATCCGGCAGGATACAGCAACAGCTCATATGAGCCGAGAGCTGACCGCAGAGCCAGGCAGTACTACTGCCTCTGAGTCCGGAGAGTTGAAGGGTGTTAGAGGTCTTGAGGTGAGTGAGAAGTTGTGTGAGCATCTGTAAAAAAAAAGTGCCGACTGCACATGTGCAGTCGGCAGGTGAAGCTGTTTATTGGTTATACATTCAGTATATTAGAACGTTCCTCCTATACTGAAATCAAAGACAGAATTTTCTTCATCATCGTCAGGATCGAGATTGACACCCCAGACGACACTGATCGGTCCCATGGGGGACAACCAGCGAATCCCGAGGCCGACGGACTGCTCGAAATCATCAAGGCCCCAGTCCTCGTCGTCATCAAATACGCGGCCTAGGTCAAAAAAGGTGAGTCCCTGAATTCCCTGTTCTTCGAGGATTGGAAATATAAGCTCGAAGTTGGTGTACCACATCTTGTCACCACCAATGAGGTCACCTGTAGCAGAATCAACAGGGCTGATGTCGCCGTAATCAAAACCACGTACAGAGTTTATACCGCCGAGGTAGAACCGCTCATATACAGGTAACTTATCAGTGTCATTCTCAAAGGCCTGTCCGGCAGACCCTTTGAAGTGGAAGGTGGTTTTCCAAATAAGCGGGAAATACCAGCTGGTTGATGCTTCAAACTTGGTAAACTGGGCATCACCGCCAAATGGACCACCGCCATATTTCATACTGACCAGATGATTTGAGCCCTCTGTGGCAGCAAAGACCTTATTGCGGGTATCCCGCGAGAGAGAAATTTTAACAGCGCTGGTGACTGGAAGTTTAGCTGATTCCTGAATGATATACGCAACATCATCTTCATCGTCATCGTCCCAGGTAAGGTCGGTGTCTGTGTAGCTGTAATTTCCGTAGATGCGCCATTTCTCCCAAATCGGATAACCGACCCGGATGCCGCCACCGATGGAGTCTTTATTATAGTCATCATACTCACGCTCGGTATTGAACAAATCAAGTCCCCAGGAGAGTTCTGAATCTTGGAAGTGGGGATCTGTATAGCTGAGGTTATAGAGGGAGCTTGATCCACCAATATTAGAACTAAATTCCATTTTGTCGCCGCGGCCAAGGAAGTTATTTTCAGAGATTGAACCCATGAGAATAATATCATCCACTGAACTGTAGCCGGCACCGATACTGAATGTCCCGGTACTTCTTTCCTTAACTGCAATATTAATGTTCATTCTGGCCGGGTCGATGGTCGGCTCAGGTGTAATGTTGACTTCTTCAAAAAACTCGAGTCGCTGAAGTGCCTGGCTGGATTGACGCAGAGCCTTGGAGTTGAATACACCACCTTCGATGACCCTCAGTTCCCGACGAATGACGTTATCCCGGGTTCGGCTATTGCCGCTGATTGTGATTCTGTTGATATAAACCAGATCTCCTTTCTCAATCTGGAAGTTGATATCAAGGCGATTTCCAGAATCTGATTTCAGCATATCAGGACGAACGTTTGCAAAAGCGTAACCCTGTTCTGCATAATAATCAGTAATGGCCATTACGTCTTCGCGCACTATAGCCCGACTCATATATTCTTCTTTCCGAATAGAAAGGAGATCGAGAAGTGTGGTTTTGTCGGTGATTAAATCACCGTCAAGCTCAATGGTGCCCACTTTAAAACGCGGCCCCTCGTCAACCTTAAAGCTCAGAAAGATCCATTCATCCTCTTGTGTGACAACCGGTTCTCCGATCTTGGCTTCAAGATATCCGTTGTTATGATAGTAGGCTACAATCCGGCTGGCGTCCTGCTTGATTTTATCCATTTCAAGCAGCCCTGAAGCTGTTAACCAGCTGAAGAAACCTTTTTCGGAAGTTTCAATTTCATCAATCAGTTCATCCTCATCAAAGGCAGTATTGCCTTCAATTGAGATTTTCTTGATATAGATTTTTTTTCCTTCATCTACAGTGTACTGAACAACGGCACCTTCATCATTTGGGAAAGTGATCTGAGAGGTTACCTGTGTGTTGTAGTAGCCTTTCGTTTTGTAGAGCTCTTTTATGGCTTCTGCTCCAGCCGAAACTTTCGCCGGATTGAGGATGAAGTGTTCGCGGATGTTGGCCGCGCCACGGACGTCCTCTTCTGAAAGTTCATCAAGGCCGTTGAAGGTCACAGAGGCTATAACCGGTTTCTCAACCACCTTAAACAGTACCTTTTTCCCCTCAGGGCTTTCCGTAACGTCAATCTGAACATCGTTAAAGTATCCCATGGCGTAGATTGCCTTGAGATCTTCGCGAAGTATGGTCTGATTGTAGGCACCACCTGCTCTGCTGTTAATCTTGCGCAGGATAGCTCCCGAATCTATGCGTTGATTGCCCTCGGGGGCGATAGTGGCGATGCGGAACTCACGTCCTGTGTAGGCAAGAACATCAAGAATAATAGAGTCGATGGCTGAGCGAAGTTCTTCCATCGAATTGGCATTACGGAAAAAATATTTCGGATTGGCAGGTGCGAGCAGGTCGAAGACTTTCAGATCAATACTGATCTGATTGCCGATCATTGTAAGAGAGCCGGCCGCAACATTTTCAAGGCCTGTCGCTTGAGCGATGCTCTGCAGTACTCCGGGAGCCGGGGGCCAGTTGCCGGTGTAGTCGGCCATTGACTCCGCCTCTGCTCTACCGAGAAGAGTGATGTCATGATTGGCCAGGGTTTCCAAAAGTAAGGTGTCGGCCTGGCCTGTGACATCTGCAGTTTTGCTTTTAGCATTGATTTTCAATGGTAAAAAGGCCGTGTTCTGCTCTGCTGCCAAAACTGAAGCTGCGGGGAGCAGAAACAGAACCAACAGAAGCACAAAATGCATTACAGAGTTACGGGTACCACATTTGGCGACCGGTAGTTTACTGTAGGAATACATAAGAAAATCCTTTCTGTAGGTGATGTCGCAAAGCGACAGAAAGTTGGCAATAACGCCTTCTTGGAGTATGTTTGTCGAGTGTATTCTTCTGATTTCACAAATAAAAAAAGCACGCCAAAGGGTGTTTCGGCCTGCTCAAAATCACGATCATTATGCCATGTTTCGGAAAAAATGCAAAGACCACAAATGGATAAGGGTAGAAAAACATTTATTCAGCATCTCTGGGGAGTCGAGACGGTTTTGGTTGTACAAAATCTCGCTGCGGTATTACGGCCTTATAGGAGGATGATCTGATGGCAATATCATCTTGGCAACGTTATTACCTCCCTGTACTTGACGTACTTTTCCCATGGCGCTGTCAGGTCTGTGACAGCGCCATGGGATTTACGGTTGAACAAGCCATCTGCAGGAGGTGTCTCGATCAGGTTCAGTATATTGGATCGTCGGTGTGCAGACGGTGCGGCACGTTGTTCGGCAGGGGCGGCGGGGCAGGATATCTCTGTGGTGAATGTATCAAAAAACCGCCTGAATGGGATGTGTCGCTTTCAGTGATAAGGTACGGCCCTCCTGTAAACACGTTATTGCATCGCCTTAAGTATAATTCCGATACAACTGTACTTCCTGCCCTTGCAGAAGTTATCACCCCTTTTCGTGCAAATCTCAAAATTAACTGTGACATCATTGTTCCTGTACCTCTGCATCGAAAACGCCTGCGACGACGGGGCTTGAATCAGGCCCTTTATCTCGCTCAACTGTTTTTTCCGGAACAGGTGCAACTGATCTGTAGTTCCGCCCTGAAAAGAGAAAGGTATACGCAACCGCAGACGGGTCTTGACGGTGGGGAACGTCGCAGAAATCTGCGCGGAGCGTTTAGTCTGTGTGATAACAACGTAATTCACGGGAAACACGTCTGTCTGGTCGATGATGTGTATACGACAGGTACTACGTTGAATGAGTGCAGCAGAATTTTGCGAAAGGCTGGAGCGACTAAAATTACAGTGGTAACACTTGCCCGAGTCATTATGACTCGCTGAAAATGCTGATGTTGATGTTCTGTTTGCAATAGGGGGAGATGAGAAAAAAATTTCAGTAGAGTTAAAAAAATTTTACTCCGGGAATATCAGTATAAGCGCCTGTTTTACCGAACTCTCTCAGATTAACGAAAGGAATGTTGATAAATATTCAGAAAAATAGAGTTAAATGAAGATAAATTGAGATTAAGTAAAAACTTAATATGTTGATAACTTTTCAACAATTGTGCTAAAGGCCTTATTTGACGAGGTTAAACAGGAGGCCAGAGGAAACCCGCATTTTATCGAGAGAAATGGACGGTGGTTTGGCGAAAGTCAAGCAGAGACGGTCTTTGCCAAGGCTCCTAGTAAGCAACTGCCGTGATAAGAAAATTTGGCAGAATTGTCTTTGACTGGATCTTCAGTCTTGGGTATTCATCTCCCCACGAATAGTTCACAGGGAGTGTCTTCCCTTGGGCTTCATTCACAACTTCAGTAGACTTTAATTGCGTGTTTCCGGCCTCGTATACCGGGGAGTGTGGAACTTAATAATAGTGATTTTTATTTTTCGATTTTTAACCTAAATGGTTCTTAATCGGTTTTTTGTTTGGGAATGTAGGGAAGTCTATGCTTTGGGAGAAAACACAGGAAAGTTTGAAAGGCACACTCTCCAGCTCTGTTTATCAGCTTTGGATTGAGCCGCTGAAATGTCTTGAGGTCAGAGATGATTCTATTTATCTGCTCAGCCCTGACAGATATTTCAGTGCATATGTTGCTCAGAAGTTTCTGTCTGTAATTGAAGCCACTGTCAAAGAATCAGGAGATGTGAAGCGGAGGGTTGTTCTTTGTGAGGATGAGCGCGCCTGCCAGCCTAAACAGATCGTTCCGGCCAGAGGACAGCTGAGGCTGCCATCCATACCGGAAAATAATTCTTCTATTCGTGCTCTTCATCCCCGCTATACATTTGATGAGTATATGGTAGGTGATTCAAACATTCTGGCGGAATCCGCCTGCAAAGCAATCACCTCCCGTGACGACTCTTTTGGTCCCTGTCTCTATATTAATAGTTCTACCGGACTCGGGAAAAGCCATTTGACGCATGCCATTGCCCATAAAGTGTTTGCCGAGTCACCCATGACCCGTTTGCACTATGTAACTGCCCAGCAGTTTGCTTCGGAAATGGTCCGGAACATCCAGGGGCGTACTATGGATGTCTTCAAAAAGAAGTATCATGATCAATGTGATATGCTTCTGGTGGAGGATATTCATTCACTTACCGGTAAAAAGAAGACCCAGGAAGAGTTGAATGAAGTTCTGGACAGTCTCATTAAATCAGGTAAGCGAGTTGTGCTCACTGCCAATCAGGGGCCGCGGGAACTGGTAGGTATAGATGAGGAATTCAGGTCCAGAATGTCTTCCGGACTGGTTACAATGATTAAGCCTCCTGATATTAGCACCCGGTTCCGTATTGTTGAGAAAAAAGCCTCACAGCACCAGCTTGGAATTGGCGAAGAAGGGGTTGATTACCTGGCACAGCATATACGCGGTGATGTTCGACAGGTAGAGTCTGCGATTGTGGCTATCAGGGCTAAATCACGTCTTGCCGGTGGTCATGTGGATATGGACATGATTCGCGAGGTGGTCACCAATGTGGTCGGCACGGATAAGGTGCTGACTATACAGATGATTTCTGAGCTTATAGCCAGGCAGTTTAAGGTGAGTGTCACGGATATGCAGTCCCGCTCTCGCAAAAAGCAACTGACTTTTTCCCGTCAGGTGGCTATGTACCTCTGTCGAAAATTTACTGATGATTCTCTCGCGGAGATCGGTAGAGCATTTAATCGTGATCATTCGACAGTTTTACATTCGATTAAAAAGGTAACCAACATGTCTGTGCGTGATACTTCTGTCGGAGCTCAGGTCGAGTTGCTGAGCGGAAAGGTGAAAAGCCTGTAAAGAATATCGTGTCTAGCGAACGAAAAAAGGGCAGTCACCTTATGTGGTGACTGCCCTTTTTTTTTGCCTGTTTTATCTGTATTAACAGCTTTTAGCTGTACTTCTTCTTAGAAGTAGACCTTTTTGACTTCCGCTTCACCGCTGGCACTGGCGGTGGAAGCTTGAATTGCCTTGGCAACCCGGGTTCCTGTCTTCATCATGTCGTTTAGGCCAATACCTTCCCAGCCAAAACCGCAGACATGCAATCCTTTATTGTTTCGGGTGAGTGCGTCGCGCCATGCAAGCAGACTGCTGTAGCCCTGTTCCAGCTGTGGAATTCCGCCGTCAGATTTGAGCACGGTTGTGTATACCGGTTGTTCTGTTATGCCGAGAATGTCCTGGACATCAGCGAGAGCCCGGGCGACCATTTCATCTTTTCCTAGAGCAATCCGCTCTGGATGACGACGACCACCAATGAGCGTTTCGAAAACAATATGACCTTCAGGTGCTCTTCCCGGGAACATATTTGATGAAAAGAGAGAGCCGAGAGTGAAACGCTTTTCACTTTCCGGGGTCAGGTAGCCAAAACCAGGTGGCAGGGTTACACCGGGACCGAAACCGAAAACAACGGTGGAGATCCATGTTTCAGGGATTTTAGTTTGCGGCATGTCACTGGATATGTTTTGCAACAATTTCAGGGATACATTTGCCGGAGCAGCAAGTACCAGATTTGTTGCGCTGAATAGACCGCGCGGGGTCTGTACCTGCCAGTCATCACCATTACGTTCGATAGAGGTTGCCGGGCAACTCAGCAGCAGGTCAAGGCCTTCCTGTAATTCTTCGGTTAATCGTTCGGGCAGGCGGCACATACCTTTCGGGAAACTTGTCATTGCGGGCATTTCAAGTTTCTTTTTTTCGCCGCCTTGTTTTCTTTTTGCCAGCATTTTGGCCACAATGCCGCGAATGACTGAGCCGTGTTCTTTTTCCAGTGCGCGGACTCCGGGCATTACAGCGTCTATGGAAAGTCGGTCAAAATCTCCGGCATAGGTACCCGTGAAGACTGCATCGATATAGGGAAGTATGGCGGAACCAAAGCGATGATTAGCCCATTTGGCCACGGTGGGCTCGCCTTCGAGAGGTGTTTTGAAAAGTTCACCGAGTATCCTGAACTTATCTTTCCAGGGCATAAGCGGTGCTATCGAAATTTTGAGTGGCGTCTGGGGGATACACTGTAGTTTGCCATGCACATATACATAGCGGACAAAGTCTATAAGCGGTGCTTTAACGCGTTCTTTATCAAGTCCGGTTTCGTGCAGGATATCTTTACTTTCCTGACAGTTATCCAAAAAACCATGCGGCCCTATTTCCGTAATAAAACCATTTTCCCGGTGGGTACGAATAACGCCGCCGGTGGAGTCGTTTTTTTCAAGCAGCAGAAAGCGGTGCTGCGGGTCATGTAGGCGCAGTTTGTGCGCTACGGTGAGACCGGAGAGGCCGCCACCGATTATAATGGTATCGAAATGTGTGGTCATTTGAGCGTTGCGTGAAGGGTGGAGTGAATGAGTTGAATATCGACCCAGCCGCCTTTCTGCAGCATACCGGGATTGATAATATGTGTTTTGCCGATTGTGTCTTCACCTTTAGCCTCGTGGATATGGCCAGTGATGCAGATATCCGGCTGGTGTGTTTCAATAAACGATCTAACAGCACTGGATCCGACGTGTCGGCCATTGCTGAGAACATCGACAGATGTATCCCGTGGAGGTGTGTGCGAGACGAGAATAGTCGGTATTCTACGACCTTTGAGCGAGGTCGCAAGGGAAAGAAATTCTTTGGCCTCGCTGTAGCCTCTCATGAGAATATCGTGTAGTTCGTTCTCTGTAAATTCCGAGGGTGTACCAAATGGGGTGATATTGGAGCCGCCGGCTCCGATCACGCACACTTTTCCCTGAAGAAGGCGCGCCTGAGCGTGCAGATTCATATCAAGCTCCTGAAGATAGTCATTGATTTCGAAATTATCAAGATTACCTATGAGAGCGAGAACGTTTGGATTTATTTCCAGCAACTGTTCGAGAATCAGTTTGGCATCTTTCTGTTTGCCATAATTGGTGAGGTCGCCGGAGGCGAGAAGTATGTCAGCTGTATGTATGCCAGGAATGTTACGACACATCTTCGCGGACATATGGACGTCGCCGAAGGCAATGATTCTCATGGAATATCCTCTCTTGTGCGGGTGATTTAGGGGGCGGAACTGCTCTTGACACCCTGCCGTACATGCTTAACATTTTCGCCGACTTTTATGAAAAAAGCAATGGAAAGGGCCGTAAGGTCCATTGCTCACTTCTTATTATTAACATGAATGAGGTATTACGTATGACAGCAAAGACTACAACGCACGAATTTCAGGCGGAAACCAAGAAGCTTTTGGATATTGTAATAAACTCTCTGTACACGGAACGTGATGTCTTTATCCGGGAACTTATCTCAAATGCATCAGACGCGCTGGAGAAATACCGGCATGAAAGTCTGACCATGGAAGATCCGTTTGACGCGCATGTGCCACTCGAAATTACAATTACTCTTGATGAGGAGAAGCACACTCTTACCATTACAGATACAGGTATTGGTATGAGTCGCAGCGAACTTGAGCACAATCTGGGTACCATTGCTCATTCGGGTTCAAACACCTTTCTGTCTGAACTTGCAGAAGCTGCTAAAAAAGATGTCAGCCTGATTGGTCAGTTCGGTGTAGGGTTTTATGCGGCATTCATGGCAGGGCAGCGGGTTGTGGTGCAAAGCCGCTCCTGGGATGGCAGTGAAGGAAATGAATGGGTCTCTGACGGATCCGGTGATTTCTCCATCACCGAGATGGAAGGACTTCGTCGGGGCACAAAGATCATCGTCGAGTTAAAAGATGATGCCGTGGACTATGCTAAAAAGTGGAAAGTTGAATCAATTATTAAGCAATATTCAGCTTTCGTGCCGTTTCCAATCAAGCTTGAAGATGAAGTGATAAATACCGTTCAGGCTCTCTGGACCAGAAACCGGGCCGAGATAACCGATGAAGAGTATAATGATTTCTATGCATTTATTGGTAACGCCGGTGATGAACCCGCCTATAGACTTCATTTTGCCGCTGATGCGCCGTTGATGATCAATGCACTACTCTTTGTGCCGAAAGAAAATTTTGAAATTATGGGCTTTGGCAAGATGGAGTCTGGTGTCAACCTGTATTGTCAGAGAATCCTGATCGATCAGCATTCAAAAACTATTCTGCCGGAGTGGCTCAGGTTTCTGAAAGGTGTCGTCGATAGTGAAGATATGCCGCTCAACATCTCGAGGCAGGCATTGCAGGATAATTCTCTGGTCGCAAAACTGCGCAGAGTGGTAACGAAGCGTTTTCTTAAGCATCTTGATGAAGAAGCTAAAAAGGATGAAGATAAATACCTCGAATTCTGGAAGAATTTTGGCATCTTTATTAAAGAGGGTGCAACCTCAGATTACGAGTACCAGAAGGAACTCGGTAAGCTGTTGCGCTTCGAGTCCTCGAAGTCAGAGGCGGGTAAGCCGGTTTCCCTCGCTGACTATGTCCTGCGCATGTCTCCTGAGCAGGAAAGTATATATTACATCAATGGTTCAAGCAGGGCTGCTATTGAGGCAGGGCCGTATGTGGAGATGTTTAAAAAGAAAGATATCGAGATCATTTATACCATGGAGCCGATTGATGATTTCGCGCTGAGTCATCTCGGTGAGTTTGAAGGAAAAAAACTTGTCTCCGCCGATCGTGCTGATCTTGATATTCCTGAAACGGAACAGGAGAAGAAAGATGCAGAAGAGACTGCGGACCAGAAGCTGGATTCTGATTCGGCAGATGCACTTGTTGCCTGGCTGAAGGAGGCACTGCAAGCACAGGTGGCAGATGTGATTGTTTCCAAGCGTCTTGTCGATGCTCCCGCTATGATTGTCAATCCTGACGGTTATATGACCTCTTCTATGGAGAGAGTGATGGCGGCGAGCAGGGCGGAAAAGGGGCTGGGCTTTGGTGGTGAGTCGAAGAAAAACCTTGAGATTAATCCGAAAAATCCGATTATCAAGCGCCTTGCTGAACTGCAGAAAACTGATGCCGATTTTGCTGCTGATGTTGCTCTGCAGATTTATGACAACGCCATGATTCAGGCAGGCCTCACCATTGATCCTTTGGTGATGGTGGAGAGAAATTACAAGATTCTCGGCAGGGCAATTCGGGATTAGTCCTTTTATTGTAGAAACGGTTTTAAGCCACATCTGCATGTTTGTGGATGTGGCGATACCTTGTAGACTGTTGTTAATCTGATGCGGAGCGCAAAGAATTTCGAACATGCGTAATGGCCAAATTTCGCTATCCGAGGTTAAAAGTTGCATCAAATTCCGCTGTCTGCTTATATAGAGTGCTGATAAATCGGCAGCTTGGAGTCGCCAGATCCACGTTATCTGACATTTGAGTTGAAAAATGTCTACCAGCAGACTATAGAGCGGTTGGATGCCCAGTTACCGTGTAATTTAGTGGAGAAAATGAAATGCCTGCAATTTTTCGATGTATTATATGTGTTTTGCTTACCGCATTTGCAGTTTCAGGATGCTATAATAAACCAGTTCGCCATCTTGCTTCAGATGCCGCTTTGATCAAAATCGGTGAATCAAGCAGAAGCGATGTTCTTACCTTTTTAGGTGAACCGGATGAACAGGTTACTCTTGGAAAAGGTATGGAAAAATGGGTGTTCACAGAGTACGAGAACTCTGCACTCAAAGCTGCTCCGGTTGTCGGCAAGTATTTTGGAGAACCTGATTACGGCACCGTCACTGTCATATTAAAAGACGATGTGGTTGTTGATTGTATCTATGGCGCCTGGGAATATGACAGTCAGACGTGGAAAAATGATTTTGACTGGCAAGAGAAGCAGCAGTGAGAGATAGATACAGCACAGCACGGGCGAGGATGGTCCAGGAGCAGATTATGGCTCGTGGTGTAACCGACCCCCGTACTCTTGCTGCAATGGCGGAAGTACCGAGACATCTTTTTGTTGACGATGCCATGCGGGTACGGGCTTATGGAGACTATCCATTACCCATAGCATCCGGGCAGACCATCTCTCAGCCATATATCGTGGCCTACATGACAGAGGCGTTGCAACTTAAAGGGGACGAGCGTGTCCTCGAGATCGGTACGGGTTCAGGGTACCAGGCTGCAGTGCTCTCCAGATTGTGTCAGCAGGTCTATACGGTGGAAAGGATCAACACGTTGCTTGCCACTGCCCGTAAGGTGTTTGATAGATTGCGTTATTTCAATATTGTCGCCAAGCTTGATGACGGTACGCTCGGTTGGCCTGATAATGGTCCCTATGATGCCATTATTGTTACCGCTGGTGGTCCGGAAATCCCTTTACCGCTTATTTCTCAGCTTACAGATTCAGGGCGTCTTATTATACCGGTGGGTGATCAGAACGTCCAGGAACTGCAATTGCTTACCAGAAATGGCGGTGAAACCCATGTTGAGAATCTGGCCAGCGTACGCTTTGTCGATCTTATCGGGGAGCATGGCTGGAAGGACTGATCCCGTATATTTTTTGTATTTATCATTTACGATGCAACTCCTGCCCTCGTCGTCCTGTAGTGCACTATTCCTCCCTTCTACTCTGTACTCTTTTAGCCTCATTATTCCTTGCTCAGCCACGAATAAATAATCACCTTTTATGCGGTGAACACTGTTTCGCGTTGTCTTAAATATCTAACTTTCTCTTGTGTTTGGCTGATATACTCATTACATTGGCGCATCCTGTTGTAATAGGAAACGGGATACAATGTTCTCTGATCGCACTTTCATTTGGCGCGAAATATTGTCGAACTGGGCGTGGCGATGGATAACCCCGGGTAACGTGAGCACTGGGGGTTCGGTATAACCATGACAATCGGAGGGAAAGACAGGTGGAAGATGTATTGAAAAAACGACGTACTTTGCAGGAAACCATGAATTTTCTGGCAGCTCTTTCTGCGGGTATCGAGCCCATACTCGGTCGTGGTGCCAACAGTATGACCATGTCTGCAGGCCGTAATCTCGGCAGGAAATTTTCTGCTGATGCCAGACGTTGTGACAATCTTCTTGAAGCTATAGATGAGGTTCGGAATATCCTTGTTGCCAATAGCTGTCTCTGGGGTTTTGAACCATTCAAGCCTGTCGGTCAGGCTGATTTTGTAACTCAGAATGATCAGGGGGAGTCTCAGGTTCTTCTTGTTTTCCGGGACTGTATGATCAGGCAGGCCCTTTTTCGTTTCGGCCATCCTCAGGAAGGTTCTTTGTGCAATATGATGTATGGCTTTTTTGCAGGAGCGCTGGAGACAATCATGGGCAAGAAAACCACCCTTGAAATACGACATGCCGGCGAAAACGCCTGCCTCAAAGTTCTCACGGTGCAGTCTTAAGTTTGGCTAGAGAATTCCTTTAGTGGAGAAGATGAGTATGAGTCCAGCAGAAAAAGTCAGGCTGAATACCGAATGGTTATGTGACTGCGGCGGCTGTCATGTGGCTTTGGTTGATCTTCATGAAAAAATACTGAATGTGCTTGAAACGGTAGAAATCCAGAAGTGTCCGGTACTGACAGATGAAAAAGAGTATCCGGAGGCGGAGATCGGTATACTGACCGGTTCTATTCGGACAGAGCATGATCGTCACGCTGCTATTGAAATGCGGAAGAAATGTAAAACGATAATCGCTTTCGGTACCTGTGCTGTGTATGGCGGGCTTCATGGTGCAGGGTTGGCTCATAGCCGTGAAGAGATCATGGATCATGTCTATAGGAAGAACCCGACCACCATAACTGATTTCCTGCCTTCTACAGATGTCGATAGTCTCGAAAAACTTGTCACCCCGGTTGATGAAGTCATCGATGTCGATCTGTACCTTCCGGGATGCCCACCTCATGCTCATTTCATCTTCGAAGCCTTAAGTTCACTTACTGAAGGCAAAGAGCCGCGGGTCAACCATGAATCTGTCTGTGGCGGCTGCAACCGGACGATGCGGAAAAGTGATGTAGACCTGATCAAAAACAGTGCGGATGGATTGGCGGATAACACCACCTGTTTCCTGAGTCAGGGGTATATCTGCCTTGGTTCCGTGACTCTGGACAGATGTCTCTCTCCATGTCCGAATCATGGTGTGATGTGTACAGGCTGTGCCGGTCCGACAATGCAGATACTGACAGAACCGACCCGTGATATCAGGACAGAGGTGAGTGATAGGATGTCGAGGCTTACGCGAATTGAAAAAGATACCATCAGAGAGAATATGGAGAAGTCAGCCAAGACCCACTATGCGTATGCAATGGCTACGAGGATGATTGGTAATAAACCAACATTTCTTATCAGGAAATGGATTGCAGATGTGGAGGCTGTCTGATGGCAAAAACGATCAAGATTGATCCGGTTACACGTATAGAAGGGCATGCCAGAATTCTGCTCGAATGTGATGACGCCGGTCGGGTGGATGAAGCGTTATTCTGTGTAAATGAACTTCGTGGATTTGAGCGTATTCTGGTCGGTATGGAGGCCTCAACGCTACCGCAGATCACTGCCCGTATTTGCGGGGTTTGCCCAACGGCACATCATCTGGCAGCTGCCAAGGCACTTGATAATGCTGCAGGGGTCGATGTGCCTGAAGCTGGTCGACTGCTGCGGGAGTTCATGTACATGGGGCATGTCATCCATTCGCATGCCCTGTCGCTTTTTGTTTTAGCCGGGCCGGATCTGTTGTTTGGACTTGGTGGCGATGCAGCTAAGCAGAATATTATCGGCATGGTCGAAGCTGAGCCGGAGCTTGCCAGAAAGGGACTGCGACTCAGAAGCCTTGGTCAAAAAATTAATGAGACTATTGGCGGACGGGGCATTCACCCTGTGACCGCTGTGGCGGGTGGCATTTCCTTCAAGCTCAATGACAGTCAGTTTAGCAGACTTCAGGAATTGACGACTGAGGCTCTGAATCTTTGCAGTGAACTCTCTGTAAAGGTCAAACAGTTGCTGCTGAAATTTTTGGAAAAAAATCCGGTACTGCTGAATAACCTGAATATGCCCACCTGGTATATGGGTACAGTAAAGGCAGGGAAATTCAATTTTTATGACGGAGATCTGAGAGTAATCGATGAGCTGGGCAAGGTACGCGCAGAGTTTTCTCCCACCGATTACAGAGACTATCTGGTTGAGAGAACAGTAAAAAATTCTTATGCCAAAGATGTGTATTTCAATCTTGATGGTGCAGAGCATCTTTACAGAGTCTCGACGCTGGCACGTCTGAATGTTGCCGACGGCATGGAGACCCCGCTTGCGCAGAGTGAGTTTGAGGATTTCCGAAAGAGCTTCGGCAGGCCCTGTCATAATGTGGTGCTGCAGATGTATGCCAAGCTCATTGAGTTGATGTATGCCTGCGAGAAGGCAGATTTTATTATCAAGAACCCCGCACTTCGGGGTGATACCAGAGTGTTTGCCGATTTTAGGGGAGGTCGGGGAATTGCGCATGTGGAAGCACCACGGGGGACGCTTATTCATGATTATGAGATTGATGAGCAGGGAATTGTCCGCTCGGCTAACATGATTATTGCTACACAACAGAACACCGCT
>JBFHGS010000058.1:0-23606 GCA_041582995.1 Desulfopila sp. | reverse complement strand
GGCCGTATTTCTGATGGTGTTGAGAAAGTAGAGAATGCATCGGCAACAATGGGTTTTAGAGGAATTGACGGTGCCGCTTATGAAGAGGGCATGCGTTTGTATCTGGAGATGGTCGGTACACTGCTGAGTGAAATTGCCAGGGTTCAGGGTGATCCGGAAGCACTTAACAGGCTGCTTGAAGAACAAATGATGGCAACCGGCTTTCAGTTGATGGCAGTCTATGAAAAGTTTCTTAAAGGAGGCATGGAAATCTATGTTCAGGATCTTCATGCTGCTTTGCCCCAGGGAGATGTCAAAGGAGATATACTTCTGCGTTTGGAAAAAGACCTGACAATGGCGCAGATGTTCCCAATGATGAATCAGCCGGAGATGATTTTCGAATATATATCTATCAGCTCAAATCTTGTACTACCCAAAGAGTTGGTTGGTGATAATCCAATGATGTTGAGCCCTGTCTACCCAGGTATGAAGACCGGCTTTTTTGTAGAAGATGGAGCGAATCTGGTGCATAAGTCTGAAACCAGAGACAAAAAATTGTTTATCAACGGAGAAGAATTGCTCTTCAACTGAGAGCTTTTAAGTAACTGACCTGCCCGGGGCACGGTTGCTCGCTCCGGGCAGAATTGATCGGTATAACGTCTGTGCCATTAACGGAAGTTTCGGTGTTATTTGTTCCCTTTTCCTGCCCCTCCGCCGCCGTTACCATTGCCGTTACCACCACTTCCGTTATTGCCACCACCTTTGCCGGAACCCATTCCTTTTCCCATGCCTTGGCCAGTACCATCCTGTGGTCCAGGTCCTGGAGCATTGGCTGGAGGTCCGGCATACTGCTGCCGTTCAGTGGGTGTCATTTCACTCAGGCGTGATTGCCATTCCTGTCTGAAGGCTGCTTGTTCTTCTTCGGTCGCGTTGTAAAGTGTTCCGCGTATTTCGTTCAGTTCAGTGGTCGTCATGGCGCTGTAGTCCGTTGCCATGGCCAGTTGTGCAGCCAGCGCTGAACTGAGAACAAGTACACCGAGTAAACGTCCTGTGGTTTTCAGCATTAATCTTACCTCCTTCTGAGTTTGATATGACAGTCAGCATCCGCGACAGAGTCGCTGATGTTGTCCTTCGCGTTTGAAATATCATAAGAAATGCGGCACAAGTTGGTTCTTAATATTTTAAGAAACGTATTGGTCAGAGGAAGGTTACATGACAAAATGGCAGGTATGCAAAGCAGCTTACACTGCAGATGTGTGACTGCTTGTTATCTGGACGAACCCCGGGCCATTGTCAGGAACCGTGACTGCAGAAGTATAGCACATGAAAGCCTGACATGGCAAAAGAGCGGACTGTGGGTCAATGTACTTCCCGGGTAAATGTTCATAAGCACTTGCCACCCTAACCTTTTTATTGACGCTATTGTCTGGGGTCACGAACGTTGCTGCTGGTTACCGGTTCTGTTGCCCGAATCGGATTGATGTCGATACCGCCACGCCTGGTAAATCTTGCTGAGACTTTGAGCGTGTCAGGGCAGCAGCGTTGACTGATATCGTTGAAAATTCTTTCAACGCAGGCCTCATGAAACCCGGAATGTTCCCTGTACGAAACCAGGTAACGTAAGAGTCCTTCATGATGAATCAATCGGCCACTGTAATTCACGGTTACAGTGGCCCAGTCCGGTTGACCGGTAACAGGGCAGCAGGAGCGGAATAATCGTGAGAAAAGTATCTCTTGAGCTGATTCATCAGTGGTTGAGAGATATGCAGGATCTATCACATATGTGAAGTCGGACAGCGGCTGTTCATCCAAGGATATACCCGGGGAGTCTGCGATATGAATTGCAGAAAAGGAGTCCGCCTGCAGAAGTTCAACAGCAACCCCGGCTCCTGCTGCATTCGAAATATCGCGGGTGATTGTTTCCCGCAAGGCAGTGGCGTCTTCAAATCGGCTCATATTAAAGGAGTTGAAATATAGTTTAAGTGATTTCGACTCGATCAGGTTAGCTGAAGTTGCCGGGACCCGTATTTCTGCAATTGCTACTTCGGGTTTCCCGGATGGTGACAGCCAGGAGAGTTCATAGATATTCCAGATATCTTCTCCGAACCAGATGCCCGATTTGAGATGGAGCCCTGCAGCTTCGCGGCCAAGTTCGCGTGGAATCGGATCAAGGAGAGCCGGGTCGTAGTGCTGTTTATAGGAGACCTTTTTGCCGAGTGTTGTTTCTATATTTTTGAAATGTGACATATGAGAGTGCTGTTGTAGAAATAATCATTGTAAATAGACGGTAGGATCAAGCCCTTCCCCGAAGCGTAATGCGTATTTACGCTCATCACAGGCTCCGCAAATGCCGCAATGATTTTCTTCACCTTTATAGCAGGTCCAGGTCCGGGTATAGTCGATATGCAGTTTGCGACCGAGATCTCCTATGTCTCTTTTATCCATTGCGGCAAAGGGAAAGACAACGGCAACTTTGCCGTCGGTTCCATGTCGAGCTGTCTCTTGCATCGCTGCATTAAATTCAGGCCTGCAATCCGGGTAGATGTGGTGATCTCCTGAGTGAGAACCGAGCAAAATCCGTGAGGCTCCAATGGACTCGGCGTAACCCACGCCAATAGCGATGAGGATCCCGTTACGAAAGGGGACAACAGTGCTTTTCATATTGGCACTATCGTAGGCTCCATCAGGTATTTCTTCACCTGATTGCAAAAGAGACGAGGAAAACAGTTGATCGATAAAAGGAAGCTTAACTATTTCATGAGAAATGCCGAATTCTCTGCAGCTTCGTGCGGCCATGGGTAGTTCGCGGCTGTTATGCTTGGATCCGTAATCAAAGCTGAGAGCTGCTATCTTGCGGCAATTGCTGATTTCACTGGCGAGCAGAACAGTCGAGTCCATGCCTCCGGATAAGATGATGACACTGTCCGTCATACTTCCTCCGTGTTTGCTGATGTTGGAAAAGATGTTTGAAGCAGAGCTGGCGGAGAGGGCAGAGTAACTCCTGATTCCGTCAATGATATAATTTTGGAGGTAGTTCTTTGTAAATACGAGAGATATGTGTTGGAATACATTATGAGCCTGGGCCACCATTAAGTCCGGAGATGAACGGCCGGATCCTGTGAGGGAGAATTTGTAAAGCGGGTTGCCACTCGTCCGCTGGCTGTATGCGTCGACAACAAATAGACTGAAATAACCTGAGAGTCAAGGTCAAATCATGATAAGATAGATAGCTGAATGATGTATCCGTCTCCTGATGCTCTGTCGCTATTCAAAGGGATGTTGAGTCAGGATGTGGAAAGGACAATACCGGATAGCAACAGTTCTCAATATATGCATTTCATTCGTGCCTCGCAGTGCACTAAAATCGTAAAACAGTATTTACGAAATTTAAAGGTCTGCAGCGCACTAGAGTGATCTGAACACACGATAAGGAATCACAATCATGACAGGTGGAATTTTTGCGGTACTTGACGACATAGCTGTATTGCTGGATGACGCAGCTGTAATGAGTAAGGTCGCTGCGAAAAAAACTGCAGGACTCCTGGGGGATGATCTGGCTGTTAACGCGGAAAAAGCAACAGGTTTTCAGGCCTCGCGTGAATTACCAGTGCTCTGGGCGATAACCAAGGGGTCTTTTCTTAACAAGATTATACTGCTGCCGCTTGCCTTTCTGCTGAGTGCCTATGCTTCATGGTCGATAGTGCCGGTGCTACTCCTGGGCGGGGCTTACCTGAGCTATGAAGGAGTTGAGAAGATTTATCACCTCTTCGCACCTGCATCCCAAGCCGTACCTGCAGCGGAAGTCATCGACAATAAAGCTGAACTACTCAAAGTTGAGAAAACGAAGATACAATCGGCAGTACGTACAGACTTTATACTTTCTAT
This sequence comes from Desulfopila sp., assembly GCA_041582995.1. Lineage (GTDB taxonomy): Bacteria > Desulfobacterota > Desulfobulbia > Desulfobulbales > Desulfocapsaceae > Desulfopila. Next base: position 19,742 of record JBFHGS010000058.1, on the reverse strand, counting down.
TGAAATTGTGATGATCACGCTTGGCACGGTTCTGGAACAGCCGTTTATGCTACAGGTGATTGTGGTGAGTATAATTGCCATCCTGGCCACGGTCGGGGTGTATGGTATGGTGGCATTGCTGGTACGCATGGATGATGTCGGATTTCTTATGATCAGTCGGGCGAAACAGATGGCGGGAGTGTCTGCCCGGATGATGTCATGGACAGGTTCGGTGCTTGTTGCCTCGCTACCCCGGATAATTCGTGCACTGGGTATTATCGGTACAGTGGCTATGCTGCTTGTTGGCGGTGGAATGTATAGCCATAATATTGATGCGTTACATCATCTGGTAGCCTTTATGCCGTCTCTGCTTGCTGATTTGTTGATTGGTTTGTTGGTGGGTGCGGTGCTGCTTGTCGCTCTGGAGTTAGTGAAAAAAGTGAGAGCTCTTTCTGAGAAGAAGAGTGTCCCCTTTAAATAGCAAGAGACAGTATCCGTCCTGCTCTTTATCTGTTCAGCTTTACTGTCGGAGGTCTATGCGCTGGTCTATGATGCCCATGTAACTGCGGATATGTTCTTCAGTAATTTCTTTACAGGCTTTTTTATCGCGTTTTTTAAGGGCACTAAGCAACAGGCGGTGACTTCTGAACTGGTCAGACATCTGTTCCCGGCTGAAAACCAGATAATGCCAGAATCTTGCGCCTACACTCTGGTAATTGCGCAGGAGTTTTTCCAGTTGTGGGTTTCCTGTAGAAGTGTACATCACATTGTGAAAGTCAGATTCATATTTCAATAGTTTCTCACTGCTTGCTCCCGTTTCAGCTTCCAGAGGTGTTGCCTTTTCCAGTATCTGGGTGAGTTCTTCCAGCTGTTCTTCTGATATTCGTTCTGCAGCCAGTTCTCCACCTATTCCTTCAAGACCGATTCTGATTTCAGTAATCTGTTTCAGAAAGTGAAAATCCATAGGAGCTACCCATGTGCCGGATCTGGGTATGCGCTTGATAAGGCCCTCGTTCTGCAATTCAAGAAACACCTCTCGTAATGGTGTTCGACCAATCTCATATTCCTCCATAATATCTTTATCTTTCAACAGTTCTCCGGGGGAGAGCTGTTGCGTGATTATACGATATTTAAGTCCTTCGTATGCTTTTTGCTTGGTCGAAGTCATGTGCTTCCTTGCCCGTTTGTTCGTGATTTAACTCATGACCATACGGAAAGAGTTTATTTGAGTCCTGCACCCGTGGGAGTTGCAGAGAGAGGTTGCTATCATCTGAAGAAAATGCCTGTAGGCAAATATTTGCAATACAATTCCGAAGTCGTGCATTTGCTTTCTGGCGGTTCGTCTCTGGAACTTTGAGTAGGGAAATGGCAATGCATTATCAATCGACAATACTGTCTACTCTCAAGACTTCATACCATGTACAGGCGCAAATATAATCCAATCATCCTGAAATTGAAACAAGGTCACTCCAAACAATCTGGTTTCCGCCATTCCATGAAACCTGCTGACCGATTAGAGCAGCTCGTCATGTAAATTACGACTGTGTAGTGATAATTATTTTTCAGCACCACCTGAATTGTTTTCATTTTTGTTAAAAGGAATGTGATGATATATCAGGTGCATGAGAAATAAACGTAACGTAAATGTAATTGCCTGAATGGTCAGTATTACATTATTGGCTTATTTTTCCGTATTGACTACTGGTATACCAGCTAGTATATCAGTGTTGAAGGTTGTTATGAGACATCGATTTTTAAATACTTCAGTGTGATGAATTTATCTTTTCAAGAGACTATGCCCAGCGAAACAAAAAGGTCTTCAAAGAAAGACGTTGTAACCATGATTGGTCTGGATTTCGGATCTACGACGAGCAGTGCCATGATCGCTCATGCACGTGTTGGCCTGAATTCAACCACAGGCCGTATGTTTTTTGGCTATCTGGATATCATCTATCGCTCTGAGCAGGTATTTACCCCTTTTGACAATGACAGAATTGATGAAAGCGTTCTTCGGGACCATCTCGATTGCTGGTTGAGAGAAAGTGGTGTCAGAACTGAAGAACTCTTTTCCGGTGGCGCAATTATCACGGGCCTCGCCACAGAGAAGAATAATGTGGACTGTATCAAGGCATTAGTGAAGGAGCGGGTTGGAGAAGCTATTATTGCAACTGCTTCAGATCCCTGTCTTGAATCATGGCTGGCTTTCATGGGAAGTTGCGGGGGGCTTTCCCGCAGCAAAAGCGAACGGCCTATTCTTAATTTCGATATCGGGGGTGGTACAACCAACCCCGCTCTGGGGCTTGACGGTAATGTGCTGGCAACAGGGTGCTATTACATCGGAGCACGTCACTTCCAATTCGCGCCGGGAACCTATCGACTGATAGCGATCTCGGATTATGGCCGAATACTTATGAATTATTTGGGAATATTCAGAGATATCGGTGATTGCCTCAGTAATGCAGAGCGCGATGCTATTCTTGATTTCTATGTAGAGATGTTGGAGGCAATAGCCTGTGGGAATGGAAATTTCATTGAAGACCGTGCTGCCAGAGCTCATACTCAGGTGCCTTTGAATATAGAAAACCCCGCTGACTTGCCTGTGATAACTTTTTCCGGTGGTGTTGGTGAACTCCTGTATCGGTATGCACAAGGGCAGGATTTACCGGAAACCACCCATTTTGGCGATCTTGGTATCGATCTTGCGATGTGGATTATGAAGTCCCGGCTTCTTTCCTCAGGATTGAGTGAAATGGTTCCGGAGAATATGGGTCGTGCAACGGTATATGGTCTTGCCATTCATAGCACTGAAATATCAGGTTCAACGTTGTTTTTTCCACAGCACCAGGTCTTCCCTCTAAAGGACTTGCCAATTGTTGGGAGGATGCCTGTGGATGCAAAAGATACAAGGGTTCGCCAGCTATTAGCACTTATAGCAAAAAGCAGTTGCGGAGGAGCTATTCAAATAACCTCCGATAATGAAGACCATCAGGAGGGGCTTTTGAGAGGCCCACAAGTTGAAAGGCTGGAAAGGGTAAAAGCTCTCGGGCACAAAATCAGGGATGGCATACGTGCGGAACATCTTTCACACGATACTCCTTTAGTACTTATTGTTCCTCGTAATTATGGGAAATCTCTAGGTAATTATGCAACTGACTGGCGCAAAATATCTACAAAACTGATTGTTGTTGACGAAATTCTCGACAGGAATGCCCAGTTCGTCAATATCGGCCGGATGCACAACAATATTGTGCCGGTATCGTTTTACGGTGTGCAATAGCACAACCGGCAATACTTACATAAAAGATGACGATTCATGAAAAAAATTAAGCCGTTGAGTGACATACATGTTCCTTCTCCTGGACCAGACGAGGTTTATGTTACCACCCTCCTTGATCGGCAATTCGATTTCAAGGGCCTGAAAAAACTTCTTGGAGCAGCCGACATCAGTAAGGCTGGAGATCGTACTACAGAACTTGCTGCCGAAGATGAGATGGCTCGTGAAGCTGCCCGTTCAATCCTATCCGACTTGACATTGCAGCATCTCTACGACACCCCGCTGACAGATGACAGGGGACGAATTGACAGTGTCATGCGGGCAGGATACGAGATTGACCTGGATATGTTTACTCAGATTGCCGGCATGACCGTTGGCGAACTGAAAGATCAGCTCCTGGCATCAGGCGGAGCCGAGATTGAACGAATCGGTAAAGCTCTGACTCCTGTAATGGCATCAGCTCTTGCCAAAATAATGGATATTCATGAGTTAGTATTTATCCCCAGAAAAATTGCTAAGCCAACACGGGCCCGTACGCTTATAGGTCTACCTGGCTGCCTCTCTTTCAGGCTTCAGCCTAATCACCCGAAAGATGATCTCGATGCCATCTCTCTGATGGTCTACACTGACCTGAGCCTTGGAATGGGAGACTGCCTTATCGGTGTGAATCCATCCGAAGGATCAGTGGATAATGTAAGCAGGATCCTGCATCATCTGGATAAACTCCGGCGTGAAACCGGAGCTCCATCTCAGATCTGTGTACTGGGCCATGTCAAAACCCAATTGACAGCTCTTCATCAGGGAGCACCGGTGGAGATACTGTTTCAAAGTTTCGCTGGCACAGAGAGCACCCTTACTGAAGAGTTTGACGTGACTGTTGAGTTCATGGACCATGCGTATACCACCATGGCGGAGCGTGGCCCTCTGGCGGCTGTTGCAGATCAGTTTATGTATTTTGAGACTGGTCAGGGCAGCGAAATGACGTACAGAAAGAATAACGGCATAGATATGACCACCTGTGAAGCTCTCTGTTACGGGCTTTGCCGCCGCTATGACCCCTTTATGGTGAATAATGCAACCGGTTTTATCGGTCCAGAAACCCATCTCAACGATTTTGAATTGATGGTTTCCACTTTGCAGGATCACTTTATGGGGAAAATTCTCGGATTACCGATGGGAATCAGCCCAAGTTATACTCTGCACTCCGAGTCACATCTTGAGGGTCAGCAAATGGCAGTTCAACTGGCAACCGCTGCAGGTGCCAGTTTCTTCATGGATGTTTACCTTGGAACTGACCGTATGCTTGCTCATTTTGTCAACAGTGGTCATGACGATCAGACAATGCGAGAAATTTACGGACGAAACCCTGCCCCTGAATTCCTGAGATGGGCAGTAGAGAGGGGAATCTTTGAGCAATCGCCAGATGGCAAAGTAACCCGTGGGCCGCATTGGGGCGATCCCAGACAATTTATTGGTTCGGATAGTGAGTTCCAGCGGCTGCGGGAATCTCTCCCGGCTGCACCTGGTTTTGAAAACGCAGGTCCTCGTCCGGTCAATGCGGTGCAACGCATTCTCAGGGCTAATCAAGCAGTGGGAAGAGAGGCAGTTCACAGTGATCTGAGAATCTCAGAACTGACGTCCTTTGATTTCCGGATTCTGACGACTACAGCAAACAGCAAAGCAGACCATCTTCGAAATCCTGAACTCGGATCAAAACTGAGCAAGGAGGCTGCAGCATCTCTCAGTGTTGAGCATTGTGACGTTCAAATCATTGTTACAGACGGGTTGAGTGCGGAAGCTGTCCATCATAACGTCTCGGAACTTCTACCTTTGCTGCAGGACGGATTAGCCAGCCGGAATTATAGCATGGGGCAGCCGATTCTTGTCCCGTATGGGAGGGTAAAGCTTGTTGAGGCTATCGGTGAAATCCTTAAGCCGCAATTACTTATTCTTCTGGTGGGGGAACGACCCGGTGGAGATGCTCTGGCTTCACGCAGCCTCTCAGCTTACCTGGCTATTCGTCTAGCCGACAGTTCCTCATTAAAAGACGCCGTCCACTACAGCGGTAACGCCAGTATCAGGTATGAGTACACCCTTATTACCAATATTTATGCAGGAGGTTTGCCCGCAGTTGAAGCAGGGAGCGTCGTGGCAGAAAAAGCCATGGATATACTCAAGCATCAGGCTGCAGGAAACAGGCTGGAAGACATTCTTTCCCGAGTGGAAGAAATTGCAGCACCCGATTAGAAACTAAACAGAGCTGCACCTTGCAGGCAGCACCAACTCTACGTGTATTTCAAAAGGAGGCAAAACGTGATGTATCCTGTCAGACATTTAAAAAATGCCATGTGTACTATGGTGGCACTGTCCATGTTTGCGCTGGCTGGCGCACCAGCCGTAGAAGCAGGTCCCCTGAAGATGAAGTTCTCTCACCAGAACAATATCTATGATGCTGATCAGCTCTTGGCTGAGACCTTCAAGCAGTTGTTGGAAGAAAAGACAGGAGGAGCTGTAAAGGTTTCCATATATCCAGGTACCCTTACTACCAGTGAGGAAGAGGCGATGGAATTCGTCAAATCCGGTACTGTCGATGTGGATACCAACTCTGCCGGTCATCTTGCCGGATTCTATGAAGATATCCAGTTTCTCCAGTTGCCATACCTGTTCAAAAGCCCAGCCCATTATAATGTCGCGAGGCAGTCTGGTGTTGTGAAAGAGATTCTTGCTGAGCTTGAGAAAGCAACCGGACTGATTGTTCTTGGTATCTATTCTGATTGTAACGGCTTTGCGATTGCCAGTACCAAACCGATTAACAGTATTGAAGATGCTAAGGGGACAAAGTTGCGCTGTATGCAGAATCCGCTTTTTGTCGATATCTACAGTCAGTTTGGCTTCACCGTTACCCCTACAGACTGGGGTGAACTGTATACCTCCCTGCAGACTGGCCTTGTTGATGCCGATGATCTTGGTGTGTATTGCAACAACATTTTCAAGATGAGTGAGGTTGTTCAGAATTATGCGATTCTTCGTCAGATGTGGACTCAGAAAGTTGTTTTTATTTCACCAAAAACCTGGGGAAAATTGTCAGATGAGCAGCAGGAGATTGTACGGTCTGTGGCCAATGAGGCAATCGAACTGACTGACGCATGGCAGTACGCAAGAGAGCAGGAAGTGATCGAAAAAGTAAAAGCTGAAGGTGGCAATGTAACCTATCCGGATACCACACCGTTTAAAGAGGCTTCTGTAAAGGTGTACGACAAGTGGTTTGCGAAAAACCCGCATTGGAAATCGTGGTACGATCAGATCCAGTACCTTGATCCTGAAGCAAGAATGCCGGAAGCGTATAAAAATAAATAAGCAGTTATCGGCAGCATTTCAGTCGGTCCTCTTCCCGGCGTGAATATGAGAGGACCGGCTGACCGACTCAACGGGCCGTTTGGAACTGCAATTTTTGCATTTCGCCTGCACGCTTTGTTTGGATTAAGGCGGGGGCGCAAAAGGTCGATCAGTTTTAGAATACGAGTAGTAAGGAACGCGTGTGATATGGAAGAAAATGATGTGCACAATACACAACCTGCAGGAATGCTGGATAAGGCAGTCCGGGTCACGAAAATAATCACTTGTACATACATGACTGTTCTGCTCATTGTGATGGCTCTGATACTTGGCGTAAGTATTCTTCTTCGATTCTTCTTCGATCAGCCTGTTGCATGGTCTAACACCATAACGCGATATGCCTACATTCATATCGTCCTTCTTGGTGCTGCAATCTCTTATCTTGAGGGCAGTCATGCACAGATAGATGTGATTTATCATCGTGTACCCCAAAAGATGAAGATTGTCTTTGATCTGGTTCATTATGGCGTGATGTTGTTCCTCTGCCTTGTTTTGACTGTCATGGGAGGAAAACACGTGCTGACCATGTGGCATGTGCATTCACCAGTCCTTGCTGGTTTCCCATTAGGTGCGGTTTACCTGGCTGTACCATTGTGTGCTGTTGTTATGATGATGTATATATTCCAGCAGTTGGCTGGTATTACGTGTCGGAAAGAGGGTTGAACATGTTGTACATCTGTTTAATGATAATCTGTTTTTTTGTATTGATGGCAATTCGGGTACCGATCCCTTTTGCGTTACTGGCCTCAACGCTGGTGTATTACTTTGGAGCAGAAATTCCGCTAAATATTGTGGTCGTACGACTTTTACGCTCTTTTGATTCGTTTATTTTGCTGGCTATTCCATTTTTTATTCTGGCTGGTCGGATTATGTCGGAAGCGGGGATCAGTGACAGGCTTATTCGGGTAGCAGACCTGATGGTCGGGAGAGTCAAAGGGAACCTTGCCTATGTTAATATTGTCGTCAGCATGTTCTTTGGCGGGATCACCGGGACAGCAATTTCAGATACCACAGCCATTGGTTCTATCCTGATTCCATCTATGGTGAAAAAAGGGTACTCGAAAAGTTTCAGTGCCGCAGTCACCGCCGCTTCTTCAACAATGGGGCCGATTATTCCGCCGAGTCTTATGTTTATCATTTACGGGTCCATAGCACAGGTGTCCATCCGGGATATGTTCCTGGCTGGAGCGATTCCCGGTCTGATGGTAGGTATCTCGCAAATGGCAGTGGTGAAGATTCACAGCTTGAAATATGATCTGCCGAGAAGAGAGGAAGTTATTTCTCCTCACGAAGCTTTCAGGATAATTCGGGATGCAACTCTTGCTATCATGCTGCCGGTTATCATCCTCGGGGGTATACTTTTCGGTATTGTCAGCCCCACCGAAGCCGCTGTTGTAGCAGCGTTTTATGCAGCTATTATTGCCATTTTCGTGTATCGGACGCTGACATTTAAACGACTTCTTACTGTTATCCGCGATTCGGCTGTTGAAACCGGGAGTGTTTCTATAATTATAGCAGCTGCGGCCCTTTTTGGCTGGGCTCTGTCTAACGAGCAGGCACCGCAGATTTTTGCAGATATGCTTATGGAAAGTTCTGCCTCGAAGTGGCAGATACTGTTAATGATCAACCTGATGTTGTTTGGCCTCGGGATGTTTATGGACAGTATTCCAGCCATAATGATTGTCACACCGGTTTTTCTGCCACTGTTCACTCTTTTGAATATTGAACCGCTGCACGCCGGACTGTTTATGAGCATCAATCTCATAACAGGACTTGCGACACCACCGGTTGGATGCTGCCTGTTTGCTGCTTCCATTATTTCAGAGTCACCGATGGAGAAAATCAGCAGGGCAATAATTCCTTTCCTGGCAGCAAATGTGATCGTTGTAATGCTGGTAACGTATATTCCTGGTATTACATTGTTTATCCCGAATCTGTTCAAGTAGGTGAGTGAGATTGTACAGTTTGACAGCCTGGAGGCTATACTGCTCTTTCTCATTCTCCAGCAATTCATCTCAGGGTTGCAGGTCTCCGTACAGGGTAATTTGTACCAGACCTGCTTCTGGCTCAACGAAAGTTCAGCCATCTCGTTCCGGCAGTTTTTCCCGCAACAGTGAAGAATAGACCTCTGTCAGTTCTACAAAGCGGTCGTGGTCCCCGCCCTGGTCAGGGTGATGCTCCATTGCTTTTCTGCGGTAGAGTCTGGAAAGTTCTTTCCGGCTCATTGCTTTCAGTTCAGTAAGGGTATTCCCGAAAATTTCCGAAATTCTCTCTTCACTTACTTTCTGTGTTCGTTCCGGCCAGCGAAAGGTTCGATGACTGTTCATGAACTGGCGGATGAACTCATCTGCAAACGTTCTGTTCCTGGGGGCAAAATCAAAAAACATGAGAAGATAGCGCACCAGATGCGAATGTAATGATGGGTGTTGAGGTTTTTTCTTCCAGAAGGACGCCGAGCTGTTAAGGGTGCAGATATCTTCGATAAAATAATCAGCTATTTCTTCCTCCGGGAGTGCTTCGGGTAGAAACGGGGCAAATGATGCGGTGAAATGACGTTGAAGATTGAAAATAGCGTAGAGATAATTTCGGTATTCACCCGGTGCGAGTGTTTTCTCTAACTCTGCAAAATGAAATTCACGCTCGTCGCGGCTTTGGCCAAGAAGCGGCCGAAAGACTGTCTCCCGCATCAAGAAAAGTTTGCTTTGATCGATTGCTCCGTAATACAGGTAATAGATCCTTCGTCTGTCGAAGATATGAATCTGTTTTCGGATTTCGTTCCGGTCGCTGTCATCCAGAGGTTTCGGGATCGTGCGATCACCACGGTCAAAGCGTGAAAGTCGCTCCCGCATCTCGAAGGGCAGAAAATCCCACAGAAGTTTTTCCAGCAGCAGGTCCGGGTCAGCAGATGAATGTTGGCGTATGGCATGTTCGAGTTCACTACTGAAAAAGACTACGGCGTCGCCCATATATTCCAGATAGTCAGCTGGGTTTTCACCAAGATCGAACACCAATCTGTGTACGAATGACCGGGATTCCGGATCATGATACGACTGGCGGATCTGGAATCGCACTGAGGTGCCGTGTTTGAAAGTGGCGAGATACATGTATGCAATCCGTGTAGAGAATAGCGATTGTTTTCAGTCCAGTACTATATAATAGTGCTGGAACCTCAGGAAATCATCATGGCTGCTGTACAGAAAACATGGGGAGCGACGCTATCACTGTTGAAGAAATTGTCCGGAAATATTTGATGATCCTGATATTATCAGTAGTCTGGCGGGTATCTTCGGCTAATATGGCAGGCAGCTTGACTTAATGGTCGAATTTCGTTGATTATTAGAGAGTTCCATAATAGCTTCAGGTCTTTGTCCGGGAGTTACCACCCGGAAGTTTCAAAGAGATGAATGGCTCAAGCCATTAATTATAAATAGTTTTTGCGATCGTTATTCCTGGATTCATGAAATACATACCTTCTCTACTGCTCTATTTTTTTCAGAACACAAAAACGAAGCGAAACCTGGTTCTGCTTGCGAAGTTTATTATGTTTCTTCTCGGTCTGATCACCCTTTTCAGTGTGTTGTTTCATGCCTTGATGCTCTATGAAGGACGGGAATACAGCTGGGTCACCGGATTTTACTGGGCGCTTACGGTCATGTCTACGCTCGGGTTCGGTGATATCACTTTTCACAGTGATCTTGGATTGTTGTTCACGATGGTTGTGTTGCTTACCGGCGTGGTCTGCATGTTGATCATGCTGCCATTCACTTTCATCCAGTTTTTTTATGAACCGTGGCTGGAAGCTCAGGTGAAAAGCAGAACACCCAGGGAGTTGCCTGAAGGGACTCATGGCCATGTTATCATAACCAATCTTGATCCGATTACGGATAAGCTGATCGAAAAGCTCAAACGGCGTAATATCGAATATGTGCTTGTCGCTGCCGACCAGCATCAGGGCAGCGAGTTGTATGATGCTGGTTACAAAGTCGTTGTCGGTGAGCCGGATGATCCGGAGACGTTTAAGCGTTTGCGGATAAAAGATGCAGCCATGGTTGTGGCGACCAGCGACGACATGATGAACACGAATATCGCCTTTACTATCCGCGAGATTTCAGAAAGCGTTCGGGTCATCACTTCGGCGGATAACGAGAATTCTCTTGATATTCTCAATTTTCCCGGAAATACCCATGTCTTTCAGTTTATGCGGATGCTGGGACATTCACTCGCAGAGCGCACTATTGGTCTTGGTAGTGCAACAACTGTGATCAGTAGTTTTGATACCCTGAATATTGCAGAGATTTCGGCAAAGAGAACAACACTTGCCGGCAAGAAAATTATTGAAGTTGATCTCAGACAACGTTCAGGTACCACGATCATAGGGCTATGGGATAAAGGCCGTTTCGATGCACCGCAACCTAATACAATGATAGGTGCAAATACTTTACTGTTGCTGGCCGGGACATCTCAGCAGTTGCGGACATTTGAGAATATTTATGCAACTGTTGAAGCTGATTATGCACCTGATGCTCCAGTCTTGATACTGGGAGGTGGCCGGGTTGGTCTGGCTGCGGCTGAAGAGCTTGAGCAGTATGGTATTTCCTATAAAATAGTAGAAAAAAGGGCAGTTGTGGCAGCTGCCAGTGAGAAGATTGTTCTTGGTGATGCGGCAGATCTGAGCATTCTGAAGGCTGCCGGAATATATGAGGCCAGGACAGTTATTATCACTACGCATAACGATGCGATGAATATTTACCTCAGCTTTTACTGTCGTCAGTTGCGGCCGGATATTCAGCTTATCTGTCGTGCGACCAGTGAGCGAAGTGTGGCGAAACTGCATATGGCCGGTGCGGATCTGGTGCTTTCGTATGCTTCGATGGGGGCCAATTCGATAATTAACCAGCTGAAGACAGATGAAATTTCTATGTTAACCGAAGGGTTGAATATTTTCAGCCTGCCGATTCCACGGAAACTGGTGGATAAATCGCTCATCGAGAGTAAGATCAGGCCGCTCACCGGTTGCAGTGTTGTGGCAATTAAATCACATACAGGCAAGCTACAGGTCGGTCCGGATCCGACCCTGCCTTTATCCAACGGTGATGAGTTGATTTTGATCGGAACGACCACGGCTGAAAAGAAATTTGTTGAGATATTTTAAAAGATGTTGTTGCAGAAGCAGCAATGGCACGAATGCGGGAGAGAGCGGAGATGAAACAGATTAAGCGTATGAGTCTGTTGGGTCTGATGTTAATGCTGCTGATGCAAACGGCATGGGCTGCGGGAGAAGACCCTGAGTGGCAGAATATTCTGCAGAAGGCAGAAGGGCAGACCGTCTATTTTAATGCCTGGGGTGGCTCGGATGTTATCAACGACTATATCCGCTGGGCTGGCGCGCAGGTGAAAGAAAAATATGGCGTGCAGATCAAACATGTAAAAGTAACGGATATCGGGGATGTAGTCGGACGCATCCTGGCTGAAAAAAGCGCCGGGCGAACTGCCGGAGGAACCGTTGACCTGGTTTGGATCAATGGTGAAAATTTCCGGGCCATGAAGGAAAATGGTCTTTTGCATGCACCGTACACACAATTATTACCTAATTACCGGCTGGTTGACACCGAAAACAAACCGACAACGCTGATGGATTTTACAGTGCCGGTTGACAACCTTGAAGCTCCCTGGGGAATGGCGCAGCTGGTGTTCATGTATGACAGTGCAAAGGTTGCAGTGCCACCCAGGGATATGCATGAACTGCTTCAATTTGCCCGAGCCCATCCGGGGCGGGTTACGTATCCGGCACCTCCCGGGTTCCATGGCACAACCTTTATCAAACAGGCTTTGCTGGAGCTGACTACAACCCCGGAGGCACTTGCCGGACCTGTAGCAGAGTCGGATTTTGCCGCTGTTACTGCTCCTCTCTGGGCCTTTCTTGACGAACTGCATCCGCTTATGTGGCGAAATGGCACCACGTTTACTACTGGTGCCTCAGAGATGAAACAGCTGTTGAATGACGGTGAGATTCTCCTGTCGCTGAGTTTCAACCCGAACGAGGCTGGCAATGCAATAGCCAGCGGCGAACTGCCGGACACGATCAGGACTTATGTGCATAAGGACGGAACCATAGGGAATACACATTTTCTGGCTGTTGTTTTCAACTCTTCAGTTGCAGAAGGAGCAATGGTTTTTATTAATTTTCTGATGTCTCCCGAGGCGCAGGCCAGAAAAGAAGATCCGGCGGTCTGGGGTGATCCCACGATTTTGGCAATGAACAAACTGAGCGTTGAACAGAAGCAATTGTTTGAGAACTTCCCGCGGGGGATGGCCACACTCTCTCCAGGTGAACTCGGCAAGGTCAGGCTCGAACCGCATGCATCGTGGGTCGAAGCTCTTGAGAAAGCCTGGATAGCCCGATATAGCAAATAAGTATTGTGGAGGAGCGCTCACCTCTCATGAAAAGTCGACTGCGCGTGTTTCCGCTGCTCACGTTATCGGCTTTCTGTGTCCCTATTCTGCTCGGTCTCTTCGGCACGTGGTTGCCTGCATTCGGATATCTGCCTGCAATCGGGGCGGAAGACTTCAACCTGCACAATTTTCGTGAACTTTTTGTACACCCCGCCTTTCCGGGAGCTCTGCGGGCAAGTCTCATATCCGGATTCGGAGCAACTCTGCTTGCATTGTTCTGTTCGATATGGATAACCCTGTCCATCTACGGATCACTTCTCTGGAGGTTGCTGGTTCGGCTTCTTTCGCCGCTTCTTGCGGTTCCTCACGCTGCATTTGCTATCGGCTTTACTTTTCTTGTTGCCCCGAGCGGCTTGCTTGTTCGCTGTATTTCTCCTGAATTAACCGGGTTTGCGGCTCCCCCTGACTGGCAGACAGTAAAAGATCCATATGGGCTGAGCCTCACGCTGGCACTGGCATGTAAAGAAATTCCATTTCTATTGCTGATGTGCATCAGCGGACTTAACCAACTTGATATCCGCAGAACTGACTGGATTGGCAGAAGCCTCGGCTATTCACGAGTTCGAATATGGACGAGACTTGTTCTACCACGGTTGTATCCGCAGTTGCGATTACCAGTGCTGGCTGTGCTTGCATACTCTCTCAGTGTGGTGGATGTGGCGATTATTCTGGGACCTTCCCTGCCGCCCACCCTGGCAGTACTCGTTGACCGTTGGTTTAATGATGCGGATGTAACATCTCGACTGCTGGGGGCTGCTGGTGCAACCTGGCTCTTTCTTTTGGTTGCCTGTTCGATAGGGCTATTCCTTGCCGCAGAAAAGCTGATAACTACATGCGCAGCAGGAAGGCTGGTAAACGGGAGCAGAACTACTGTTCTCGACAAGGTTCGCTGGCTCGGAAATACACTGGCGGTAGCGGTGATGGCTGTAAGTGCATTATGTTTTATTGTGCTGTTGATATGGTCGTTTGCCCGAAGTTACCGCTTTCCCGATCTGCTGCCGACAATGTATTCACTGCAGTTCTGGACTAAAGGCTTGGATCACGCAACGGAGCCTCTCTATATTACCTTTGTTGTCGGCGCGTTGGCAACCTGTGCTGGAATAATATTGGTGATAGGTTGTCTGGAAAATGAGGTACGTATGCAGCAACGGGGCCGGCGCGCAAACGGCCAGCAGATCATGTGGCTGGTCTATATGCCGCTGCTCGTTCCTCAGATTGCTTTTTTATTCGGAATCCAGACTTCGGCTGTGTTGTTGCATCTTGAGGGAAAATGGCTGAGCATGGTGGGGATTCATCTGGTATTTGTACTCCCGTATATTTTCCTTACCCTTTCGAATGTATATAGAAGCTTTGATGCACGATATATGCAGGTTGCAGTAGCATTGAGTGGCTCTCCAATACAAAGTTTTTTCAGGGTGAAACTGCCAATGCTTCTGAAACCGGTTGCCTTTGCAATGGCCACTGGTTTTGCAGTAAGCGTCGCGCAGTATCTGCCGACCATGTACATTGGAGCCGGCCGGTTTATGACAATAACAACAGAAACCGTAAGTCTTGCTGGTGGCTCAGACCGGCGCGTCATTGCTGTCTATGCTCTTTGTCAGTTTCTGCTGCCGCTGCTGGTCTACTGTCTGGCGTTATTTTTACCTGCATGGTTGTTTCGGCAAAGAAAAGCCATGCAAAATTAACCCGCATTTTTTGTAGGTATGTGTTGTAGTCAGTGCTGGCTGAAAAGCGGGGCCAAGAATGTATAAACAGAGATAGCTATGTCGTTAGAACTTGAGAAGGTACAGGTGCGTTATCGGGGCAGAACTCTTTTTGAGCCGGTGACGATCTCAATACCAAAAGGGGAAATCGCCACAGTGATGGGGCCGAGCGGCTGCGGGAAGTCGACGCTTCTTGCCGCAATTGCAGGTAATCTTGAACATGGCTTCAGAGTGGATGGTCGGATAAGCCTGAATGGCCGGGAATTGCACGATACAGCTATGGAGAATCGACAAGTTGGAATTCTCTTCCAGGACGATCTCCTTTTTCCTCATTTTGATGTCTATGGCAACCTCGCTTTTGGCTTGCCTGCGGGGCTGAAGCGGGATGTGAAAGAGCAGCGTATAATGACGGCCCTGGAACGGGCAGGGCTCGAAGACTTTGCAAGAAGGGATGTGGCGACACTCTCAGGTGGTCAGAAAGCGAGGGTGAGTCTATTGCGAACGATACTGGCTGAGCCGGAAGCTGTGCTGCTGGATGAGCCTTTTTCCAGACTCGATATGGTTTTACGTGCAAGCTTTCGGGAGTTTGTGCATGAACAGACACGTCAGCGTGATATACCTGCTCTTCTGGTAACGCATGATGAGCAGGATAGTTGTGGTGGAAGGATTTATGAACTTCGTGGTGAGGAATTGGAGTAATGCTCGATCGCTACACAATTGAATGGTTGCGTTCTCCTTTGCATCGTTGTGCGTTTTGGCTCAAAGAGCGGAATATTAGTGCGGATCAGGTGACGATATGGGGCTTTGTCGTCGGGATATCAGCTATCCCCGCTCTGGCTTTACACTGGTACGTTGGTGGGCTTATCTGCATATTGCTGAACAGACTGGCAGATGGTATCGATGGTGCCCTGGCAAGGATGGGCAGGGCCACAGATGCTGGTGGTTTTCTCGACATAGTACTCGATTTTATCTTTTATTCAGGTGTTATCTTAGGTTTCGCGCTGGCTGATCCTCAAAAAAACAGTCTGGCTGCCGCCGCCTTGATATTTTCATTTGTAGGTACAGGCAGCAGTTTTCTGGCGTATGCGATTATGGCTGAGAAACGCCGGCTGCTGAATATCACCTACCCTCATAAAGGATTTTATTATCTCGGTGGCTTGGCTGAAGCAACAGAGACAATACTCTTTTTTGTGGCAATCTGTCTCTGGCCAGCCATCTTCCCTGTGCTTGCATGGGTATTTGCTTCAATTTGCCTTCTGACAACCCTCACCCGGGTGTGGGGTGGATACCGAACACTGACGGAAGATGAGCGTAGCAGTACTGAAAGTTGAACTGCAATTACTCATCACAGGCAACTCGAAACATCACAGCATGTACTTTAATATTGAGTAGTAGCATCAATAATTGTGTACTCCTGACGCTTAAATTTGTCCCGCCCCTCTGTATGCCTGTCGCGACACTATGCGAGATACGTTTGAGCTGTAATTAAATACTTTAATGACAGAAAATCTATGCCTGACACATAGGCAGACGAATGACCGCGTTTCCTGAAGGTTCGTTTTGCTTTCAAAAGTATTTCTCTCCTACAAATAGGTATAGTTACCTATTTATGCCTGTTGTTTAAGCATCTTTAACCATGTCTTACGGTGTAAAAGAGATTGCAAGTGATTCATTAAAGAGTTAGGTTTGGTGTAACTCATCGTCTTAGCCGATTTGTACATACCGGCTAATTGAAGGTTGTGCGGTCATTATGCAGTCGTCTGTAATGGACTGTTATCGTGTTGATACCTGAGCCCATGAATCCAAAGAATAGTTGAAGAAGTTACCTGACCGGGATTTTTCTATCGTGACCAGTGAGCATGCCGGGTCATGTTACTTGCCGTCCTCGCATTGAAGAGGGCAGGGGGGCAAGGATGCGGTGTCTGCTTTTTTCTGTCAATGGCAAAACCTGTTTTTAGGGTGACGTCAAAGATAGATGTTGAATATTAATTATCTGTTTCCAGAGAAAAAATGAGGGGGGGTTGGTATGAAAAGAAGAGGTTATGTTGTCGGTCTATTTTTTGCCTGTATGTTGTTATCCGTAAATGTAGTAGTGCATGCAAAATCTGCACAGAACGTGCAAATGGGTATGGTTACGGGTGGTCTGAAGGGAACCTATTACCAGTTCGGCCTGAATCTTGAAAAGTTGGCAAAGCAGAACGGCATTGACTTGAATGTGCAGAATTCTGATGGTTCGGTGGAAAACATATTCGCGGTATATAAGCGACCGAATACCCAGATGGGGATCGTGCAGTCAGATGTGCTGGCCTTTGTTGCCAAGGTTGAAACGGATCCTGTGTTAAAACAGATTGCTCAGAAAATCAAAATGGTTTACCCCCTGTACGATGAAGAAGTACATCTGCTTGGAAAAAATACTCTCATTGATTTTGATGATCTGCAGGGAAAGAAAGTTGCTATAGGCCAGGAAGGTAGTGGTTCTTACCTTACCGCAAAACTTCTCTTTGAAGTCTCAGGAGTCACGCCTGCGGAAATTCTGGCAGTAGGTGCAGATCAGGCTCTTCCCCAACTTAAAAGTGGTGCAGTTGATGCAATGTTCTATGTGGCAGGATATCCGGTAAAGCTTTTTACCGAGCAGGTTACTGCTGATGATAATCTGGCTCTTCTGCCGATTGTGAATCAAAGCGTAACGGAGTTCTATGGAAAAACCCAGATACCTGCCGGTACCTATGCATGGCAAGCAGAAACCGTAAACTCCGTTGCGGTTAAATCGGTTCTTGTCTCGTATAATTTCCGGATGGCGAATTGCGATAATGTCGGCAGGTTTGCCCAGACCATGGTCAAAAATATGGATTGGCTGAAAGAAAACGGGCATCCGAAATGGAATTCTGTCGACCTGAATTATCCTTTAAAAGGCTGGGAGCAGTATGATTGCGTTCAGAAATTTCAGGTTGGTAAAAAAACTCATACGCGGGAGGATGTCAACCCGGTACTGGAAGCCATCAAAGGAATTTTGTAAGATACAGAGTATCTGATGTTTTCGGGCATTGGATTTTCAGGCGCTTCTGATGAACCATAGCCTGAAAACTACCATAAGTCCCATGACGCCCGCAATATTCTGTCAGGTGTTATCGGCAGTGTTCCTTGAGGAGATCGTCTCATGTACCGTGATTTTTACAGTCTGGACAAGATGCCTTTTCAGATCAGCACTGATCCTGCATTTCTGTGGCTTGGAGAAAAACACAAGGAGGCACTGGCCACCTTGAAATATGGAGTTTTGGAGAATAAGGGTTTTCTGCTGTTGACCGGTGATGTCGGTACAGGCAAAACAACGCTTATCAATGCTCTGGTATCCAGTCTGGGGGATGATGTTATCGTTGCAAAGGTACCGGATCCCGGCATGGAAAAGATGGATCTGTTGAACTATATTTCTCATGCCTTTAACATGGGAAAGGAGTTTGCCAGAAAAGATGCTTTTCTTGTGCATTTTGGCCATTTTCTGAATACAGCTTACACCAGAAGAAAAAAAGTACTGCTCATCATTGATGAGTCTCAACGATTCAGCCAGGATCTCCTCGAAGAAGTACGTCTGCTTTCGAATATCGAGAAGAATGAAGCAAAACTGCTCAACATATTCCTGGTAGGACAGAGTGAGTTCAATGACGTGCTTCTGGAGAGCGGGAACAGGGCGTTGCGGCAAAGAATAACCCTGAATTACTCCCTCGATCATCTCAACATGTCAGAGACCGGTCAACTTGTGCAGCATCGTCTGCGTGTAGCCGGGGCGAAAGAAGAGATTTTCGATTCCGGAGCTCTCCGTGCCATATATGAATTTTCTAAAGGGTTCCCTCGAAAAATAAATATCATCTGTGACCATTGCATGATCCTCGGATTTGCTACCGGTAAAAAAAGAATAACCGCCCAGATGGTAAAAGAGTGTGCGGATGAAATGCGTCTGCCGGTTTCAAAACACACACGAGGCAATGAGCAGCCGATAGTGGTAGCTCCATTGCCTCTGGAAGAGTCCCACGTGGATGAAGAGATACCGGCCGTAGACCCTGTGCATATAGCAGATCCTTCCGGTACATCAGCAGGCAGTAGCATGAATGTCATGGTAATGGTGATGCTGTTGGTGATCGGCTTAGCGTATCTCACTCCGGGTGGCAGGGAAATTGTGTATCAGATACGTGGCTATGGTAAAAATGTCGTTACTGTTGCTGCTGATTATATACCGGCATTGTCGGCAGGAGCGCCGGACATTGCTCCGACAGTTGTCACCAATACGACTTTGCTGGAAGCACCCAAGGAAAAGGTTGTCAGAGCTGTCAGGGAGTCGTTGAATGTTGTGCCGGTGAAGGCTGGAGCGCCGGGCGGAATTTCTCCTGCTGTCGTGGCTTCTGCAACGCTATCGGAGAGAATTGCCTCAGATATTGAGAATAATCCGCCATCTGCAGGAATTCGTGATGAAGCTGGAGAAAACCCCTCTGAAGAATCTGTAGGCGCGGTTACGCATGGCGTTGACCAAGCTTTCTATAGTGATTCGCAACCATCTGAAATTCCAGTTGAAAAAGATGAGGTGCTTTCCGAATCAAGTGCAGGCCAGGAAATTACCGATGAGCCGGTTCCTGTTGAACTTACAGAAATTACAGAAGCTACAGAACCGATAGACACTATGGTGGAAGTCCTGTCGAGTGCACCTGTCGCGGAAGTGGCCAATATTGATCAGAAGTCACCTGCTCCCGGTGAGGAGCAACATGGCCAGAATGTGGCTTCTCTGGCTGAGCCGGATAAAGAAGATCCTGAAGTTGATACGAGTGTATCTGATAATGACAGTCCAGCGGCGGAACTGCCGGGTAATTCGAAATCTGTTGAGAAAATTGCAGCCCAGGCCGTAGTGGTTGAACAGGTTTCGCCGGTAACTGCAGCAGAAGAGGAGAAGG
>JBFHGS010000057.1:0-23677 GCA_041582995.1 Desulfopila sp. | reverse complement strand
CAGTACATTATCCGCCATGGTCAACATATCGGACAGTTTGCTGTTCTTCTGCATTAGCGACAGCAATCTGTCATTTGGAACTGTAATGATGGTATCAGCATATTTTTGCAGTTCTTCCCAGCCGGATTCAGCATTCCGCATCCGGAACTTGCCTTCAAAACTGAACGGTCTGGTAACTACAGCAACAGTGAGTGCCCCCAGTTCCTTACTTACTTTGGCGACAACAGGTGCTGCACCAGTACCGGTCCCTCCTCCGAGACCGGCAGTTATAAACACCATGTCACTACCCCTCAGAGACTCCTTGAGATCTTCAAGGGATTCCAGCGCTGCCTGCTCGCCGGTCTCTGGAGTAGCTCCAGCCCCGAGCCCTTTGGTAACACTTGGGCCGAGCTGAAGACAAATATCCGCCTTGGACTGCATGAGGGCCTGTTTATCGGTATTGGCTGCGATAAACTCCACACCCTGCAGTCGATTGGCAACCATGGTGTTAATCGCATTTCCGCCGCCACCACCTACGCCAATCACCTTTACGACCGCAACACCTTCTGATTCTGCCATTCTAAACGGCATACTCTTCTCCCTGCTATATTAGGCAACCACCCTCGATGGGCTGTAATCATAACGTTTAAATAGGGCAAATATATCATCTGCACCCAGACACATAAACAAAAAATTCGGCGTTACATAATTTTTTTGATCCACCCTTTGAACTTATCAATGGCGGATGGTTCACGATTTTGCACTTCTTTGCTTTTGTTTCTGCCAAACAACACCAGTCCGGTTGCAGTTGTGCAACGCGGGCTGTGAATTTCCTCCAGCTTTCCACCAACCCCTGTCGGATATCCTATCCGTACCGGGAGATCGAAAATCTGTTCAGCCAGATCAACAAGGTTTGCCAGCAAAGACGTCCCACCAGTAATAACGATACCACCGTTAATCTTGTTTTTCTGACCACTTGCAACAAGCTCCCGGTCAATCATCTCGAGGATTTCAATCATTCTTGCCTCAAGAATATCGACAAGGATTTTCTGTGTAACCTTACGAGGCTCCCTGTCACCTACAGTGGGAACATCGACAACCAGGTTCGGTTTGATGATAGAAGCTATGGCTCCGCCGTAATCTTCTTTCAAACGTTCCGCCTCCTGCAATGGAGTGCGTAAGCCGACAGAAAGATCATTGGTCAGATTATGCCCGCCGAGTCCGATCTCTCTTGTGTGCCTGATTGTGCCGTCGCAGAAAACAGCCAGATCGGTAGTCCCCCCACCGATATCTACCAATGCTACGCCAAGCTCCATTTCATCTGCACTCAACACAGCGTTAGCTGAAGCAATCGACTCAAGTACCAGTTCTGCGACTTCAAGGTTAGCCTTGTTACAGCAGGTCACCAGATTATGCACAGCACCAATATCAGCTGTAACAATATGAACATTGGTGACCAGTCGTACACCCGTCATCCCCAACGGGTTCTGGATACCGGTGTGATCATCAACCATATACTCTTGCGGCATCACGTGAATAACCCGTTGATTTTCAGAGATCTTCACAGTCCGCGCAGCGTTGATGACATCATCGATATCAGTCTTCTTTATTTCCCGGTTGTTAACAGCAACAATACCAGGACTATTGAATCCTTTGATATGATTTCCAGCAATTCCGACATACACATAATTAGAACGCAGATCACATCCTGCAGACTCTTCTGCCAACCGTACGGCTTTCTTTATTGAGCTGACGGTACTCTCAATATTTACAACAACCCCTTTTCTCAGGCCATTTGACGGTACGGTTCCGGTACCGATCACATCGACCCGATCCTCGAACACTTCACCGACAATACAGCAAATCTTGGTAGTGCCTATATCAAGGCCTACAACAAGTTCGCCCGGCTCGCGTTCTGACGGTTCAAGCTCCTCTACCGGTTCCAACTCCATTTTTTTATTCATGCCTGTCAACCTGATTCACTTTGTGCTACAAGCACCTTGTCGTTCAAGTAATCCATCCGGATATATTCTATTCCGGAGATCAATAACCCCTTCCCCTTTTCTTTGTACAACGCCCCCAACACACTCACGAGTCTGTTATATTTTGCCGTAATCTCGCCTTTACCAAAAAAGATAGGAAAAGTGTAATCAACAAGATAGACCACTATTTCCCCCTCTCTATTTAAATGTATTTCTGACACAGACTGAGCCGGAAGATTCGGATTATTCCTGCCCACGAGTTGCAAAAACCGATGAACATCATCAAATATTTCTTCACGCTTCAACTCTTCAGTGAATCTATCCAGTCCTGTAATCACAGGATAATCAACATCGTGCCCAGGTGTCACTTCGAGAAATGGCGCACCATTCCTGTCAACATAATAGAGTCGAGGTTCCCCGGTGGTGTTAGTTGTCATCATAGCAATGGGAATATGTTCCACCACTTCAATCATAAGAGCTGAAGGCCAGTCTCTTTTAACGACAGCTTTACTGACCCACGGATCCTGCTCAACCAGATTCTCAATCTCTTTTGTATCAAGCCCAAGCAGACTTGTCTGATACAGGTTAATACCTGTCAACAACCTCAATCTGTCTTTCGAAGTGGATTCACAGCCGCTAAACTCAAGAACTCTGACTTTAAAAAGGCCTATATCTCCAAACATCCTGCCTATTCTTCCGGGTCCTTCACTAACAAAAAACAGCGTAATGAGAACTATTGCACCTGCAACCGGCACGAGCCTGAACCGCCGTGTTACTTTCTGTGCCTGCGGCGCGTAGCTTTCTTTTCTGCATCTTCGTTTTTGCAGAATATTGTTTTTGACTTTTTTTAATGACAATCGTTTTTTACGGAAAACAGGTTCCGGTGCTGTCGCAAAGGAATGGTGCCGCAGATCGCTGTTACGCACATTCCGTCCCTTTTTCTTACGAAATATCTCACGGAAACACTGGCGCACAAAATCAGTTATTCCGGATATTCTTTTCCGCAGATGTGATACTTTAGAATTCAGACTCTATCCTCCACGCGAATCATTAAACCTGTCGCCAGCCCTAATTTTCTACTTTTGTTCCAATAGAGAAACAAGTTCTTCACCCACCCGCACTATATTTCCAGCTCCGAGCGTCAGAACCAGATCATTTTCGCCCACCATCGCCAGAACCTCCTCAGCCATAGTTTCTACTGAAGGAATGTACCGGGCATAACGTTGTCCATGTTGCTCAATTGCTGCAAGCAGGCTTTCACTGCTCACTCCTTCAATAGGTTCTTCACTTGCTGCATAGATATCTGTCAACACAAGCATATCCGCCTGGTGGAAAGCGGTAATAAATTCTTTAAAGAGTCCTTTTGTACGGCTGTACCTATGCGGCTGAAACAGGACGACCAGTCT
Source organism: Desulfopila sp. (assembly GCA_041582995.1). Taxonomy (GTDB): domain Bacteria; phylum Desulfobacterota; class Desulfobulbia; order Desulfobulbales; family Desulfocapsaceae; genus Desulfopila. The sequence continues at coordinate 20,310 of JBFHGS010000057.1, read as the reverse complement.
TTTATCAGGCCATGCCGATTTAATCGCTGAAAGAGTCGCACGTATTTCGGTAGGGTGATGTCCGTAGTCATCTACCACTGTTATTCCATGCAACTCACCCTTTTTCTGCATCCGCCGCTGTACACCTGCAAAACTACGCAGGGAACCGGCAATCACAGCAAAGTCTATCTCCAGCTCAAGGCCAACACAAATTGTTGCCAGTGCATTATAAACATTATGCTTTCCAGGGGGGGCAAGATCAACCTCTCCCAGACATTCATCACGCCTGTGCACAGTAAAGAACACCCGGCCATCCTTGAAATGTACATTTTCAGCACGCAGGTCTGCCTGAGTCGTCAATCCGTACGTAATTATTCTTTTACTGATTAAAGGCAGTAGCTCGACGATATTTTCATCATCGAGGCAAAGTATTGCTGCACCGTAAAACGGAATTTTATCAATGAATTCGAGAAAAGTATCCTTTATGTGATCGAGGTCTTTGTAATAATCAAGATGCTCCAGATCAATATTTGTTACCACTTCCACAACAGGTGAAAGCTTCAAAAATGATCCATCACTTTCATCAGCTTCCGCAACGATAAATTCGCCTTGTCCGAGCTTTGCATTGCCGCCAAGCGAATCAACTTTGCCACCAACAACAATTGTCGGGTCAAGATTTGCCTGCGACATCATCCAGCTGACCATCGATGTCGTGGATGTCTTTCCGTGACTGCCGGCAATGGCTATACCAAATCTCTTCAACCGCATGAGTTCCGCCAACATCTCCGCCCGCTGGATAACCGGAATATGCAACCTTCGAGCCTCAAGAACTTCTGGGTTTTGTGGCGATATAGCCGAAGATGTAACCACGACGTCCGCCCCGATCACATTCTCCGCCAGATGCCCTTTAAAGATTATTCCACCAAATTCCTGAAGCCGGTCTGTAATAGCAGAACCATACAGATCTGAGCCTGAAACTTTGTACTTGAGGTTCAGCAGCAATTCGGCAATACCGCTCATGCCTATACCGCCAACTCCGACAAAATGTATATGTTTACCACTTTTGTACATCTGTTCAGCCTCCAGGCCTGGAATCTGTACTGCTGTTGTCTCCACCCCGGCGACCTGCTGCCCGGATACATATATCAATTATTTTTTCTGCAGCATCAGGCCTTGCCATGCTGCGCATAGCCTGACCCATCGTTACCAAACGTGCACGATCATTGTTCAGAGTAGAAAGCACATCCGCTAAAGTTTCTGCAGTGAGTTCCGCCTCACTGAATTGCCGGGCCCCGTCTCCCTCAACATAATAAGCAGCATTCTTCTGCTGATGGTTGTCAGCTGCATACGGATAAGGTACCAAAATCGCAGGCTTGCCGAGTACTGCAAGTTCGGTAAGCGTTGTAGCACCAGCCCTAGAAACAAGTACATCAGCCTTTTGGTACACCTCTTTCATATCCTGAAAAAACGGTGCAACCCTCGCCTTTATTCCTGCGCTACAATATTTTTCCTCAACCCATCCGGCATCTGCATTTCCCGTCTGGTGTATAACAGAAAAACCTGACAGAGGCTTTCTGTCAAGATCGCATAATGCTTCGGTTACAATCTTGTTCAACCCATGCGCACCCTGACTCCCTCCTAATACCAGTAGAGTCAACGTTTCTGCCATATCATCCGGTATGGCTCCTGCTGCCAGCTCCAGAATATCTTTTCGTACCGGATTACCTGTAAACTGTACTTTCTGCTGAGGGAAATATTTCTCACTTCCCGGTAGGGAGATACATATGTGATCTACTATTTTCCCCAATTTTCTGTTGGCAAGACCAGGTACCGAATTCTGTTCATGAATAATCGTCGGAACGCCGAGGATACGAGCAGCCAGCATAACCGGCCCGGTCACATACCCCCCAACGCCTAAAGCCACATCCGGTCTGAATCTGCGAATTACAGCAACGGCCTCTAAAAATGATATTGGCAGCACTGCCAGCGCTTTTACCAACTCTGTTATACTTTTTCCTTTTAAACCATAACAATGGATCGAACTGTTGGCAAAACCATACCTGTCAAGACTAGTGGTATCTATCTTTCTTCTGGTACCGACAAAGAGTACTTCGCTCTCCGGCTGTCGGGTACGAAGTGCCTGAGCCGCTGCCACAGCCGGAAAAAGATGCCCTCCCGTACCACCACCGGTAATGAGAAGCCGTAATCCTGATTTCTGCCGCTGCGTCAATGCGCTCACTGAAGACCTCCACTGATCATCGTCTTTTCTTCGGCAATTATTTTTTTTACCGCTGCCGCAAATACTTCGCCCCGATGACCATAACTAGTGAACATATCAAAGCTTGCACACGCAGGTGAAAGCAATACAGTATCACCCCGCTGCGCCGAGCCTGTCGCCAGTGCCACTGCCTCATCCATTGATTCTGCCGGTCTTATGACTGTACACCCTTCAAGAGCCGCAGCGATCTTCCCGGCCGCCTCACCGATTACAATAACCTCTTTCGCCTTCAGTTCGACCGATTCACGAAGGAGCCTGTAATCCTCACCTTTATCTTTTCCCCCGGCAATCAGCAGAGCCTTCCCCTCCAGTTGCTGCAGGGCTGCAATAACGGCACCGGTATTGGTTGCCTTCGAGTCATCAACATAGTTGACACCTGCGCTGGACCCCACCCACTGCAACCTATGAGCAGCCGGCTGAAACTCCCGGATTCCACGTCGTATATCTTCAGGGTCAACATGCAGTGCCAGGGTCGCCAGAATCGCAGCTGCAGCATTACCTGCACCAATATGGTTACCCATTGCGGTACCAGACAGATCAAACTCCAGCAGAGACCCGGCATGTTGTACAGAAATAGCGCAATGACAAATGCTCGCAGTATTCTTTGCAGCCCTGCCGAATGTCAGCATTTGTCCTTGAATATCTGCCACATGCGCCATGCTTCCAGTATCATCTTGACACACTATTGCAGTGTCATGAGCAGTCTGATTCCGAAAAATATTCATTTTGGCCTGAGCATAACCTTCGAGGCCACCATGCCAGTCGATATGATCCGGAGTTATATTCAACAGTACAGCAACATCCGGGGCAAATTCTCCGACCATCTGTAACTGAAAACTGGATAGTTCAAGAACCATTACATCAGCACTCTTTTCGCCGCATAAGTACTCGAAAAGCGGGGTTCCGATATTGCCGCCGACAAAAACGTTTCTGCCGGCTTTTTTGAAAATCTCACCAATGAGCGAGGTGACCGTCGTTTTGCCGTTGGTTCCCGTGACCGCGACAATCGGAATATCTATCTGCGATGAGGTAACAGCAAGTTCACCAACAACAGGTATTCCCTGTGCATTGAGTTCCTGAATGACTTTATGGTCATACGGGATTCCGGGACTTGCTATCACAAGATCGGCCTGTGCTAAAAATTCAACACTATGTACTCCGGCTTCATACTCAACTGCTGTATCGCTAAGAAACTGACCGCATTCACTCTGCAATCTTTCTGATGACCGACTGTCTGAAACAACAACCCTGGCTCCGTTTTTCTGGCAATAACGCACTGCTGCCTTGCCGGTAATACCCAACCCCAATACAGCAACACATTTTCCGGATTGTATGAGTCTTTGATATTTCATCAGCGAAGTTTCAATGTTGCCAAAGCAAAGAGTCCGAGAATTATCGACACGATCCAGAAACGTACAACCACCTTCGGCTCGTGCCAGCCTTTCTTTTCAAAATGATGATGAAACGGTGCCATCAGGAAAATTCGTTTGCCGTTGGTCATTTTGAAATATCCGACCTGCATAATTACCGACAACGCTTCCATTACAAAGATGCCGCCCACAATCGCCAGCAAAAATTCCTGTTTGATAATAATTGCAATAGCACCGAGCGCACCGCCCAGCGCAAGTGATCCCGTATCACCCATAAAAATCTGAGCCGGATATGCGTTGAACCATAAAAAGCCGAGACATCCACCTACAATCGCTCCACAAAAAATTGCCAGCTCACCGCTTCCCTGCACATAGGGTATTTGCAAATATTCAGCCAGAACTACATGTCCTGCAAGATAACAGAAAATCAGATATACTGATGCCGATACCACTGTCGGCCCTGCCGCCAGCCCATCAAGTCCGTCCGTAAGATTCACAGCATTTGACGACCCGACGATTACTATCACCGCAAAAACAATATAAAACCACCCCAGATCCGGTTGAACATTTTTCAAAAACGGTAAACTCAGCTGTCCATCGTAGCCGGGATGCAGAAAAATAAAGAGACCGACTACTGCTGCTCCCGCAATCTGCAACAGCAGTTTGCCTCTGGCGCTCAAGCCGGCGCTGCTCTTTTTATTCACTTTCTGTAAATCGTCATAGGCGCCGATTCCACCAAAAAAGAGGGTGATGAACATCAACAACCAGACAAGTGGGTTGTCAAGTCTTGCCCAAAGCAGGGTAGAGAGCGTGATCGCGCAGATAATCAATAATCCGCCCATGGTTGGTACACCCTGCTTTTTCAGATGTGTCTCAGGGCCATCGTCTCTTACTACCTGCCCTATCTGCCTGCGCTTTATGGCGCGGATAAACATAGGCCCAAATACAAGTAAAATAAGAAACGCAGTTACGGCACCACAAATGGCGCGAAATGTTATATACCGGAAAACATTGAATCCGATAAAACTGGTGTGCAGTGGATAGAGTAAGTGATACAGCATGTAATTGTCTCTGGTAATCGTTGCAGGTTAAAGAGGACTCCTCGAAGCTGGCTTTGTACCTCGCCTTTAGTTATTCCTCAAGACTTTCCTATCAGCCGTGCAACTATTGTCTCCATCTGCAACCCACGGGATGCCTTCACCAGCAACCAGTCCCCTCCGACAAGCTGACCTGACTCCTGAAGATTTTCAATCCATTCCGCGGCATTGTCCTTATTTACAAACGTCCTGACATTGTCAGGAGTCATTCCTCCACTGCAAGCACCTTCATATACTTCTGTACAATATTTTCCCACTACTCCAAGATAGGTTACTCCCAGGCTGGCTGCCAGGCTACCAAGCTCTCTATGCGTTGCCGCGGAGCCTTCACCAAGTTCCAGCATGTCGCCAAGCAGAGCAGCGGTTCTGCCAGTTCCCATCTGCATTAGTGTTGTCAGACCAGCAGCCATGGATGCCGGATTTGCATTATATGTGTCGTTCAACACGCCAACTCCGAAACTGGTGCGCATCTGTACCATACGCCTATCCGCAGGTCGAAAATCAGCAAGCCCTTCTGCTATCTCAGCAAGTGAGGCGCCGGCACCAGTAGCTATTGCTGCAGCACAAAGTGCATTTGTAATGTTATGCAGACCAACGGTGTGAAGCCGGACCTCAGTCTTTTCTTTTCCCCGATGCAGCATAAAGATAATTACACCATCAGTTACCTTTACGTTAGAAACAAAAACATCTGCCTCTGCGGGTACATTCTCTGTAGAGGCAGAAAAGCATATTTTCGGTTGTGCATAGCGACCTGCCATCTGCCTGACATGGGCATCATCAAGATTGATGATCAAAAGAGTTTCAGCCTGGGCTTCAGCAAAGATTTCCTCTTTGGCTGCCGCAACACCTTCAATAGTATGCAGGCCTTCAAGATGCACCGGATGCACATTGGTGATGCAACAGATATCAGGTTCGGCAACTCTGGTCATCTGCCGAATCTCGCCTGGAGCATTCATACCCATTTCAAGGACAGCGGCTTTGTTATGAGGGCTCAACGGCAATAGAGAGAGTGGTAGTCCAATCAAATTATTGAGGTTACCCTTGGTATATAGTACAGAATTTTCAGGGTAATCAGGTCCTGCAGGCCATCTGCGCCGCAGAATTGCCGCAGTCATCTCCTTGACCGTTGTTTTGCCGCAACTGCCGGTAATACCTATAATGAACTGTTCTTCATATCTGGCAAGCAAGCGCCGTCTGAATCTGGCCAGATCACCAAGTGCCTGCAAGGTATCCGCAACTTCCACCCGTGTTACGTCCTCAGGAAATGGCTGTATGTGACCAGCTTCAACAACCAGACAACCTGCACCTTTATCTTTTACTGCATCAAGAAAAGTATGAGCATCAAACTTCTCACCCCTTAAAGCAACAAATATATCACCAGGTTCTATGGTTCTGCTGTCTGTAGAAATTTTACCAGGTACACTTGCCCGGCCTGATTGATTAACAAGATTACCTGCAGTCGCCAGGGCAACGGCTTTGACATTCCACTCGAGAAGAGCAGCTTCTGCCTCAAGGCAATCATCAAAAAATTTCTTGCCTTGCAGGCCAAGCTGATATTTCTCGTGCCCTTTGCCGGCAATAAGTACGATATCACCTTCACCGGCGGCTCTGACTGCAGCAGCAATAGCTTCCTTTCGACTGCTTATTTCCACATAGCCGCGTTCACCTGTTTTCCGTTTTTGCAACCAATCAACTTCCTTTCGCCCCAGGCCGGAACGCTCTACTCCAGGAACTATTTGCCTGCGTATTTCATCCGGAACCTCAGAGCGGGGATTATCATCCGTCACAATCGCAACATCAGCGAACCTTCCGGCAAAACTCCCCATCACCGGTCTTTTGCCATTATCACGATTACCACCGCAGCCGAAAACACAATAGAGCTCGCGGTGAGGCAAGGCTGAAACTGTCGACAGAACCTGATTGAGAGCATCCGGTGTATGCGCGTAATCCACAAAGACTACCGGCCGCTTATAACCGGAATAATCATCGATAATAATCCGCTGCAAGCGTCCAGGAGCACCATGGCTATTGGAAGCTGAAGCCACGATATTGCGTATATCCAGACCAAAAGCTGAAGCAACGCCAATAGCCGTTACCAGATTATCAACATTGAAATGACCGACAAGGGGAGTGGTAAGAGTGATATTTTCATGGCCGGCCTGAAGTTGCAGCCGTGTTTCGGTCAGGGTTGAAGAGTAACCGAGAATTCGTAAAAATGCCTGTTCCTGCGGGCCGCACTCTACCGTTGCGATCTGCTCTTTTGTGCAAATTTCTCGTAGCTTTCCCGACCAGTCAGTTGAGTCTCCAGGTTGCTGGGGCGTTGAAATCACCACCTTGCCACCCGGTCTCAAATGCTGAAGAAACAGAATAGTCTTGGCCTGAAAATACTCTTCCATCGTTTGATGATAATCCAGATGATCACGTGACAGATTGGTAAAGGCAGTCACGTCATAATGCAAAGCACCGATACGATGCTGAGCAAGAGCATGTGACGACACCTCCATTATCACGTACTCAACACCAGCGTTCACCATCTCAAACAACAACGCCTGAAGCTGCATCGGTTCAGGCGTGGTAAATGGGGACGGGTAAACGACCTTACCCTGGTTACCGTTGTAGCGGTAATTCACAGTACCGATCACACCGACCCGATATCCGAAATCGCCAAGTACATCTTCAAGCAGGTAGGTAATTGTCGTTTTACCGTTCGTCCCGGTAATACCTATCAGCTTTACAGCATCTGCCGGCTGCCCATAATAATTCTCAGCAATCAGCGCATACGCCAGCCTTGAATCCTGCACTTCGATTACACAACCCTGCCAGTCATCTGGCACAACCCAATCGGCACCTGACTCAACAATCACCGCAGCGCTACGCTGTTCTGCAGCCATCGTAACAAAATGATGCCCATCAGTAACACTCCCCGAAATCGCTATAAACAACGAACCGGCCCGAATAGCTCTCGAGTCACAACTGACAGACGTAATTACGAGATCATGACATGAAAGAACGCCAGAACGCACCACGGAATAGTCAATTCTCCGAAGAAGTTCATGAAGAGTTGCACCGGCTCCCGGAGGGAGTATCTCTGTTGGTTCAGTCATCTCACTTTTCATTGTTTTACCGACAGTTTTTCTTCCAATGTCTCGAGACTTACATCTTCCTGTTGCTGCAGCCTGATGACACACTCCTTTACTCCCGCAAGCGGTGTACCCGGAGGCGGCTCCTGAGCCACGACCCTGCCTGTCCCATGAACACGTATTTCACATCGTTGGTCCTGCAACAGACGTAAGCTTTTTCGTAAACTCAAACCCACAAGTTCTGGCATATTCCCAACATCAGCATCTTCAACCAGATTTTCCTCGAGAGACTTTCGTACCGCTTCACGCAATCGATCAAGATGTATCGGATAATTACCGCTTTCACCAACACCCGGCTCCGCGATATCCGCAATACTTTTCCCAACCTGCTGAAGTACCGCAATGCGTGGAAGTTGCACTGCCAGCTCCCCCCCGGGATCTGACAGTTTTAGATGATTTTTATCTGGAGTAACCCTATTACCACCCTGGATCGTTACCAGTAAAGCCAGTTGTGCATGGTCGAACGGAACAGCTGTGAAATAGAGCTCGTTACCCAGATAGCCATACCCTTCGCTGCTGCTTATGCTCGCCTGCACTTCTCCATGAATTGTCCCGCCCCCAAGTTCATTGGGGGTACTGAGACTTGCCATAAGCCGGGATATCTCCCGGGATACTTCTTCATGAACAATTTCTTTAGGTGCTCCAGCAGTAGAATCTGAACGTAATTCAAACTCACGACCGCTTACAGCATCAACCGCTGTCTGTACAGCATACGGCTCAACCTTCCTGCCACCATTAATCAATGAACTGAAGCTGGAGAGTACCCCAAGTGGAGACAGTGAATCAGACACTGTTCCAAAGTCATTTTCGGCCTCGCCCTGCACGAGAAAATATTCCGGAGCTTCACTCAACCGATTGACACTATTTCGAAAATCAGGAGGATCTTCATCGCCGAGTCCCAGCCTGTCCCATAGACGTAATTCACCACCAAGACTCAACTCCTGGCTACTGATACTCCATGGATGCACCTGCCCACGTGACTCATACTGGCTTTGTATTGCAGCACTATCACGTAGGATTCTCCTGAATACAGGTGGTAGAAGCATTGGTTTCACCAGTAAATTCCCGAGGATTTCCTGGGAATATATTCTATAAGTGTTCGGATCAAAAGATGGATTTTGCACCGATGCGACTAAAGCCCCCGTGCTGGCATCCATTGCGTATGCCCCGATCATACACCCCGGTCTTTCTTCGGCAAGGCTTTCAACTAACTGCTCCAGGATAGCCTGAATCTTAAGATCGACAGTCAGCAGCAAATGCTGCCCAGCTCCGCCCCGATAACCTGAATCATCTCCCTTGGCCAACATCTTCTGGACCAGACGGTCGTAGTAGTATTCAATTCCGGCCAGCCCTATATCATCCTGCACAAACCCTATAAAGTGTGCCGCAACATTCTTGAGCGGATAGTATCGGGAATACTCTTTATGCAGATAAATCCCGGGAAGCTCAAGTCTTCGAACCGCATCTTCCTGTTCCTGATTTATATTTCTTACTAACCAGATGCGAAGCGCCTCACCTCTCATTTTTTCAGCCAGCTGCCCGGCATCAACATCCAGTACCGGAGCCAGCGCGCTCACCGCTGCATCAACAGACTGCAACTCCCGAGATCGGGCATACACTGATACCCGCTCTAGAGAAACTGCCATTTCTTTATAGTTACGGTCATACAACGTACCGCGAACAGTACCATCTGATACCGGCACATCAACTGCTGTGGAGAACACATTCCGTATTCTCTGCACCACACCCTGCATATCAAAGAGCTGCCAGCCTGTTACAAGGCTAACCAGCACAATAATGACAAGAGTCAGTGCCAGCCTGGTTTTTTTCTTCTGCTTTTTACGCAGGCCTGGTCTCTTGGTCATCTTCCTGCTAAATATCTGTCAAACCACTTCAGAGGTGGTCTGATTATAATTTTATATTCTGCCCCTTCACGGGAGAGTATAATGAGAGCATTTTGCCAGCTGCAAGTTCTACCGCCTGAGGGGAAAGCAATGCTGCCCGTTTCGCTCTCAGATTGATATTTCTGTCCATCAGCTCATGTCTCTGCAGCTCAACCGTGACGACAGCATTTGCAAGGTTTCCCTTGTATACACTCAATGCCACATTCATAGTGATGGTCGCCACACAGACAGCAACAGCAACTTTGCCGATAGCCTTCCATAGCAAAATTCCACCCGGCAGCTCCCCGATGCTGAGTCGTGTAAGGTGTTGCCGAATACCGACATTGGCAACCGGCCGCACGTATGATTGAGCTGAATTATGAAATATCATTTTTTCTCTCCTGAACTGTCACTGATTTTTCGCTGTGCCACCCTCAACTTTGCGCTTCTGGACCGTGAATTACCGGCAAGCTCTTCAGGTCCTGCGGTTATTGGCCGAGAAGTCAATACTTCCAGTTGAGGATGAGCCCGAAACTTCCTCTTCACCATTCGGTCTTCGAGAGAATGGAAAGAAATAACACAAAATCGCGCCCCCGGTTTCAAGAACTCGGGAGCATCATCAAGAATACGGGAAAGATTTTCCAATTCAGTATTTACTGCAATTCGCAATGCCTGAAAGACCCGCGTTGCAACATGAATTTTTTGCGGATGAAACCGTTTAGGAACAGCTCTCGCCACCAGAGATGCAAACTGTTTTGAAGTCTCTATCTCCTCCTGCTTCCTATGCGTAACTATCTCTTCTGCAATCCGTCGAGCCTGACGCTCTTCACCGTAGTAATAAAAAATATCTGCCAATTCCTCTTCAGAGGCATTTTTAAGAATAGATGCCGCTGTAATCTTTCTGCGGCTGTCCATTCGCATGTCGAGTGGTTCGTCACGTTGAAAGCTGAATCCACGCGCTCCCATATCAAGCTGCAATGAAGACAGGCCTATATCAATCAAAAGCCCATCCAGAGCATCAACACCGGCATCTTCAAGGCCGGCAGCAATCTCTGCAAAATTTCTCCGTACTATAGTCAATCGCTCTCCATATTCAGCCAACCGTACCTGACTGCGCTGGATCGCATTTTCATCCCACTCAAAACCAACTACTCTGCCAGCTGGTGCAGATGCCTTAAGGATTGCCTGCGTATGCCCTCCCAATCCGAGAGTACCGTCCATATAGACTCCACCCGATCGGGGTTGCAGATAATCCAGACATTCTTCAAGCAGAACTGACTGATGTATTTTTTTTATGTCCTCAATTGAATCCATTAAAAAATCCCCATTTCAGCAAATTGCTCGTCAAACTCTTCAAAATTTTCACTGGTTGCCAGGTTCTCTTTTTCCCAGGTTTCCCTGTCCCAGATTTCGACATGATTGAGCATACCGACAAGCACAACTTCCCGCTGCAGGCTAGCTTCTCCCCGTAAATGCGGAGGAAGCAGGATTCGCCCCTGTTTATCCAGAGGGCACTCTGCCACACTACCGACGACATATCGTATCAGACGGGCCAGACCCTTTTGCTTACGGCCTTCCGTCATTAAGGTATTTTCGAAAGATTCCCACTCGGGAATAGGGAACGCACGCAGATGAGTCTTACCCCATGGTGCCACCATCAGCACTTCAGAGTCATATTGGCTCAACACGTCACGAAAACGGCTCGGGAAATTCAATCGCCCTTTGCCGTCCAGTGCATGTTCGGATCTGCTGCGGAATCTGCTTTTAATAATTGTCCCCCTCAAACTACCCTACACCACTCTACACCCTATTCACCCACTTTACACCACCTTGCATTCATTTATAACAGTACACCTAGCCATGTCAAGGAAAAACATTTGTAAGATCAGGCACCTAAGATTCACAATTAAAAACAAGCTTTTATACAATATATTGTACCGCTCTCCACTTCACACTCAACAGGATGGATAGTGAATCAAGACAAAAAACAACCAGCCCAACACATAACTACCCTTTCCTCCTGCAATTTCGCAGGGCTTGGTGAATCACCGGTACGATCGAAATAAGTATTGTAATATCAAGGACAAAAGAAGCGAACTAAGACATAGTGGGGAAGTTTTCAGGGAGTCTGTCACGAACCCTTCATAGAGAAATATCAGGAAAACTGCAAAAAACTATACATGGCGACACTTGAATCGTAAAAATCGACATTCTACCCGGCAAGCAAGATACTTTGCCCATACATACGTCCGAAAAAAGCCGCCCTGCAAACCTCCCAGGCGGCTTCTTTCTACCTCAAGCTGAAGAACTGACTGCGAAATTACTCTCCGAGTAACTTACCATATTCCGTTTTGCAGGAAAAACTCTGCTCTGCGGCAGGAAAAGTTCCACTTTTCATTTCTGCTACATAGTTGTTCACCCCATCTCGGATAACCGGTGCAAGATTCTGATACTGCTTAACAAACTTTGGAGTAAACTTTTCAAACATACCGAGCATATCGTTTATGACCAGCACCTGCCCATCACACTTGGGGCCAGCACCAATTCCAATAGTCGGAATCTGTAGTTCTTTCGATATCAAATCGGCTAACTCAGTGGGAACACATTCCAGAACCAATGAAAACGCCCCGGCCTGCTCAAGCGCTCTTGCATCCTCAAGCATCTTGCGCGCACCGTCAAGATCTTTACCCTGCACTTTATAACCACCAAGCTGAGAGGCAGTTTGCGGAGTCAAACCCAGATGTCCCATAACTGAAATGCCGGAAGTAACCAGCGCCTTCACGACATCACACACCTCACGTCCACCTTCAAGCTTTACCGCATCACAATCAGCTTCCTTCACCAGACGGATGGCATTTATCACCGCGTCACGAACACCGGTGTGATATGAACCAAAAGGCATATCTCCAATCACAAAAGCCTTTGGCGCTCCGCGTCGTACCGCTGCAGCATGATGAACCATCTGGTCCATGGTGACCGGCACGGTAGAATCATATCCGAGAACAACCATTCCCAGAGAATCACCTACCAGCAACATGTCAACATCACAACCCGCAAGCAGGCGCGACATGGATGCATCATAGGCCGTAAGCATAGAAATCTTTGTGCCGGCCTCTTTCATTGCTATAAAATCTTTTACTGTTTTTCTCATTGGCTCACCCAGATTGGAGTGTGTACTTTCTGCACATTACCGTCGCTTACAGGTCATTTCCAAAAAGACCCGGCTGTATGACAGCGGGCCGTGGCGCCGTTCTGCCAAAATGTTCATATGCCATCACCGTCGCAACCCGTCCACGGGGTGTCCGTTTCAAAAATCCGGACTGAATCAGAAACGGCTCGTAGACATCTTCAAGGGTATTTTTTTCTTCACAAACAACTGTCGCGAGAGTTTCAAGGCCTATCGGCCCCCCCTGAAATTTATCGATTATCGTCAGCATAATCCGCCTGTCCATCTCATCGAGACCGAACCGATCAACTCCCAGCATATTTAAAGCGTCATCAGCAACAGCGGCATTCACAACTTTATGATTCCCCACTTCGGCAAAGTCGCGAACCCTTCGCAACAGCCGGTTGGCGATACGCGGAGTGCCGCGAGACCTCCGCCCCATTTCCAGCGCACCGGATTCGTCTATTTCCATACCAAGTATAGAAGCTGAACGTTGCACAATAGAAACCAGTTCTTCAGGAGTGTAAAACTCAAGCCTCAGGATTACGCCAAACCTGTCACGCAGTGGCGGCGTCAGAAGACCGGTCCGTGTAGTAGCCCCAATGAGAGTGAAACGGGGCAGATCCATCTTAATAGACCGTGCCCCCGGCCCCTGCCCGATTATGAGATCAAGCTGGAAATCTTCCATCGCCGGATAGAGCACCTCTTCTATCGCATGGTTCAGTCGGTGAATTTCATCGATGAAAAGAACATCTCCTTCCTGAAGACTGGTGAGAATCGCTGCCAGGTCTCCCTGTTTTTCGATTACAGGACCTGAAGTGACCTTTATTCCAGCCCCCATCTCATTAGCAATGATATAGGAAAGTGTCGTCTTGCCAAGACCGGGAAACCCATGAAAAAGGACATGATCAAGGGGTTCATTCCGACCAAGCGCCGCCTTGATAAAAATATCAAGACTTTTACGCGCCTGTTCCTGTCCGATATATTCAGCAAGTCTTTTCGGCCGCAGCGCATTGTCGTTACCGCTCTCACGGGGAACCGGCTCAGGATCAACCAGCCTGTCTCCACCCGCCTTGATATCTTCTTCAAAGTTCATGCCAGTGCCTTCAAACCTTCCCTGATCATTTCTGAAACAGACAGGGTTGCAAATTCCCCGTCACCCAGACGCTTCTTGACCGAGGTCAGCGCATCACGGGCAACAGGATCGCTGTAGCCGAGATTACCAAGTGCAGACAGAGCGTCCATCACTGTGGACCCGCCAACGGCAGTACTTTTGACACTGCCGGCGACAGTCATACTTCCAGAGCCGAGATGACTCACCTTATCCTTTAACTCGACACATATACGCTCTGCAGTTTTCTTGCCAACCCCCTGCAGGGTCGTCAGTCTGCTGACATCCGCCTGCGTGATCGCCTGACATAAATCGGCAACACGCATACCAGAAAGCATAGCTAGGGCAAGTTTCGGACCAATCCCCGAGACGGTTTTTAAAATAAGAAAAAGTTCCTTTTCCTCTTCTTCCGGAAAGCCAAACAGGACAAAAGCATCTTCTCGGACATGGGTATGAATGAAGAGAAAAGCGCTATTTCCTTTTTCCGGCAAACGCGAAACGCCATCAGCCGAAAGAAACACTTCATATCCAACCCCTCCGACATCTATTACCGCTCTGTCGGAGTAAAGACCTTGTACCTTTCCTGAGAGTGTTGCGATCATGAATTCCTAAAACCGAAATTGATTAGCGTGGCAAATCGCCACCGCCAGAGCATCCGCAGCATCAGCACTCGGCGTGCCCGAAAGATCCAGAAGTATCCGAACCATATGCTGCACCTGACTCTTTTCTGCCTGTCCATAGCCGACTACAGCCTGTTTCACTGCCCGTGGGCTGTAATCGTGGACTGTCAGTCCATTCTGCATGGCAGCGACAACAGCAGCTCCCCGGGCATGACCGAGTTTAAGAGCTGAACGGGGATTGCTTGCAAGAAAAACATCTTCAACAGCGGCAACCGCAGGATCATGCAACTGAATCACCTCATTGATACCGTCAAAAATTTCGTTGAGCCGATGCGCAAAAGGGTATTTCTGATTGGTCCTTACGGTTCCACAGGCGACAAACTGAAGTTTGCCGGGACTCACATCCACAACTCCGTAACCTGTTACTCTGGAGCCCGGATCTATGCCAATGACACGTTCCATCCTGTCACCTGTCGCAACCGGTACATGCATACCGGCTGCACATATACGATACGATTGGAACTCTCTCCTACGAGAGAAGTTCCATCAGAGAATCATCAATATCGAAGTTGGCATGTACATTCTGTACATCATCATGCTCTTCGAGATTATCCAGCAACTTCATAAGCGACCGCGCCACATTTTCTTCAGTCACGTCAACTGTGTTCTTTGGAATCATGGCAACCTCGGAACTGGTTATCTTTACTTCTGCCTGTTCCAATGCTTCACGTACCGCATCAAAGTCCTCAGGTGCAGTGAGCACCTGAAATTCCTCTTCCTCTTCGACCACATCTTCTGCGCCCGCTTCCAGAGCCAGGTCCATCAATTCATCTTCACTTATTGTGGCTTTATCAACAACAATAGAACCTTTCTTTTCAAACATCCAGGCTACACAACCGGACTCACCGAGGTTGCCGTTACTCTTAGAGAAGTAATGACGAATATCGGCTACTGTACGGTTGCGGTTATCGGTCATACACTCAACCAGAACCGCAACTCCGCCAGGACCATATCCCTCATAGAGGATCTCATCGTAAATCTCACCTTCAAGCTCACCTGTACCTTTTTTGATAGCGCGGGCAATATTGTCCTTTGGCATATTCTCGGACTTGGCAGTCGCTACAGCACTCCTCAGACGCGGATTACCATCGATATCACCTCCGCCCATACGGGCTGCAACAGTGATTTCTTTGATAAGTCGGGTAAAAATCTTGCCCCTTTTGGCATCAGCAGCGCCTTTTCTGTGCTTGATGTTAGCCCATTTAGAATGTCCAGCCATATTTCTTCCTGTATATATTCTCGTGTTTACTCAAAAGGTATAAACCGGAGTTATTAGCTCCGGTTTATACCAGTTTCTTCAGTCATGCATGTGTTACTCTTCGACGGGTGCTCCCGGTGGAAGTTTTTTAAACCCCATACCAAGCACAAAAACTTCCCTACTTTCCACCCTCGAACTCTGCGGCTTGATAACTTTCACCATCTCAAACCGCTGCTTAAGTTCCTGAACAAAAGGAGGGAAATCCTCACCCTGAAAAACTTTTACAATGTAGTGCCCTTTGGGCAGCAGAAACATTTCGGCAAGACGCAGTGTTTCCCGCACAAGATTCATTGACTGCTGAGCATCGGCCCAGCGGTTACCAGTGGTCTTTGGTGCAATATCTGAAATCAGCACCCGGAATGAAGGGCGAATCCTGCGTACGGCGGTAATAAATTCCGGCTCCCGGATATCATGACACAACCAGTGTATGGTACCGCTATCGGCACGAGGAACTTCTTCAGCCTGCTGCAGATCGACACCGACAACAACACCTTTTGGACCAACAACTTCAGCGGCATAAAGTGACCAGCTGCCCGGATAACAACCTATATCCAGAACACTGTCACCTCGCCGCAGGAATTTATATTTTTGTTGTGCCTCTTCCAGTTTATAGATGGAACGAGCCGGATATTTATTTTTTTTTGCCTTCTTGGCATAATAATCTTGAACTTTACGCACTTTTTATTCCATTTGGTATGCTTTGACAAGACGAAAACCGGGGGACAGCTTACTCACACACGCCCCGCTGCCACCTCGCCTTTACGGTCATCGAGATATCTCGCGACCCAGGCCAGAGCCTGATCTTTTGTCGTTATCTGTCCTTCCACCTGTAACGCCTGCAGTTCATCCAGAATCTGAGAGAAGATCGGACCAGGTTGCAGTTGACACTCTTCAATCAACTCTTTTCCGCCAAGCAATGGAGGGCCACTGAGGGCAGGGCGAATATACTCAGCATAGATTGCTGCCACTTCACTGTAGAGCGCAACCAACTCTCCTTCCATATTCTCCGGTTTCAATTCTCCGCAACTCGCCAGGCTATCAGACATGGCAAGCATAAACAAGCCGGGCAACTGCTCTCCGGCGCGACGACAGATTTTCAATGCCGCCCTGCGGGAAAGAGGTTCTTCCCTCCGTACGTTGCAGAGATGAAAAGGGTGCATATGCATGGCAATCAGGTCACCAGCACGTTTGCGTGACTCATTACTCCATTTCAGTCTTCGTGCCAGAGCATCAAACTGTTCCTTGCCCATTTCGTCATGCCCATGGAAGGTCACTCTCACTTCGCCTGCCGCAATTTCGCCCCTGGCAGCCGGCTTGGCAATATCATGCAGAAGCGCCGCCCATTTCAACAGGGAGCGGGCATCTTCAGCCTCCAGATAGAGATGAATATCTTCTTTCTGCTCCGGGTATACACCTTCCGGAGCAGAAAGAAGATATTCCATTTCCCGGAGAGCTTGAAAATTATGATGAAAAACATCAAGGTGATGAAAATCCGGCTGTTCAACACCCTTTCCTGCATAGAGCTCAGGCAGGATGTATTGCAACAGACCATCTTCATGCATCTTCCACATCACAACAGAACTGCGATCGCTCTGCATTATCAGGTCCAGCTCGTAACGGACCCGTTCCGCAGCCACCTTGACGATACCCGCTGCAGAGTTACGAATTTCATCTACAGTTGCACTATCAAGTTGAAAGCCAAGAGTTGCCATAAAGCGATATGCACGCAAAAGCCGCAAAGGATCATTCTGAAATGCACGCGGACAATGGCGCAGGACACCCGCTTCAATGTCTCGCAAACCTCCCAGCGGATCAATCAGCTGCTCTGCACCGCCGGTTTGCCTGCACGAATTCAATTCTGCAGCTATGCTGTTTACTGTAAAATCTCTGAGGGCAAGATCTTCAGCCAAGGTAGCAGCTTTCCCCCGAAAAGCTGAGATATCGATATCAAACCCACGCCAGACAACACGCGCCGCTTCTTCATCATCCGTTCCAAGCCGTACAAGCGTGCCGCTGCCAAGTACTGCAATCACATCTCGACAAAATTCTTCAGCACCAGCCGCCACAGTCAGGTCCAGATCATGGGGAGCATAGCCAAGCAAGCAGTCTCGCAGAGTTCCACCCACAATATAAACAGGAAGAGAACGACCACGGGCAACAGAAGAAATTGCATCAATCAATACGGCCGGAAAAAAGGCCAGCATCCCATCGATTTCAGTTATCCGTTCTGTGACCCTACTTTCTTTTTCCATTACCTTCTACTATAGTGTTATATTCATGAACCGGCTGGCCAGACCACGCAGTCTACCACATCTCAGCGAAAATGGATAGCCCCGCGACTGAAGTGCGAGTATTTGTGGAATAAAGACATCTTTTGATGATTGGTTTCAGACCACTGCTTCTCGCGAGCAACAGCGTCCGGCGTGCTATTTTCTATGAATTAAATGGTTATATCCTGCATCATCAGCCGTATTTGGCTACAGTTCAGAACATCTGAATTTCATCTTTAGTATAGAAGTATTTTCATGACTGCAACACCTTATCTGTACCTTGCTCCCCTGCGCGGAGTCACTGAACTTGTATTCCGCAATGTCTTCTGCCGTCACTTTGCTGGTTTTGATGTCGCCATTGCTCCTTTTTTGAACCCGCAGCAAAATCCGAGCAACAAAATCAAAATATACGCAGACGTCTTGCCGGAATCAAATCAGCAGCTGACAATCATCCCTCAGTTGCTGAACAATAACGCTTCAGATTTCCTCAGCATGGCTCTCCGCCTGGAAGATCTCGGCTATACACAACTCAACTGGAATCTTGGCTGCCCGTCACCTATGATCGCCAACAAAAAGCGTGGATCAGGCCTCCTGCCTTATCCGGAAGAAATTATACGTCTGCTTGATGCAGTTATTCCGAAATTGCACGCAACCCTCTCTATCAAAATGCGCCTCGGTTTCAGAGAGAAAGCAGAAAGCATGGAACTTTTACCGCGTTTCAACGATTATCCGCTGAAAGAAATTATCATTCATCCCCGCCTTGGCAAGCAAATGTACAAGGGCAAAACCGACCCCGACGGTTTTGCTGAATGCCTCACACTTACCCGGCACCCGGTTATCTACAATGGTGACATCACCTCCGTTGAAGTATACAAAGAACTGCAACAGAGATTCCCGGAAATATCCGGCTGGATGATCGGCCGCGGCATTTTGGCAAATCCGCTGCTAGCCGAGGAGATAAAAGGTGTTTTCGAGCATGATTCTCTGAAGAGAATGGGGAGAATTCGTGCTTTTCATGACGATCTCTGCGAAGCATACAGACAGCAACTCTCAGGGCCCGGGCATCTTATGGGGAAAATGAAACAACTCTGGCTTTACCTGTATCTCTCTTTCCCAGGTAAAGAAAAGGTGCTGAAAAAGATCAAAAAAGCGCGAACGGAGGAGCAGTTTCTGGAGGCAACCAAGCAGATGTTTGTGTAGCCTGCATCCCATGTACAGCAAGGCTCAAATACGGGCGGCAATATCACGGTATAATTGCACATATGAGTTCAGCATCCTGTCGATGGAAAATTCATTTTCAATCCGGCTTCTGCCCACCCTGGACATTCTGCTGCATTTTTCAGGATCATCAAGCAGATCATTAATCGCATCGGTGAGCTTTATGGTATCATTCTCCGGAATCAGTATTCCGGTGACACCATCAGCAATCAGCTCACCATTTCCTCCGCAAGCCGATGCAATAACCGGTTTCCCCATTGCCATATACTCTATAATTGCATTGGAAATCCCTTCGCCATGTACGGTGATATTAGAGATAAGCAGGCACACATCCGCTCTACTTATGTACGGTTCAGGATTATCGCAATCCTCAACAAATAGTACATTCTCACTGCAACCGATCTGAGCACAAAATGCTTTGCACAGATCGATATTCTTACCACGCCCTACCAGAATCAGGCAAATTTCCGGAAATTTCTGCTGCAACCGTGGAAGGCAGCTTATCAGACGTTTCTGATCTTTTTTATCCGTAAAATTTCCCACCATACAGAGAACCGGTGAACCGGTGATATATACCTGAGAGATTTTATCAAAGCGAGCCAACTGCACACCGTTATGGATAACCACGCCCTTTCTGCGGATACCAAACGACTTCAGACCGGCAAAGGAATTAGCCACTATAGTAGTTGCCCAGGGGAAGGTAAGCTGACTTATCCGGTCACGATGATAGAGTTTTGGCCGAGCGGCCCGAATCGACCCGTTTATAAAAGGAACGTTAAATATACGCGACAGAACTGCGCCAAGGATATCTGCGAAGCAGCCGTAACTATGAATAATATCAGGTGGCGAGAGTCTACAGT
>JBFHGS010000056.1:0-23923 GCA_041582995.1 Desulfopila sp. | reverse complement strand
TCGATAGACGTAAAGGAGTTGACCGGCGCAAAGGAGTTGATCGGCGTTTAATTGAACGACGATGTACCAGTATTTACTCGTTGCTCAGCCATGAGGAGTTAACTGAATTGCTGAGATGATATCCGCTTAAGACCGTCTCAGCAAAATGTATTTCAACAGGTTCTGATCGCTAGGCACATTGCAGTGAACACTTGCTATGACGCCAAACAAGGGATACGCATAATGACGAAAAGAGTAGTAACTGGAGCGTGTTGGGTAACATTATTAACTTTCAGCATGATCGAATCAGCTTCAGCGATAACGTTGGCATACAATAGCAACATCAGTGGTACACATACTCATGACTATCAGGCTTTCAGTCATGAGGCAGCGCCTGAATTAGAGAAATATACTGCCTCATTTTCCACAGATTTCTCCACAGGCACGTCCCTGTTTTATAATGATGCAGACAATGAATCAAGCGTCTCGTCGCTTAATGCTTCTGTTATTGATGTGATAGTAGATGCTGGTTATTATATTGCTGCCGTTTCAAGTTACCATTCCACCTTAGCTGATGCGATCTCTGTTTCAAACATAATCGAATTTACTGGTGATGGTGCTTACACCCACACTGTTAGCATTGACAAGAGTACACTAACGCCAGAATCTATTCCCACAACAACCACCATGCTCATTTTTGGTACAGGCGTAATGACCTTCGCAGCAAATAGATTCCGAAAAAACAAATCTCTGATTACCCCTTAATTTCAGCTTGATCAGATGAAGCGAGGGGGGGGGTAACTGTGAACTGCATTCGTCGAAGTCACCTCAACCTAACACCTCACTATTCTTACTGAGAAAGAGATTCTTGAAACACCGTATTCAGAGCAAGCATATGCCCTAAAAGCGTACAACGCCACGAAGGCTGGTCTGCGCTCTCAAGGGTCACTCAAATCACAATGGACCGCATAATTTCAAACTGAACCCACCCCATTACAAATAGAGTCATAGTATTCCAGGACGTTATCCCGATTATCCGATTCCATCAGTGCCATAGCGGTTCTCGGATGCTGGTTCATAGTGCCCGTTACCATGTATGGTACAGAATATCCCCAATCGATCTTTTTGCTCCAGGGGAAGATATCATCTTCTATGCACTTGATAATCGGTCGCACCTTGAATTTCGGGTTTTTCAGAAATGAGAGCAGCAATTCAAGCGGACAGTTTCCAGCACCACGGCCAATTCCATACAGTGTTGCATCGAGATAATTTATGCCGCTGATGATCCCGGAAATGGTATTGGCGAAAGCAAGCTGCTGATTATTATGAAAATGGGCACCTATGGTTTTACCCGGCAACCTCTCCATGTACTTCTGGGCCAGTGTGTCGATGTCTTCTGAATAAAACGCACCGAACGAATCAACCAGATAAATTACAGGAACCCTGCTTTTGTTCAAATCCTCGAGACACTCATTCAATTCACGCAAACCCACGGTTGAAACCGCCATAAGGTTAATCGTGGTTTCATACCCCTTATCCTGACAATGATGAGCCAGAGCAATTGCACTATCCACCTGATGGACATAGCAGGCAATGCGTATCATGTCGAGCGAACTCTCTACAGCAGGCGGGATATCCTCCATTTCGATCCGACCTATATCCGCCATAGCCGAAAGCTTGATGCGCTTTTCTCCGTCGCCGACAATTTTCTTTAAATCCTTTTCATGACAAAATCGCCACGGGCCATATTCCTTGGCATCAAAAGCACCTTTTGAACTGAGATATCCGATCTCCATATAATCAACACCGGCCGCAGTAAGCGCATTATAGACATTGCGTACAAACGCTTCACTGAACTGCCATTTATTCATGAGGCCGCCATCACGGACTGTGCAGTCGATTACTTTTATCTCTTCCTTGTACATTTTTACTCCTGCTTGCTGATGGATTTACACCAGAAAATGATCCGGTGTATTGAAATTGCCTGGAAATCGGAATATTGCCGGGACATGCGATCACCTACCACATCATCTGAAAAGATGATGTAAACCTTCGGTACCATACGCATTTCACTAAACACATGCGCCAAATCACATGCTCGACAAGAAGTGCAATAGTTAGCAAAAATTGAAAATGACGTCAAGCCACTTTGTTATTTTTATTCTGCACGTGGTGCTTTTATATTAATTTTATTCTGATTCGCTTGGCATTGCGCTAATTTTATGAAAGCGCATACTCAGAGAAAAAACATAGGGGAGGAAAAGGCAGGGTAAACGACTACACAACACTGAAGGGGAAGCAATACCACTGCAAGCCTCTCAGAGATAATCCGGGATAGCTTGCAGAGTTCATATTGGTGATTTATAGAACGTTCTTTTCTCAACCCAAAGAACTGTAGTGCGTTGCAGATCAGGAGTCTACTACCGCTGATCTGCTGTTATCTTCTGCAGGCGAGCAACAATCTCTTCGCGCAACCCCTGCGGCCTGTCTGTTGTGATAGAATCAACACCAAGATCAATATAGCGGAGTGCGTCTTCAACTGTGTTAACAGTCCAGACATGAATCTCAAGTCCGGCTTCCCGCAATTTTCTAAAATAGTTGTTATCCAGAACAGGACTGCTTCCCAAATCCACACCATCTGCTCCGATCTCCACTGCGAGTGATACCAGTTCATCGACAGTTAAGCGTGATGCTTCTTCCAGCTCCTCATCCTCAGGGTCATACAGCAACAGTACCCGCATCTCCGGTACCAGTTGTTTGGCCATTCGCACAATCTCTGAACTAAAAGCGATCAGTGTCACCTGAGAAAGAACAACAGGGCTTTTGTCGATGGTTTCCAGCAGGGTGGCAATGATCTTTGGAGTATCCTGCTTTATTTCGATGTAGATCCCCGTCCCCTCAACCATTTCGGCCAGAATTTCACTGAGCAGTGGTATTTTGGTTCCTGTAAACTCTTCATTTTTCCAGCTCCCGACGTCATACCCTTGCAAATCCGGATAACTCGCGTCCCGAACATCAATGCACTCCTGCCCGGGGGCCGTCCGTTCCGTTGTAGAATCATGAATACAGACAATCGCATTATCTGCCGTCAGCCAGAAATCACCTTCGATTATTCCCGCCCCTTCCTTCCAGGCCAGGCGATACGAAGGCAGGGTGTTTTCAGGTGCATAATGTGAAGCCCCACGGTGTGCAACCAGGGCTGGAAATCCTTTCAGGTCAGGATAGACATTCTTCATTACTCTCATAGCTCCAAATTTAAAATTTGTAATACTCACAGAACATATGTCACACGGCATAACATTTACTTACAACATATACATCCACCATACGACTACATAAATATCTAGTCAATTCAGCCCATATACCTGTTTTTACTTTTATTAAAAAGAGGTTTGTTTTCCATTAACCTTCACATGAATGGTTGCAGGGAAATCTCTATCACTGTATACAATGTTTCATCTGCAAGACACATGTAATACATTCAAGGAAAGATTGTCATGATAAGCGACGAAAAGCAGCTTCAGACCCGAATTGCCTGGGCCTACTACAATGAGAGCCTGACACAGGCTGAAATTGCGGCAAAGCACGGCCTTACCAGGGCACGGGTTAATAAGATTCTCCAGGATTGCCGCGACAACGGTCTTGTCCAGATCATTATAAACGCTGAAGAGGCAAGTTGCGCTGAAGTTGAATGCGCACTTGAAAAAAAATATGGCCTTATCAAAGCAATAGTTGTCCCCACTCCGGTGAAAGAAAAACATCTTTATGCTGCAATTGGTGAAACGGCCGGAGCCTACATATCGAGACATCTGCGCGATGGGCAAAGCCTTGGCCTGGGCTGGGGCAAGACCCTGCGTGCCAGCCTCGGCGGGGTACAGCAACGCGCGGCAGGTGAAACCTCTGTTGTTTCGCTCTTTGGCGGACTGCCACGCAGCGGAACCACCAACCCATACGATGTTGCGGCTGTCATTTCACGACGCCTCAATGTCTCCAGATGCCATTATATCGCAGCGCCCATGTATGTCACTTCTGAAGAGGTGCGTCGCATACTCATAACTCAACCGATGTTTGAAAAAGTTTTCCGGCGTGCAATCGATGTCGACATGGCCCTGATCGGTGCAGGTGATCTTACCGTGCGTTCAACAAACGTAGTGCTCGGAGCTTTAACAAAAGCGGAATGGCACTCACTGCTCGAGGCCGGTTCGGTCGGCGAAGTTTTCGGCTACTTTCTTGATGCCCATGGCCACCCAATCGACCACCCCATCAATAATCGCTTCATGGGTGCCGATCTTGATCAATTAAAAAAAATACCGACCAAAGTGATCGCTTCCGGTGGAGTACACAAGGTGCCGATCATCAGAGCACTCCTCCAGGAAGGATATGCAGATATACTTGTCACCGACGAGGTCACAGCCAAGGCTGTCCTTGATACCTGTGCCGCAAAGGAGCTGTAATACATGACTGAACCAGTTACAAAACACTCAGGAAAGACCATACAGGCTGTCTTCTGGGACATCGACGGTACGCTGATTGACAGCGAAGAATTACACTACCAGGTCATCGCAGATTGGTGCAGAGACCGCGGTTACATCCTCAACAAAGAAGATAACAATGTTCTCCTCGGCAAGTCTATGGTTGAGAAATGGCAATATCTCTCATCTGTTCACGATTTCAAGGCAGATGCTGCCATCTTCAGTACAGAATGTGCTGAAAGATACTGTACAGCTCTCGCTCCAACACTGAAGAGAAAAGAGCCGAACATTGTTTTTCATAAGATCGCAGCACTGGCAATCGCGCAGGCCTGCGTATCTAATGGTGATCGTGCAGTTGTACGGGCAAATCTGAAAATCCTTGCCCTCGAAAATCTCGTGCGTTTCTCCATTTCCGGCGAAGATGTCACACACGGTAAGCCCGATCCTGAACCGTATATTCTGGCTGCAGCAAAACTGAACATAAAACCCGAGGACTCTGTTGCCATTGAAGATTCGACAGTCGGAGTCCAGTCCGCACTGGCAGCTGGCATGACCGTCATCGCCTGGCCTGAAGAAGGTAGCTCCAGAGCCGGCTACGAAAAAGCTGACTACTTCATTGCCTCGCCGGCTGACTTCCCCTGGCAATTATTTAATAGCTGAAGACCGGCATTTCTACAGCAAACGAAAGTAGAAAGCACAGCAACACCCGTTAGTAGCACAACTGATTATCAGCTGAAGATGTATAAGGCAGTGGTGAAACCCCATTTAACTCAAGGAGAAAACGTATGAACATGAAGAAAAAGCTGTTTACCCTTATGACCTGTGCGGCTTTGTCATTCAGCACACTGGCAAACGCGTCTGACGATTACAAACTGGTCCTGAGACTGAGCCATGTTTTCAGCCCCGCTGAACAGTTGACTATCTCCATGGACGAGGTTGCCGGAATTATCAAAGAAAAGACAAACGGCGCCATCACCATTCACACCTACCCACAGGGTCAGATCGCCACCTATAAGGATGGTGTTGAACAGGTTGTCCGCGGTGCGAATTTTATCTCTGTAGAAGATCCATCCTACATCGGCGATTACGTACCAGATTTTAAGGCACTTGTCGGCCCTATGATGTACGACAATTATGATGAGTATGTAGAGCTGGTACGCAACACTCAGCTGGTTGCCGACATGAAAAAAGCGGCTGAGGCAAAAGGAATCAAAATTCTTGCTCTCGATTATGTTTTCGGTTTCAGAAACGTTATCACCGACAAAATAATCACTACACCGGAAGACCTCAAAGGCATAAAGCTCAGGACTCCGGGTTCCAAGCTGTTCATCGACACGCTGAACGCAATGGGCGCAACAGCTACCCCGCTGCCTTGGGCCGAAACTCTTTCTGGCGTTCAGCAGGGCGTAGTTGAAGGCCTTGAAGGTTCAGAGTTTACAAACATCGGCACCAAAGTATATGAAGTTCGTAAAAACGTTGCTCTCACCCGTCACTTCCTCGGAACCTGCGGTGTATATATTTCCACAGAAGTATGGAACACAATACCTGCCAATTATCAGACAATCATTGAAGAAGAGTTTGCAGCAGGTGCTCTGCGAATGGTTGAACTGCTGAAATCTCAGCATGGTGGTGTTGTTAAAGAGCTTGAGTCTTACGGTGTGAAGTTTAACGAAGTGGACAAGCAGGCATTTAAAGATGCAACTGCCCGCATTTACACAGAGATTCCAGGTCTCACCCCCGGTGTTTATGACAATCTGGTAAGCGAACTGACCAAAATCAGACAGAAGTAAGCTCTACTTCACTGATACTGAACAGATGCATGAAAACGTCCCTGCGGCAGAATCCTTATCTACCGCAGGGATTATTATTTCCTTTTTTCTTTTTTGCTGACCCCGCTCGTCCTGAGGGGGTCGAAGGGAATCATTATGAATAACATAATGAAAAATCTCGAAGAAATTGTCAGCGGTCTTTTTCTGGTGGCAACAGTCATCGTCGTTATTCTCAATGTCATACTGCGATATGTTTTCAACACAGGTTTCTACTGGGTGGAGGAAGTCGCCACGACCTGCTTTATCTGGAGTGTCTTTATAGGTGTCTCCGCCGCCTACAAACATAAAATGCATATCGGTATCGATATGATAACCACGCTAATGCCCAAAAATGCTCAGGTGTATGTCTCGCTGGTTATCAATTCCCTCATGATCCTGATCAACGGCTACATTTTTTACCTGAGTGTTGTCTTCACCAGAGCCTCAGCAATCAAACCGACAGCAGTGCTGGGGATTTCCTCATCCTGGGTCAGCGGCTCCATTCTGGTCGGATTCGCTCTGGTAACCTTTCACGCCTGCCGCTTCTTCATTCATGATATCATGGTAATTAAGAACAGGAATGTAGTGGAGGATGCGCAATGAGTGAACTTGCATTTTTACCTGTTTTTGTTGTGTTTATTCTTTATTTTTCAAGCATACCTATCGCCTTTGCTCTTTTTGCCTCGGCACTCGCGTATTTCACCTTTATCAATACGGGCTCTCCCGTAGACCTGCTGCTACAGAAATTTGTGACCAGTACCTCTTCATTCCCCCTGCTTGCCGTACCGTTTTTCATCCTGGCAGGAGAGATCATGAACTACTCCGGCATAAGTTCCAGTCTCATGAAAATGGCAGAAGTACTGACCGGACACATGCGCGGCGGTCTCGCCCAGGTAAATGTAATGCTGAGTGTCCTTATGGGCGGCATTTCAGGTTCTGCCAACGCAGACGCGGCCATGCAGGCAAAAATTCTGGTGCCGGAAATGGAAAAACGCGGTTTCAGCAAAGGCTTTGCAACCGCTATCACCTCAGCATCTTCTGCCATTGCCCCGGTGATCCCTCCCGGAATAAACCTGATTATTTATGCGCTTATCGCCAAGGTCTCCGTTGCCAAAATCTTTATTGCCGGCTACTTCCCCGGCTTACTAATGTGCGTCTGCCTCATGGTGACAGTAGCCCTTATGTCGAAGAAACGCGGCTATCAACCAATGCGGGATAAAATGGCTTCACCCGGCGAAATGATCGCACAGATGCGCCATTCGTTCTGGGCCCTGTTTTTACCCTTCGGTATTATCCTGGGACTGCGTTACGGCATGTTCACACCAACTGAAGCCGGTGCAATTGCAGTTCTCTATTGCAGCCTGATCGGATTCTTTGTGTATAGGAAGCTGAAACTTCGCCATTTCCCGGCTATTATAAAAAATACCGTATACGCCACAAGTTCAGTTGTGCTGCTACTGGTAGCCGCGTCTGTATTCAGTTATTACATGAGTTGGGAGCGGATTCCCCAGCAGATCACCCAAATACTGATGGAGTTCAAAGGGCAGACCTACATCATGCTGTTGATGATCAACCTTCTCCTGCTGGTTCTCGGCATGTTTCTGGAAGGCGGTGCTGTTCTTATCATCATCGCACCACTGCTTGTACCAGTCGTTGTGAGCATGGGAGTTGACCCTATCCACTTTGGTATAATCATGATCGTTAACATCATGATAGGCGGTGTTACTCCACCCTTTGGGACTATGATGTTTACCACCTGCTCCATCACCAACCTGCCTATTGCCGAGTTTGTCCGGGAAATAATTCCTTTCATTCTCGCTCTGCTTGTAGCGCTCCTAGTAGTCACATACGTACCTTATCTGGTGATGTTTTTACCAAATCTGATATAAAGGTAGGAGACCCCTGACTGCCAGGGCGAACAAAACCTGCATGCTACATATGCAAAATCCACTTCCCGTCTGTTGCGTTGAACCTCAAGTGACGGGAAGTGTTCAGCCACATACAGGTATTGCCCGCCCACACGTCAACGCCAATGCAGATTTCTCCGGCACAACACCGGTACCTGAATTATATTGAGTTATTCTTTGACTATGCAGAACAAGCCATCCTTTATTTTTTTCGATAAAAACGACTATGAACTCCTGAAAATTGTCAATGATCTTCAGGTGCGTGGACCGGAATCACAAGCACTCCACTCCCTTCTGGTCGAACACATGCATCCGCATGGCATTAAAGAAATGGCTGCCGTACGCGGCTTGCGGATTGCCTACGCCATTGCCAGCCTTCTCGGCTCTTTCGAGAAAGGAAAAGCAAGTGATCGCATTAAAGCACTGCGTTCCCTGCGTGATGAGGTGTTTCTCTCCTCAACCACTTTTTATCAAAAAAATACAGCCAGGGTTCTGCTGCAGATCATGAAAGAACTGTTGCGCAGCAGAGACAACGAGCTGCGCCAGCTCAAACTCGCCCACGATTTCCGCATGGTTTCAACCGGTAACCCAAGAAAAGTCAGGGCTGAACTGGCAAAATATCACCTGTTGGAAATGCCTGAGGAGTGGAATCAGTTCGCCTTTGATGACCACGTACATGACGCCAATACCAAGGGGAGAAAATCACCTACGCATCTGATAATGGATGCCTGGATCAAAGGCATCCGTTATCTGACTGTCGTCTATTACAACTATGTTCGACCTGAGGTTATTGAAGAACTTATCGAGGCAAGTTCTATCCTGGATATCAAGGTTCAGGTCGGAATCGAATTATCCGCCCGCTTTCGTGATAAGTACGTTCGTTTTACCTGGGAACCGCACGGCTTCCAGGATGATCGCGCCCTGATGAAATTTTTGCAGGACGATGCGGTAAAGCAACTGATGATTGAAGGAAGAGAAGTTTCACTCTACCAGCAGAAGTACGTATTCGAGGTGCTTGGAGTCTTTAACAGTCGCCATCGTCACGACCTAAACACAGAATTGGGCATCACACTCGAAACACTTAAACTTGACGCCTTTCTCGACTTTGTCGGGGCCGGTCAGCCATCCCTGCTGCATCTTGCCAGATTCATTCACAACGGACTCACCCTGCAGATGCAGGAACTTCTGAAGGCACACCGTGCACATCTGAAAAAAACTCAGCAGACAGAGACGACACCGGGAGATCTGGAAAAACGTCTCGAACGGCTCCGGAAGCTTGATGTTGAGAAAATCATTGAAATATACCTGATACCTTCTCGCAACCCCGAGCTGCATGACCCCACCCATCCGCAAGATAATGCTGAACTCCCTGAACTGCTTAAACTCAGCCCCAATGCCTTGCTTGAAAAGCTGATATCGCTCTATTCAAGTTCGAAATTCACCCTCAACCTCAGCAATCTCTCAGTTCAGGACACTCTGGAGCTGCTGTATAACGGGGCTGGCCTGATTACCCACATCGAAGCATATAATCTCAAAAATGCAGCTCATGGTATAACTTCCGGAGCCTTTATTCATAAAAGTGACATGGCCGGTGAGGCTGTTGACCTGAAAAGCCCGGAAAAGCATTACACTTTGATAAGCGATCTGCAAAAAGCCCTAAACGATGATAACGTAATCATTCTGAAGCGGGTAATTCGGGCAATCATCTGGGACTTTGAAGAACAGTTTCTTCGTCTGAATCGTTATCTTGAGCTTCTTCCAGCTGATAAAGAGTCTGCTGCTCCAGCCCTCAAAATCGAGCTGCAACAGATGCGGCAAAGAAAACTCGAACTCATAGATATCCTGTATAACCTTTCAACGTTTCATACGTATTACAAAAAACGTTCATTGCGTTCCCGGATCGGCTCAGGCTCCACCGGACAGGCAGAACACCATTACGGCATGGGATTGGTAGTGTTTGATACACTTCCTGCACGGGCGCAGAAAGTTGTGCGTTCAGCGGCTGCAAACCAGAACAGATCCTTTATACCGGTGACCGCACTTCTGACCCTCAACGCCCACAGCCGCATTGCCGACCCCAACAGATTGTCCTGGATGGCAGCTATGTGCCGAAAGCTGCCGTTTCTCAAAAATGCATATCATCGCCAATGGTCCGACTGGACCCTTGACGGTTTCCGTATCCACACCCAAAAGAAAGGTAATATCGTAACCCTTGGCGGTCTCAATAAAAATGGCGGCAAAGAGTTGCATGTCAAGAGCCAAACCACCGAAGAGAAAGTTAAAAATCCCTGGAAATACCTTAACACCAACCTGAAAAACACTCTGAAAGTTCTGCTCGGGTTTATTCCAGCCTTTTTAACCTTTAGTCTGACGAAAGACTGGTGGCTTCTCGCATACTTCGGAGCTTTTATCTGGTTCGGTATTACCGGTTCACGCAATATCATCCAATCTGTGCTGGGAGGAGGAGGATTACGTCGTTCACCGCTGCTTCCCTGGAACTCCATGATCAGTTGGAGCCGAATTTCTGATTCACTGCTCTATACCGGTTTCTCGGTACCTCTGTTGGATTATCTTGTCAAAACGTTACTACTCGACAGGACTCTCGGCATAACCACCACCACGAATCCTGTAATGCTCTATGCAGTGATGGGTCTTGCAAACGGCATTTACATTTCCAGCCACAATGCTCTGCGCGGACTACCGAGGTCAGCGACTATAGGTAATTTCTTCCGCTCTATTCTGGCAATTCCGATGGCAATCCTGTTGAACACGCTAATCGCCGCTGTGCTTCAGACTACTGCAATACCCGATGTTGCCGGTGCCCTGCAGAAATGGGCCGCAATCATCTCAAAATTCGCCTCGGACTGTGTTGCCGCAATCATTGAAGGACTGGCCGACCGTCAGACCAATATCCGTGCCCGGCTAACCGGTTACCGCACCAAAATTTCACAGCTCTTTGCGGTCTTCTCCCGGCTTGACCTGCAGTTTCCCGAAGAGGATGTGCTGGAAATGCTGCAATCCCCGAAAATGATGATGCAGACTCTCAATTACGAAGCAAGAGATCAGGAGAAACTTATCATCGTCAATGCTCTTGATCTCATGTATTTCTGGATGTATCAGCCACGGGCCCGAAAGGCACTCAGCATGATTCTGCAGAACTTCTCTGAAGAAGAGTGGTTGATTTTCTACCGCTCACAGCTCGTATTGAATCGTCACAAAGAAATCAGCCAGGTTTTTGTCGATGGCCTGGTGGGTAAAAACTTTTCCAAAGCTCTTGCATTTTACCTCGACCGGTCAAACGAATATCTCGCCGACATGGAAAAACTCGGTGAAAAACAGCGTTCTGAAAGGAACAGAAATTGAGACTTCCTCCTCATGCTCTGCACCGCGCATTTTTCAGTAGCTAACAAGCTCGTATCTGATTCCCCCTTAGTTTCAACTTGATCAGATGGGAATGAGGAATGAAAATCCAGGCGTGTACTGCGTTCGCCGAAAACAACACATATAGCCGCATTTGCGTTGTTTTAATAACCAGCATGCACTATTTTATATATTCCTTATACCTAACGTTCAACACCTCACCATTCCTGCTGTAAAAGAGAGGCAATCAGAAACTCGTATATCCATATCATCAAGCTGTTGACAACTGGTATGATGAGTGGTATGTGTTTGTCATGTTTATCGCTCTATCGCAGATGCGGAGTCTTGGGAATCTGGCAGTTCTCACTACCCTGTAATTGCTGCTGTCATTATATAATGAAGGGTAAAGAACGGTTGACATAGCGCACCACCATCATTCAAAAGATAAAAGAGGCTGTAACCATCTCATTGGTTGCAGCCTTTTTTATTATTGCTACTACATTGTAATTGCTTCTTTGTCTTCTCCCGGAAAAGAGGTATGATGAGTCGCATGAGTACAGTGCAACACTAAGCTATTTTTCTCATTTCAAAACATTTCTCTTTAACAAGAGATTCTCGCATTTACACAGGAAGTTCTGCATGATTGAAAAGACATCAACAGTTGAAGCGCTTGTAACGCTGTTGACAGATCGCATCCACTCCAGAGTTTATAAGCCGGGAAGCAAACTCCCGAGCGAGCGTAAATTGCAGGAAGAATTTGGTGTTGGCAGACTAGCATTACGTGAGGC
This sequence comes from Desulfopila sp., assembly GCA_041582995.1. Classification (GTDB taxonomy): domain Bacteria; phylum Desulfobacterota; class Desulfobulbia; order Desulfobulbales; family Desulfocapsaceae; genus Desulfopila. The sequence continues at coordinate 11,609 of JBFHGS010000056.1, read as the reverse complement.
GCTCAGCCAATTGAACGCGATGGGAATTATTGAAACATCCCACGGAAAAGGAACATTCGTTCAGGATCAGATCAAAAGCAAGACGCTTAAAAATGTGCTTATCCCCTACTTTGCCCTGAAAGACCCACGAAGGCTCAAGGAGTTTGTTGATGCCAGGGTCATGATAGAGAGTGAGATAGCTGGTCTTGCCGCAAAGCAGCACACTGAAGATGATCTACGCAGACTCGATGCTATCCTCAACCAGGAGATCGATGCTGCAACACCGCCTGAAGTTATAGCCTACATGGATCTGCAATTCCACCAGGAGTTAGCTCTCATTGTCGACAACCACTTCCTGGTCATGATGAATGAGGCATTAACCACCCACATCAGATCTTTCCTGAACGCCATTGTCAAAAACAAAGAAAACCCCGCAGCGGTCTTCCACGCCCACAAGCCAATATTAGAAGCGATTAAAATCGGGAATGCCGAGGAAGCCAGAAAGCGGATGCGCCAGCATATTCTCTATAGCCTCAAAGACTATGAAGACTTTGTAACACGAAAGAAGTAGTTACTCTTACTCCGCCCCTGCAACTCTCATACATACCGGTACTCTTTTCATCACTCACTTCTTCCAGAACGCAGGCAGAAAAATCACCAGCGCAGAAAACATCTCCAGTCTGCCCACCAGCATATTCCAGGAAAGAAACCATTTGGTTGCATCAGTGAGAAAGGCATAGTTCTCACTCGGCCCGATAGCACCAAAGCCGGGGCCTATGTTCATGAGTGTTGCGATAATTGAACTGAGCCCAGTTATATAATCGACCGGTTCCAACATGACCACCACACAGCCACCAATCAGCACCAGAAATATATTGACGATAAAGTAGCAGACCGCAAGATCGACGACACTCGCCTCAACCGGGCGACCGTTCAGTCGTACGGAATCTACGGTCATCGGCTGGATAAATATCTTCCGGATAGTGGTGTACATGTGCTTACAGATAAGCACATAATGAACAACTTTGATGCCGCTGGTAGTTGAGCCTGCACAGGCTCCCACAAAGCAGACTACAAACAGAAACATCAGAGCAGCCTGTGGCCAGAGTTCATAATCCGCCGTAGTAAAACCTGTTGTTGTCAGCAGAGACACAACCTGGAAAGCCCCGTAACGCAGTGACTGGAAAAAGGTTGGATAGGTGCCGGCTTTGTACAGCACGAAGCTCACAGACAAGGTGAAAAAAACCACAAAACCCAGGTACCAGCGAAATTCAGTGTTGTTCGAAATACTGAAAAAATCACCTTTCACCATCTGGTAGAAGAGTACAAAGGTTACACCGCCAAGAAACATGAAAACAATGGTGACCCAGTCCAGATACGCGCTGTCAAAAGCTCCGAAACTGGCATTCATGGTGGAATACCCTGAAGTAGAGATTGTTCCGAATGCGTGGCAAAGGGCATCAAAAAGCGACATATCGCCAAGCATCAACAGAATGGTCTGCAACATGTTCAACACCAGGTATATCGACCAGAGCCAGATCATTGTATCCTTGTTTCTGGCTTTGAACTTCTCTTTGGTGATTACCTGTCCCGGGCTTGACTCCGCCCTGAAGATACGTACTCCACCCATTCCGTGCGGAAGAAACAACAACGTCAGCGTTAAAAAGCCCATACCTCCCAGCAGATGAGTCTGGCTTCGCCAGAACAGCAAGCCGTGCGGCAACGCTTCTATATCGGTTAAAATCGTCGCCCCGGTGGTTGTATAGCCCGACATCATTTCAAAAAAGGCATCAGTAAATGATGGGATTGCACCATATAAAATAAAGGGAAGGGCCGAAACAGCAGATATCGTTACCCAGCCGAATGTAGCCAGGAACAGCCCGTCCTTCATATTAAAATCATAATTTTTTCGGAAAATCTGCTTTAATATCAATCCGGCAGTAATGGCAATGAGGCCAGAAACACTGAGCGAGGTCAGATCATCCTCACCGTAGAGCAGAGAACAGATGACAGGCAGGATCATGGAGCTGCCGGTGACAACCAGCAGCACTCCAAACACATTGACGATAGAGCGATAATTCATTGCCGAGTCATTCCAGAAAAAGAGCCGGGCGCGTGATAATGCTTAACAACGCACAACATGGTCCGGAGAAAACAGCTATCTCGTGCTTGATACTATATCCTGCTGCATCATTTCGATGACCTTAATCGGGTCAGCAGCTTTGGTGATAGGACGCCCCACCACTACGTAATTTGCGCCGTTACCTATAGCCGCACCCGCAGTGACCACGCGTTTTTGATCATCACCAGAATCTTCTACATTCGCTCCCGGCCTGATACCCGGAGTCACGATCAGCAGTTTCTCACCGAGATCCTTTCGCATTCTTTCAGCTTCCATTCCCGAAGATACCACGCCATCACAACCCAGCTCAAGGGCACGTTTAGCCCGGTAGTAAACAAGATCCTCAACAGACTGGGTCATGCCCATCGCCCGCATATCTTCTTCGCCGAAACTGGTGAGCACAGTCACCGCCAGCAACTGCATATCTCCACGCGCTTCAACTGCCGCCCGGATAATAGGGTCATTACCATGAATAGTCGCAAAAGTGACACCCCGACTGTTTACCTGCTCTACCGCCAGTCTGACTGTTTCCGGAATATCAAAGAATTTCAGATCGAGCATCACTTTGTGACCACGATCGACGATCCAGTCCACTGTCTCAAAGTAGTTGGCCATAAAGAGTTGCAGCCCGACTTTGAAAAAATTGACATGCGACTCACATTTTTTGACCATCTCCCTGGCCTTCTCCGGATCATTGACATCCAGAGCGACAATAATTCGGTCTTTTAAGGGAATTTCTTTTTCGCTCATAGCATTCTCGCTGGGTAAACTTTATAACAAGCCGGCAGGCAATGAGATCGTTCTGCGAAATCAGCTCAACACGGATGCACCTCTTTCAAGACGCCCATTCCGAAATCACTCTTTTGCTCAGTAACGAGCCTTAGATATTGCCAACAGATGTCTGCCTCAAACTGGACACTATTTACTCTCAATTGCCTTCTTCTGCAAGTAGTGCACGAATCCTGCGGCACTGCTCGACTTCTTCCGCTGGTGATCTGATGGCTGTTAACAACTCCAAAACTCCTTTGATCTGTTGCCAGCCCTGAAGATCTGCGTTTTCAGCAAGCAACACCTCACCCTGCTGTACCAGTATTGGCCAGGCCACGCCTGCTTCTCCGCTTTGCTCCAGTCGAGCACAGGCATCTTCAACATTTGCCAACCACGTTGCACTATCAAGGCTTCCCTCCCGCTGAACAGCACTGCCAGATGACATATCATCTTTTACAATCTCTGGCTCAGCTGTCATCTTTTCGACAGTATCTGCACTATTTTTCATGAATGCACCACCTCCCACGGCATCGGTTACCTCAGGTGCAGCAGACTGTAAAGAGCGACTTTCCGCTTTGAGTTCCTGAACAACAGGTTGCGGAGCAGACGGGACAGGTTCCTGCTGCACATGTGCATCTTCAATCCGCGCTCTGCCGGTTGATTGCCGAGGCACTGCAGATTCGATTCTTTTAGCTTGCTCCACCTGTGGCGCGGACATCTGCCTTTCCAGCGGCACATCACGAACATTAAGAAAAACCACGACACTGGCGGCGATAGCAAAAGCCGAACCGAGATAGGAGAGATTGCGCAAAGAACCAAATGAACGCCTGGTTTTTGGCTCCCCCCGGTGCACTGCGGCAATACTGAAGCTGATTGCAACCCAGGCGTTATAACATTTCTGGCAGCTGCTGAAGTGCGCGAGTGCGGCCTTTCTCTGCTCTGGCGAACAATGATTGGTTGCGACATCAGCGAGTTGATCAGGAGTGAGGCATTCGCCGACAGGTTCTGATTTTTTTTCCGCACCAAGGCCGATATGAGCTGTGAGTTTGTCGCCTTGTCTCTTTTCTTCAAACTTTTCTATCTTTGCCATCACTCTACTTCCCCGGGCTCGTTAATGAGGTTTTCATGTATACTTCTGTACTGACGGATCTATCGCCTGATTGTGTCCTGAGATAAGGCTCTACTTCAAAAGCTCGAGTATTTCCCGATCTAATCCTGACTCCTGAAAGTCATTGCGGAGACGATCCAGTAACCTCCGCAGTCGACCATGCACCTGATGTCTGTTATACCCGAGCATTTCTCCGGCCCTGGTTACACTGAGGCCATCCTGATAACAGAGTTTCAAAAGGAGTTGTTCCTCCGGTGAGAGATCAACCTGTAATGCACACAACTGCTTCAGATTTTTTTCAATACTCGCATCCGGAGTGTCAGTCAAGGTGCTGAAGAGCATCCGAAAAAGCTCTTTTCTCTCCTTCGATTCCATTTCATATACCTGTCCGCCATGATTGCTGCCTACTGCATCCCCCCCTGCCGTTTGTTCTTCATCAAGCGCGACCTCCAGGCCCTGGTGTCCACCACAGTCTATCACCTGCTGCCTGATAATCCAGGCCGCTTCTTCCGGATCATTCCCGGGACTGTATTCCGTTGATTGGGCAACAACTGCAACCGCTTCAGCAATATCGAGACGTTCAAGACAGAGCATGGAATAAAGCCGCAACCATATCCCGCCAAGATTACGAATCCACAGAGGGGGACGTCTGCGCCCGAAACGTTTTCGGGAAAAATCCTCCAGCAACCGCCAACTCACCGATGCAATAAACGCAGCAAATGATGATCTGCCGCTATAACTACGAAGCCTTTGCCCGTCATGTTCCAGCAGCTGATTCATAACGTATAGGGCAGCCTCCTCTGCTAAAGGCCTGTCGCCAAAACGACGGGCAGCAAGCCTGTTAAGCAATGCCCAGTGTTCGAGTACCTGTTCTTTTATTTTCGTCAACACAGCTCCTTTTTCTTTTTAACCTCCACATCTTAGAGCTATCCATGCTTTTTCTCAAAGAAAAATGAAAATTTTTATCTTCTTCGCCCTTTTTTTCAGCAAGAACAGTAAAGCGTGATGCGTTTGGTGGAAAGAGTATACAAATCAGCGCATCTTAGTTACCATAATCAACCCATATACAGTCACATATCTTGCCATTCGGCGAATACAGTTGACGTCTCACTCTTCACTCCTTACTCCCACCTGATCAAGCTTAAATTGATACGTGATAAGAAATTTTAAAAAAACCGCGACACATTTCCAACGTGGTTCCGTCATAGTCTGTAGACAGCAAGTACAGTACTACTCACAATCTCAAGATAGAGGATATTATGCTATACAGACCCAGAGTGACTCAAACCATTACCCTTGCCGCCACTCTCTTCTTGCTTTACGGCTGCACCGGCACTCCTGTTTCAGACGAAAAGACATCACAGCGTGAGGTAACTGATTCCGCTGCAGGCCTCACTACCAGCCGACCTGTCGAACAACAGGCTGTAAAAAAAGAATTTGAACGGGAAATAGCACCTGCAGGTGGCCGGGTCCCGGCACCTGCACCGATTGCAGAGAGTTTTATGCAAAGAGACGCCATAACCACCAACGCCTACCGCAGTAAGGCTATGACTCCTGCTGCCAGTTATATCGCTACCGACGAACATTTCGTCCTACCATCTCCCGACATGAATACAGAGTCTTACGCCCCGGTCGGAGAAAACCGTTTTATCAACACCCTTAATGATCCGCTCTCCACCTTCTCAATTGATGTTGATACGGCTTCTTATGCAAACATCCGCAGGTTTATTAACGGCGGGAACCTGCCACCCGTTGGTGCAGTGCGAATTGAAGAGATGATCAACTACTTCTCCTACGACTACCCTCAGCCGGAAACCGGCCCTTTCGGTATAACCGCCGAAATTGGGCCGAGCCCATGGAATCTGGAGCATAAACTGGTCAGGATCGGCCTGCAGGCAAAAGAGATAGCGGCACAAGAACTGCCCCCTTCAAACCTTGTTTTTCTCATTGATGTGTCCGGTTCAATGAATAACCCAGACAAACTTCCGCTTCTGCAACAATCCATGCTGATGTTGGTAGATGAACTCAGCGACAGAGACCGGGTCTCAATTGTCGTCTATGCTGGTGCCGACCGCGTGATACTGCAACCGACATCAGGAAAAGACAAGGAGACAATCCGCAAGGCCATCACCAACCTCACCTCAGGCGGATCTACACATGGTTCAAGCGGCATCGTCACTGCCTATACTCTCGCAGAGCAGGTTTTTATGCCCAAAGGAAATAACCGGGTAATTCTCGCCTCTGACGGTGATTTCAACGTCGGCGTTACCAGTCGCGATGAACTACAGAAGCTTATTGAAAAGAAGCGTAACAGCGGAGTATATCTCACCGTACTTGGTTTTGGCATGGGCAACTACCATGACGATACCATGGAAATTCTGGCTGACAGCGGTAATGGCAATTATGGGTATATTGATTCACTGCTTGAGGCTAAAAAAGTGTTGATCAAAGAACGGACGAGTACCCTTTTTGCGCTAGCTAAAGATGTCAAGATACAGGTCGAGTTCAACCCTGCGCATGTTGGTGCCTACAGACTCATCGGCTATGAAAACAGGATGCTTGCAGACGAAGATTTCAAAGACGATACCAAGGACGCAGGTGAGATAGGGCTAGGTCATTCAGTAACCGCACTGTACGAAATAATCCCGGCAGGCGCTGCGGATATCCCTGAGGTCGACGGCCTTAAATACAGTAAAATTAGTACTCCTACCGGTACGGCAGGGGAAATACTGAATATCAAATTACGCTATAAACCTTTAGATACTGAAACATCCGTACTGAAAAATATCGCCGTGAAAAACACTAGCACCAAGCTGGACCAGCAATCGTCTGATTTTCGTTTTGCAGCTTCGGTGGCAGGTTTTGGAATGAAACTGAAAGACTCGGAATTTACCCGCGAGATGAGCTACTCTGAGTTGCTGGAGCTGGCAAAAAGCGGACGTGGTTCTGACAATGAAGGATACAGGGCCGAGTTCATACGGCTGATAGAATTGGCGCAGTTGTTGAAGCGCTAAAAAGAAGCAGATGCATCAGAATAATTGATGCATCTACAATTTAATGCTCTCCGCCAACCATATGAGAGCCAAATATTCTTTACAAAATCACACATTATCGCTAGGCTGAACTATAGTAACTTGTTTGTTTAGCATGAAGAGTTTCGCCGTTCGCTCTCCAGCGGACACACACGTCACTGGTAAGCTTCTACTCGCGCAATAGCTTACCACGACACAGTTACCCAGCTTTACATCAATGGAGGAAGCACTATGACCGTGAAGATTTTCATCCGACGTAAAGTAGCCGCGGCAAATGTTCTGGAACTTACAGTTCTGTTAAAAAAACTCCGGGCTTTAACTCTTAGCCAGCCCGGCTATATCTATGGGGAAACACTCAAACGTCTTGACCGTGACGATGAGTGTATGGTAATTAGCACATGGCGTTCACAGGAAGACTGGAATGCCTGGTTTAATAATGAGCAGCGCATCAACATCCAGAATGAAATAGATAAACTGCTTGGAGAGAAAACGGAATACGCTATGTACGAAGTATAGGCAAACACTCCCCCCTTTCTCCCCCATCCTACCCCAAGCAGGAAATTCAACGTTATATCACAGAGAAGAGTGCTTCAGACAGCCAATGTCGTTGGACCACTCTTCTCTTTGTCATATAAGTAATTCTGATTAATCCGTTTATTGTAATGCATTTGTACGGCCTCAGCGCATAGTGTACATTGGCTGCTGTGGTTTATTTTTTATACCAGTCAACCTTCACCAGGAGGAGGTATACCCCGAATGATTCTTGAAGGCGTTAAACTGATGTTTGTTGGCATGACAACCGTTGTGCTGTTCCTGACCTTTATGATCTTCCTTATCCAGCTCGTTTCCCATCTTACCCGTGGGGCAACAGCTCGAGAGCTGGCAGCGATCAAACTTGAGCGGGAGCTACTGGCAAGAAGCAGAAAAGAAAAGCAATCTTCACAAGATGCAGATGACGATATCGCAGCAATTGCAGCTGCGGTGGCGGCCTTTGAAGCGGAAAAGTTTGCGCGATGTTGAACTATCTCCTGAAAAACCTACTTTAATTTTCTTATTTTTCATGGAGCTGCTGTAAGAAATACAACCTAAAGCGAGGAGAAAAACGTGGGCAAGAAAGTTATAAAATTCATGGATACGTCCTTCAGGGACGGTTTTCAGTCAGTCTTTGGTGCCAGAGTATTAACAGACGACTTTTTGCCGGCTGTAAAAGCTACTGTTGATGCCGGGATTGATAACATCGAAGCTGGCGGCGGGGCCAGATTTCAGTCCCTGTTCTTTTACTGTGGCGAATCGGCCTTTGATATGATGGATCGCTTTCGTGCCGAAGTTGGCCCGAATGTCGCACTGCAAACCCTTGCCCGCGGTATCAACGTGGTGGCACTGAGCCAGTGTCCGCGTGATATTATCGATCTGCACGCCAAGATGTTCAAGAAGCACGGCATGACAACCATCCGTAACTTCGATGCGTTAAATGACGTCCGCAATCTTGAGTACTCCGGTGAGCGTATTGCTCATCACGGCCTGAATCACCAGATAGTTGTATCCATGATGGAGCTTCCTCCAGGATGCTCCGGCGCTCACGATCCTGAATTTTATATGGATCGCCTCCAGCAGATCCTTGCCGCTGACATCCCATTTCACTCAATCTGCTTCAAGGATGCATCCGGTACCTCCAACCCCAGAAAGGTATACGAGACCCTGAAAGCTGCACGTAAAATCGTCTCTGATGACACAATCCTCTGGTTCCATACCCATGATACCGCAGGCCTGGGCATTTCCCAGAACCTTGCGGCCATTGAAGGTGGTGCAGACGGTGTCGATCTGGCCAAAAGCCCGGTTTCCGGTGGTACCTGTCAGCCCGACATCCTCTCTATGATTCACGCCCTGAAAGGCACCGAATACACCCTGGACATCGATTACGAGAAAGTTCTGGTTGCAGTTGATGCGTTTGAAGCAGCAATGAAAGACTACTTCTTCCCGCCTGAAGCCAAAATGGTATCCCCGGCTGTTACCCTTTCGCCAATGCCGGGTGGAGCGCTTACCGCAAACACCATGATGATGCGCGACACCGGTACTCTGCATCTCTATCCGCAAGTCATTAAAGAGATGAGCGAGGTTGTTGCACGCGGTGGTTTCGGTACCTCTGTTACCCCGGTTTCCCAATTCTATTTCCAGCAGGCGTACCTGAACGTTACCCAGGGTAAATGGAAGAAGATCAACCCGAGCTACGGCAACATGGTTCTCGGCTACTTCGGCCGCACTCCGGTTCCCGCTGATCCTGAGATCGTTAAACTTGCTTCCGAACAACTTGGTAAGCCGGTATTCACAGATGATCCTCTCGATATTCTTGAGCCGGGTATTCCGAAAGCTACCAAAATCCTTGAAGAGAACAACCTGCCGGTCAATGATGAAAACATCTTCATCATTGCAAGCTGTGAATCCAAAGGTCTCGACTTCCTGCTCGGCAAAGCCAAAGTTAACGTACGTAAGATCTCAGACGAAAAACCTGCTGAGAAAAAGGCTGCCAAAGCTGCCCCTGCCGCTGCCCCGGCACCTATGGGCCCACGCAACTACACCATCACCGTCAACAATCGCCCGTATAATGTCTCTGTTTCTGAGGCTGGTGGCCTTCAGGCCACCCCGGCTGCCCCTGCAGCCGCTGCAGCACCTGAAGCCGTTGAAGGAACCGATGTTGATGCACCGACTCCCGGCAACGTTTTAAAGGTTCTGGTTGAGGTTGGTTCAACTGTCGCCAAAGATCAGCCGCTTGTCGTTATGGAAGCGATGAAGATGGAGTCTGAAGTGAAAGCTCCGACGGCAGGTAAAATTGTAGCACTCCATGTCTCTGTTGGCGACACTGTTCAGACCGGCGAACCACTGGTTACCATCGCATAAGGACACTCACGTATTCACAGGTTCCCGATCACTCGGGAACCTTTACTCTGTCGTTTATTTTGGGAAAGCAATATGAAGATAAGATTGCTCATGCTCTTTGCGGTACTCGGCGTGCTCTTCGGAGCTGGCCAGGCATTTGCCGCAGATACGACGGTGGACATAGTGTCTCCTGCAGATGCAAAAGTCATTCGGATAGATGTCGAGTCCGGAGGCCTGATCTACAGCGGTGACCATATAGCCACCCTGAAAAAAGAAGATGGTACGATCATCGTGCTAAAGGCGGGTATCGCCGGCAAATTGACCGACCTGACTATAAAACCTTATCAGAAAGTAAAAGAAAACGAAACTATAGGCATCCTGCAGCCCTCGGCAATCATTGCAGACATACCTGTTTCCGAGGCTTCACATACCCTGCCCTCGATCTCGCAACTTGCTCAGAACCTCTTTAAAACAACCGGCATCTACGGCGTTATTGATGGTCAAATGAATAAGGACTGGACAGTGGGAATCGGCCGCGTGCTGATGATCTGTGTTGGCCTGCTGCTGCTCTATCTCGGTATCGCCAGACAATTTGAGCCGCTGCTGCTGATCCCTATCGGCTTTGGAGCAATTCTGTCGAATATTCCCATGGCTGGTATCGCCGAGCCGGGCGGAATTCTCTATTACATTTATGAAGTTGGTATTATGACGGGCGTTTTCCCGTTGATAATTTTCATGGGCGTTGGTGCACTGACCGATTTCGGTCCTATGATCGCCAATCCTAAAACCATTTTGCTCGGTGGTGCTGCCCAGTTTGGTATCTTTACCACCCTGCTTGGTGCGCTGTTTCTCTCCGACATGGTTACCGGCATCAACTTCTCGCTGCGCGACGCGGCCTCCATTGGTATTATCGGTGGTGCCGACGGCCCGACAGCTATCTTCCTCTCCAGTCAGTTATCACCACGACTGCTGGGATCGATAGCGATCGCTGCCTATTCATATATGGCCCTGGTACCGATTATCCAGCCGCCGATCATGAAATGGCTGACCACCAAGGAAGAGCGTGAAATCAAGATGGTTCAGCTCAGGCATGTATCCAAGGTAGAAAAAATTCTGCTGCCGCTACTGGTCCTTGGTATTTGCGCCACACTGCTGCCTTCCGCTGCGCCACTGATCGGTATGTTTATGCTCGGTAACCTTGCGAAAGAGTGTGGAGTTGTGGATCGTCTATCCGATACCATTAAGAACGCGCTCATGTATACCGTTACCATTTTCCTTGGTCTCGGTGTCGGCTCCAAGCTTTCTGCCGACAAGTTCCTTAACCTTGAAACTCTCGGTATTCTGGCACTTGGTATGATAGCTTTTGGTATTGGTACCGCCAGCGGTGTTCTGATCGCCAAGCTGATGAACAAGATGTCCAAAACTCCGATCAACCCGCTTATTGGTGCTGCAGGCGTTTCCGCCGTACCAATGGCTGCCCGTGTAGTGAACAAGGTTGGCCTTGAAGCTAACCCGCAGAATCACCTGATCATGCACGCTATGGGCGCTAACGTCTCAGGCGTTATCGGCTCAGCCGTTGCTGCCGGTGTGTTGCTGGCGTTACTGTAAGACTAGCGAAGAAAGATGTTTTTAAAGAAAAAGGCCGGGTTCTATAAGAACCCGGCCTTTTTCATTGTCATAATGTGCTCACTTATTCCAGATACAATCTGACCTGAGCCTCTACTTG
>JBFHGS010000055.1:0-24064 GCA_041582995.1 Desulfopila sp. | reverse complement strand
TATGAAACATAAGGAAAAAAGACCCACCAGTCAGGCTCGTTTTTCTCTTGTGTTTATTCGCCGCCTCAGTCAGTTGGTGTTCTTCGGGATATTTATCTTCCTTTTTCTGCGAACTGACTATACGGGCTCAGATACTCTGGAGTATGCAGTCAACATTCTCTTTCGGCTAGACCCTTTTCTCGCAGCTGTTACAATGCTTGCCGGCCGTACCGTTATCAGCCTCATGCTGCCTGCGGCTATTGTTCTTGTGCTTGCGCTGGTACTCGGCAGATCTTTTTGCGGCTGGGTATGTCCGATGGGGAGTTTGCTGGATAGTTGCAACAAGCTGGTCGGGACAGATCGCAAAGGCCGGGTGACTCTCTACCCGAGACTCGGACGCTGGTTGCTGTGCACGCTACTCCTGCTTGCTTTTTGCGGTTTTCATATCGGTGGTTATCTTGATCCTTTTTCAATATTGGTGCGGGGGTTCTCTCAGGTAATCTATCCGGCTTTTCATGGAATGACCGAGGTGATATTTACCTTCACGTATAGTTCGCTTCCGGAGTGGGCAAATGCGGTTACGGAGCCTCTGTACGGCTGGTTAAAGGCTATGGTGTTGCCGGCAGATAGAAAATATTATGAACTGGTCTGGTTATCCTGTGTCATTCTGCTTGCTGTTCTCGGGCTTGAGATGGTGCAGAAACGTTTTTTCTGCCGCAATATCTGTCCATTGGGCGCGATGATCGGGTTGGTGAGCGGTAAAGGGCTTTTGAAGGCCGTTGGAGGGGATAAAAGTTGTGGCAAATGCAGGGTCTGTTCTTCTCTCTGTCGTATGGGGGCAATAGATGATAACCGTGTCATAGATATGTCAAGCTGCAATCTCTGCATGGAATGCAGGCAGAAATGTCCTCGCCGGATCATTGGTTTCGGGTACGCAGGCCTGAGTCGCTCGGTCTCTTCTTCCGGGTTATCAAGAAGGCAGTTTCTCGGTGTTGCGGCAACCGGTATTCTGCTGCCGGCAGTAAAGCAGGTTCATGGATTGGAGTCCAGAAACATTCCGCTGCTTATCCGGCCTCCTGGATCTCTTGCAGAAGTTGAATTTGCAGGCAGATGCGTGCGTTGTTCAGAGTGTATTCAAGTCTGTATCGGTAACGCATTGCAACCGGCGTTGCTGGAGGGTGGGTTGGATGCTCTTTTTTCCCCGAAGCTTGTAGCCCGGAGCGGTTACTGTGAATTTAACTGTACCCTTTGCGGTCAGGTCTGTCCGACCGGAGCTATCAGCAATTTAACGCTTGATGAGAAGCACACGTTCAAGATAGGTCATGCCTGGTTTGACAGCAATCTTTGCCTGCCTTATGCCAAAGGTATATCCTGCATGGTGTGTGAGGAGCACTGTCCTACGCCTGTTAAGGCTATCCAGTTCAGAGAGGTGGAGATTGTTACAGCTGATGGAGATCACCGGCTTGTAAAGCAGCCGTACATTGTCGATGAATACTGTATAGGATGCGGTATTTGTGAGTTTAAGTGCCCTTTGCCGGGTAAATCAGCTATACGGGTAACGAATGCAGGTGAGCAGCGTGATCCTGAGAACATTTTGCCACGGGCTGCCGAAGATGGCTATGAGTACGGTTGAAGTGCATTTCAATCTGCTGTTGGCGGGTAGTGGGCCAGGTCGGAAGATGATGAGCAGAGCAATTGGCGGATGTCTTCCGGTTCAATCGGCAAAAATGAGAAGAGATGCTGTTCCATTTTCCTGCACTGACTGAAGTTCTTGAGAATAAATGCTTCCTTGTGCGGGTTGTTATCAGCGTATTTCCCGAGGATGTATTCAAGTCGTGCGTCGAGTGATACAACCTCATCATGTCGTACTCTTTTGTCTGCATAAAAGACTATTTCAGTTGCCCCGAAAAGCCCTCTTTCATATTGTTGCTGGGCAAAATGCGAAAGCACGACATGATTGCCGACAATTTCGGCAATCTCAGGAAAACCGAGGTCCCGGCAGATATTTGCGCCGATTTCTGCGTGGTTGCAGTTCTCCTGCAGACATTGCGTTTTGGCGATATCATGCAGCAGGGCACCGGCGATGACAAGAGCCCTGGTCGGGAGCGGCAGGTTGTTTTCGGCCTGCTGTAACTGCAGGAGCAACTGGTCGGCAACGCGTGCAACCATAAAAGAATGCCGCCTGATATTTTCCCACATGGAAAAATCTTCCATGAGCTGAAGGCAGCGGGTGATGTCGGGGAGAGAAGAGTTCATAGCAGGTTAAGAGTGTGTGGGAGGATCTCCCCCCCACACACACGGGTAACGTGAAGTGAAAATTATTTGCTGCTCAGTTCATGAACAAAATCAACGGTCATCTTCGCTTTTTCGGGAGGTGTGAACTGGTGAATTCCATGGCCGAGATTGAAGATATGCCCGCGGGCATTTTTGGCACCGTCGAGTAATCGCTGGATGCGGCTTTTCAATCTGTCTGCTGGCAGCAGTAGAGCGAAAGGATCAATATTACCCTGAACTGCCTTGTCACCGATCCGGGAGATTACGTCGCCGATATTGCTTCTCCAGTCTATGCCTATGACGTCCGCTCCTGATTTAACTGAATAGTCAAGGAGAGTGGCACCGTTGTTGGCAAAGAATATCAAAGGTATATCAAAGGAGTGCAGGCTGTCGAGAATCCGTTTGACGTATGGGAAGGCGTATTCCTCGTAGTCACAGGGGGCAAGTATTCCTGCCCAGCTGTCAAATAACTGGAGTGCCTGGGCACCAGCTCTTGCCTGGGCCTGCAGGTAGAGGATGGTCGCCTCGGTGATTTTATTCATCAGGCCGTGGAAAACTTCGGGTTGAGTGAACATCAGTTTTTTGGTTTCCCAGAAGACCTTGGAGCTGCCACCCTCAATCAGGTAGGTGGCACAGGTAAAAGGAGCACCGGCGAAACCGATAAGAGGAACTTTTAACTCTTTTCTCAATAGTCTGATGGTCTCCATGACGAAACCGGTAGAAACCTCCGGGTCGGGAATAATCAGTGCATCCAAGGCCTTCTGGTCACGGATTGTTTCGGCGAAAATCGGGCCTTTCCCTTCATGAAAATCGAGCGGTGCACCCATCGCTTCCATCAGGATCAGGATGTCGGAGAACAGGATTGCCGCATCCATTCCGAGGATGTCAATGGGCTGAAGAGTAACTTCTACACAGAGTTCCGGAGATTTGCAAAGCTCAAGGAAAGTGACGTTTCCCCTAACTTTCTGGTATTCCGGCAAATAGCGACCGGCCTGACGCATCATCCAGATTGGTGTGTAGTCGGTTTTTTCGCCCCGGCATGCTTTCAGAAATGTATCGTTCATACTATCCCTTTAGGGTTGATGGCGTTGTTACAACGTTTCATCTGCTCAAGTATCGCACATGAAGGAATGTGTTCAGCTATCGTGGATTTATAAAAAATGCAGAACCTCAGAAGGTGCAACCTGGCTTTACCTGCACCTTCTTGATTCTACTTGTTATCTTTTGCTCTTTCAACTTTCAGAGGAGTATAACTGCAGAAAGGTTCCTGGGCAAGGTAATCACCTGTCATAGCATAGGATCTGGCCCGGCATCCACCGCAGACACCAACATATTCGCACTGACCGCAGTTGCCCTTATAGCTTTTGAAATCACGCAGCTGCAGGAATAATTCAGAATTTTCCCAGATTTCCTTGAATGGTGTTGTTTTGACATTGCCTGCTGATTTCGGGAAATAACTGCAGGGCAGAATCTCACCATCCACATCAATCAGACAGATAAGCTGCCCAGCCAGGCATCCCTTGGAACCACCCGTCGAAAATTTGAGGTTGCGTCGTTTGAACGTTTCACCTTCCTCTTTGGCCTTCTGGCGCACTATTCTGTAATAATGAGGAGCACAAGTGGGGCGCATGAGCAGTTCATTCTCTTCTTTTTCCACCTCGTAATGCCACTCGAGAATTTCATCGTAGAGTTTTTCAGGAATGAGTTCCTCCATGATGTCTTCACCACGACCGGTGGGGACAATCATGAACATATACCAGGCCGTAGCTCCGAGCTTTTTAACGAGTTTGTAGATCTCTGGAATCTCTTTTTGATTACGGACGGTGAAAGATGAGTTCACAAGGAAGGGGATCTTATGCTTGTTGAAGAGTTCGATCGCCCGCATGGTCCCGTCAAAGGCACCTTTCTGGTTACGAAAGTCATCGTGGGTTTCGGCAACGGCCCCGTCGAGACTCAGAGAAACCATGCGGATTTCCGCTTCTTTAATTTTTGTACAAATCTCTTCAGTTACCAGCGTACCGTTGGTAGCAAGACACATGCGGAAGCCGAGGTCTGTCCCGTAACGGGCTATTTCGAATATGTCTTTACGCAACAGAGGCTCACCGCCGGACAAAACCATAACAGGACTTGCGTACGAGGCGATGTCGTCGAGTATTTTTTTCGCTTCATCAAGTGTGAAATCGGGGTGTTCTTTGGCCTCCAGTTCAGAAGAGGAGCGACAGTGCACGCACTTAAGGTTGCAACGTCGAGTGATTTCCCAGGCAATCCATTTGGGTTCAAAATCCATACAGTAACTCCCGATAAATAAATTATGCGTGTTGCCACAAAGGGCTCACTATATTGCCTTTTTTGTAAGGGGCAAGACAAAACGATAGAAACACAGCAACCGTAAGCATTCCACTAAAAAAAATAAAGTCAGCAATGATCAAGATCTACGGGCAATCGGTTGCTGCCCCTGTATTTCTCCCGGGATTTGTCATTTTATTTGTAATTTGACATTGGTCGGCTATATTCTGTCGGTTCTCTGTCCCTGCCGGTCTTT
This sequence comes from Desulfopila sp., assembly GCA_041582995.1. GTDB lineage: Bacteria > Desulfobacterota > Desulfobulbia > Desulfobulbales > Desulfocapsaceae > Desulfopila. The sequence goes on along the minus strand of JBFHGS010000055.1, from coordinate 19,269 downwards.
ATTAATCATTGGAAATGGCGTATAGTGACCGGCACCATCTGTCATATGTGTTGCACTTTTTGTGCAGCTACACCGATATTATTCACGGAGAAGCTTTTTTCAGCTTCACCTTACCAATCGCAATGAGACTATGATGATTACACCTGTTTCGACAACAAGTCCGGAAGGAGAAAAGATTATCGCAGGGTTGCTGCAGCGCTTTCAGGATGCAGATAACTCCTGCCAGAAGAGTGTTGAGGAAATTCTGGCGAATGTTCGACAGCAGGGGGATGCAGCGGTTGTTGAATATGGCCGCCGTTTTGATGCACCCGATCTGACTGTTGAAGCGCTTAAGGTGAGTGTTGAGGAGTTGAAAGAGGCATACTCTCTGGTTGACGAGCAGTTTCTTGAAACCCTTGCACTGGCTATTGAGCGAATACAGTCTTTTCATGAGCGTGAGATGGAAGATTCGTGGATGCAGACACGGGAGGACGGGACCATTGTCGGCAGGCTTGTCCGGCCTGTTGATTCGGCCGGACTATATGTTCCGGGCGGGCAGGGTGGCTCGACGCCGCTGGTCTCTTCGGTTCTCATGAACGGTATTCCGGCCGGGATTGCAGGTGTTTCTGAACGGGTTATGGTGACTCCACCAGACAAGAACGGCAAGGTTAATCCATATTTGTTGGTAGCAGCTCAGGAAATTGGTATTACAGACATTTTCAAAGCTGGCTCCGCCTGGGCTATCGGTGCTCTTGCTTATGGTACTGAGAGTATTCCCAGGGTTGATGTGATTGTCGGTCCGGGTAATCAGTACGTAACTGAAGCAAAGCGGCTTGTCTCAGGTATGGTCCGTATTGATATGATTGCCGGTCCTTCTGAAGTACTGATTGTCGCCGATGAGACTGCAGAGGCATCGTATGTCGCAGCGGATATGCTGGCGCAAGCGGAGCATGACACGCTGGCGCTGGCTGTTGTAGTGACGACTGACGAGAAGCTTGCAGCAGCTATTCCTGCAGAGCTTGAAAAGCAACTTGCCACGTTGTCGCGTCGGGAGATAGCTGAAAAATCGTTGAAAGATTGCGGAGTGATTCTTGTCGCCGGAGATCTTGAAGAAGCGGTAAGTCTGGCAAATGATATTGCCATTGAACATCTTGAACTGATGATAGCTGACCCATGGTCTCAGGTCCCTCATGTACGCCATGCCGGTGCCATATTCCTTGGCAGACATACACCGGAAGCTGCCGGAGATTATCTGGCTGGCCCGAACCATGTATTGCCGACTATGGGTACTGCCCGCTTTGCCTCGGCACTCGGAGTTGAGACCTTTCTGAAGAAGAGTTCGATAATCAGCTATTCTGAAAGTGCATTGAAGGCGGATGCTGATCATATTCAGTTACTGGCAAATCTTGAGGGACTTACAGCCCATGCAAATTCGGTAGCAGTACGGGTTGGTCGCACGTGAGTAATGACAAAAACAGATTTTATGATCTGCTGCGTAAAGGCTTGACATCTCTTGAGATAGATCTGGATGTTGATGCTGTCGATCGGCTTTATCTTTACTTTGTTGAGCTTAAGAAATGGAGTCGCAAAGTTAATCTTATTGCGAAATCGACCGCTGACGACCAGATCATCGAGAACCATTTTCTCGATTCTCTGACTCTCCTGCCATTGCTTCAGGGCGATACTCTTCATTTGCTTGACGTCGGAACTGGCGCAGGTTTTCCCGGGCTGGTGTTGAAAGCCGCCAATCCGGCTATACAGTTGACGCTGGTTGAACCCCGGCTTAAACGGGTGTCGTTTTTAAAGCATATTGTTCGCACTCTGGGATTTACCGGAGTTGAGGTACTGGCCTGCAGGATCGAGGATGAAGATAGCCTGCCGTCAGCAACCGGTTTCACGCATATTACGAGCAGAGCTGTCACGGAGATTGGTGGTTTTCTTGAGATGGTTGCCAGATTTTCCTGTCCGGGGTTGCAGGTTATTTGTATGAAGGGACCTAAGTGGCAGGAAGAGCTCCATCGCGCTTCGGATGTTGTGCGTGATTTGCAGTTTGTGCAGCACCTGGTGGTGATTAAGGCCTTGCCCTTTTCGTGCGCGGAAAGAGTGCTGCTTGTTTTCCTAACCCATTCCGGGTTATAGCGCTGGCGAAGTAGAGATTAATTTGGTAAAAATGCTGTCCTGGTCATGCGAATGAGTGTGGCTTCGGGATAGTTTGCAATCCTGAGTCCGTATTGTGCGGATTGAACATATTGGAAGGAGAACAAATGAAAAAAATAGCAGTTCTTGCGGGTGACGGTATTGGCCCGGAGGTGATGGCAGAGGCTATCAAGGTGCTTGATGCGGCGCAGAAGAAATTCTCTTTTGAGCTTTCCTATGAGTTTGCTGATGTCGGCGGTATAGCTATCGACAATCATGGTCAGGCGCTTCCGCCAGCAACTCTCGCCCTATGTGAGAACAGCGATGCAATCCTTTTTGGTTCTGTTGGCGGTCCGAAATGGGAGAGTCTTCCACCACAGGAGCAGCCGGAGCGTGCAGCGTTGCTGCCGCTCAGAAAACATTTCGATCTTTTCTGTAATCTTCGTCCTGCAAAAGTTTTCAAGTCCCTGACATCAGCCTGTCCGCTGCGTCCGGATATAGTCCGTGAAGGCTTTGATATCCTCTGCATGCGTGAGTTGACCTCTGATATCTATTTTGGTCAGCCTAAAGGTCGTGAAGGTTCAGGGGCCGATGAAAAGGCGTTTGACACCATGCTGTATACCCGTGGAGAGATTGAACGTATTGCCCGTATGGCCTTTGAAGCAGCCCGTCTGCGTAAAAATAAGGTTACTTCCGTTGATAAAGCCAATGTTTTGACGACAATGGTACTCTGGCGTGAAGTGGTCATCGAAATCCACAAAGAATACCCTGACGTGGAACTGAGCCATATCTATGTTGATAACGCTACCATGCAGTTGGTTCGTGATCCTCACCAATTTGATGTTTTACTCTGCGGAAACATGTTCGGAGATATTATCTCTGATGAAGCGGCAATGCTTACAGGTTCTATGGGTCTGCTCGCTTCCGCCTCACTGAACGCGGATAAATTCGGCCTCTACGAACCTGCTGGTGGATCCGCACCTGATATCGCCGGCAAAGGAATAGCCAATCCTATTGCCGAAATCCTTTCGGCTTCAATGATGCTGCGTTACAGTTTCGGTTTTGATGAGGCTGCTGATGCTATCGATGCCGCTGTTGAAGCGACACTGGATAAAGGTATCTGCACAGCTGATATCGCCATTGACAAGAGTAAGGCTGTTGGAACTGCAGCAATGGGAGATGCTATTGTTGCCGCACTGTAACGATCGCCCGGGGAGGACACATACGTCCTCCCTCAGGCGGGAGAACTGAGCATGCCCAGAAAAAAGAAACTCATCGTAGTCGCTAATGAGGCCTCGGCGGATCTTGGTCGCAAGGTCTGCGAATATTTACGTATACCCTATTCAGAGATGATTCGAAAAACATTCGCCGATGGTGAATGTTACCATGCATTCCCCCGTTCGATTGCCGGACAGCATCTGGTGATTATCGGTGCGACGCATACAGAAAGCTCCTACCAGGAAGTACTTGACCTTATTCAGGGCGGCAGATACTGGAATGCTGCAACAATCAATGTGATCATCCCGTATCTTGGTTACTCGACTATGGAGAGGGCCAAGCCTTTCTCATATGAAATTCCAAAGGGAATTACCCGTGCCCGCCAGATATTCCGTGCCCGACCCGATTTTGTCGCTTTTGTTGACCTGCATTCCGAAGCTGTGCTGCATGCTCATGCAGGTGAGATAAAAACCCATCATGTCTGGACAGATAAGCTCGTAGTTGAAAAAATTCGTAACAGTGGTCTGACTGACTATGTGCTGGTTTCTCCAGATTACGGTTTTTCAAAGCGCGTGGCCCGGCTGGCGAGCCTTCTGGATTGCCCGCATACCGCGGCAGACAAGGATCGTTACGATACTGACAAAACTATTGTCAGTCAGGTTTCAAGTGTTGTGAACAACAAAACAGCTATTATCTGTGACGATATGATACGGACTGGCGGTTCGATTATTCAGACCGCCGAGAGATGCCTCGATGCCGGAGCCAGAGATGTGGTGGTGATGGCTACCCATCTGGTACTGGCAGGGAGTGCCAGAAAGAAGTTTGAAGCCAGTCCCGTGATCCGGATTATCGGTTCGGACACCTACCCTGGTCGGGAAAGTGATACAATGTTGGATGTGTATTCAGTTGCGCCTCTACTTGCTGACGTACTGCAAAATCATCTGCAGATAAATGAGAAGATAGAGTAACTACAATAAGAAGTTGCAGTACCATTAAACCTGTTGGAATTGCTGCATTGTGCGGTGGCCGGGTTGGCAAAGTGGTTGCGGCGTTGTTCAGAGCAGACAGGTCTCAATAATACATGAAAAAACAGCAAATTGCAGAGCATCTGCGGCACTCCGTTCTTTTTGCCGACGTGAGTCGGTCAGATCTCGAGACTTATGCGGATTTTTGCAGAGTCCAGATCGTTCCTGAAGGTGAGTATGCCTACAGGCAGGGAGATGCCAGCGAACTCTTTTACGTTGTCGCCCAGGGTGAGGTTGAACTTGTTCTTGAGCGTGAAGATGGCGACAGCAGGGTTGTAGGTCGAGTGGCGCAGGGTGGCCATTTTGGTGAAACAGGTATACTTACAGGTAAAAGCCGATCACTCAGTGTTAAAGCACTCTTTGATCTGGTCGTCATTTGCTTTGAACCGAGAATTTTCCGTTCCGTACTACTCGGGAACCATCTCATCCATAGACAGCTCGATGCCGTTCTGGCCGAGCGTCTTCGCGTATCCTATCTCGACCAGGCGGATACAGCTTCCAGTAACGATCCCCACGCTAAATCGAGTGCTGATGATGTTATATTGTTTCGTGAGAGAAATCTCTCTCAGATCAAGTTGCGACGGCTTGAAAAAAAGAAACAGAATATCATCTATGAATCAAAAGCGGCCAGGCAGGCGCAGACCGTTATCAGTGCCTTTGCTGCAAATAATGAGCCGTATCTGCTTACAGGAGAATCGGGTACTGGCAAAAAAATCATTGCCAGGCAGATTCACGCTGAGAGTAGTCGTTCCGAAGGTCCGTATGTTGAGTTTGATCTGCGTGAACACGATCCTGTGCTGCTGGAGCGTAAACTTTTTGGTACCGAACAATCCAACTACCCGTTTGCCAAAGCGCATCAGTCCGGCGTTTTTGAGCGGGGGTGCGGCGGTACCATTGCTTTTCATCATATCCGCTTGATGCCTCATGATCTTCAGCGTAAAATCGTAAAAGCCATTGAAAGCAACACGTTCACTCATGTGGATAGTGATCGTCCCATTGCCATGCAGTCCCGTGTGGTGTTTATCAGTATCTATGAGCTCGAGTATCTGGAAAACACCGAAAAGGTTGTACCGGAAATGATGGCTCTGTTTCGCCGTCAGCATTTCAGCGTTCCGTCGCTCAGAGAGCATAAACGGGATCTGCCCAGGTTGATCGAACATTACCTCAGTCGATTCAGCAAGGAGTACGGCAAGAATATACAGAAAGTTTCTCCAGAGACTCTCGGCAATCTGATGAATTACGATTGGCCGGGTAATCTGACTGAACTCTCCAGCGTGATGCGGCGTGCCGTAATGCTTGCCCAGAAGGATGAACTCCTTTCCGGCCACATTCTTTTGGGACTGCCGAAAACCGAGGGGAAATGGGAATTTAATATTCTGCGTATACCGTTTTTTAAACGATTCCTGAAGAGTAAAAAATTTCCGGCAATTCCTCAGGGTATTGTCGGTCTTATCATTACTGCGACAGTACTGGCGCTGTTTCTGGGGCCTCGTGAGCCGGATAAGAATATCGGTCTGATTTTGAGCTGGGCAATTGGATGGCCGCTGTTGTTTTTCTCTTTTTTCTTTCTGGCAAGAACCTGGTGCAGTGTCTGTACTCTGGCCATGCCCGGCAAGCATTTGCAGAATCTGGTAAAGCCGAAGAGAAATACACCACCATTTATCAAAGAACACTCCGGCTGGATCATGGCAGTGCTTTGTATCGTCGTGTTATGGGTGGAGATTGTCTGGAATGCTTATGAAAACCCGATGCTTACAGGGTGGATAATCTTGGCGGTTACAATTGGTTCATGTATCTGCAGCGTTTTGTATTCCCGGAGAACATGGTGCCGGTATCTCTGTCCGCTCGGTGCAATCAATGCCATATTTGCCATGCCTTCTATCATAGAACTGCGCTCCAATCGTCATGTCTGCCTCAACCGTTGTAACGAACATAACTGCTTTGGCGGTGGTGAAATAAAGGGTGGTTGCCCCATGTTTCGTCATCCATATCTTGTTGATAACAATCGTGATTGCATTATCTGCGGAGATTGCATTAAGAATTGTAATAACAGTTCCATTCACCTGAACCTGCGTCTTGCTCCTCAGGAACTCTGGTCACTTGAAACACCGCGACGGGCGGATAGTTTTCTTATAGTGGCGTTGGGAGCAATTTTCTTCCCATTTGCGCTGCATGGTGAATTCTCGTTGCTGGTCGATTGGATCACCACTTCACTGGCGGGATTTGGCATTACACTACCGGAATTTTTAGGTGGCAGTTTTGTCTTTTTTTCATTGATCCTGATTTTTCAGATCGGCTATTACCTGATGGTTCAGGTGCAGTCGTGGCGAGCAGGTATGGATCGGAACTTTCTACTGCCAATGCTTGGTTACGGCTTTATCCCGCTGATTTTAGGTGGTTATATGGCTGTTCATTTTGAGCTCTTTGTACGGGAGGCGGCGAGTATCCTTCCTGCCGTGCAGAACGCACTGGGATTAGTGGTGGTCTTCGAGCATGAACGGTTATTGAGTCCTGACAGTACGCGGGTTCTGCAAATATTTACTGTTATCGGTGGCCTGCTTGCATCAATGTATGCGACATACAGAATCATCGACAGGCTTCTTGTTGACGAGGAGGTGAGTTCCCGGTCGCTCATGATTCCGTTCAGCTTCCTGATAGCCCTGGCCGGGCTCTTTATGTTTATGGTGTGAAGGGTAAAAAGTCAGGTGTCAGGAATGAGGTGTGAGGCGGCAACTGCTCATGTTGAAGCAGTATAGATAGTATTCTGGATTAACACCAAAATTGAAGAGCTGCCTTCCCAAAGGTTGTTATCTGGTAACCCCTTATGCCTATTGTCTTGCCATGCTAGTGCTTTGTAAAGCTTAATCTATCGCATATTTCCAGCTCTTTTGTCACACTGACTTCGTTTCTCATTCAGTTACATAGCGTTGCTATGCTCCTTCATTCGTGCCTTGCTGTGTGCCGAAATTGCTAAGAAATATTACGACATCTTCATGTTTACAGAGCACTAGCTGAACTTCAGCAGTAATGAGGTGCCTCACCTGGCTCACAAGGTTAATTGTGTAGCCTGTCAATATCTTTATGAAAACTGACAACTACAGATGTGATAGCCGGAAGTGAAAAATCGAGCAGACCGGTAATTGCTGCCGACCTGCCCGATTAGGGGGCTGAGTAAAAGATCTGTGCATCTCTTTTGCACATTTACGTTTTCGCAGAACTCATGCAAACGTGGGGTTTTTTAGGTGCTTTTTCGCATATTCCATGGACCCATGATATGCTGGATCACATGATTCTGATAGTGTCAGGTGAACGTATTGTACTACTCCAGCTCCGTGCTATTTGAGCTATAAACTTTCATGAGCTTTGTGTGCTACTTCCAGAAATTTCATGATGTCTTTGGTTGCCCGCATAGCTGTAAGCCATTCTTTATCCAATCCATTCATACCCTGATAAGCCCCGAGGATGGTCCCTACTACCATACCGCGGGCTGCTGAATCTCCTCCGGCCATTACATTCTGAATCAATGCTTCTCTAAGGTTATTCTGGTAGGCCAGAATGAGGTGTACAGCACCTGGAAGTGCGTTGGAGGTTCCGCACATCTGGCCGAAATCGGCTATTACTTTGCGGCTGTCAACTGCAACGGTGTCCATGCTCCTTCGTAATCGCAGGTCAAGATCAATATCATGTATTCCTTCCTCGATCACCTGTTCAATTGCTGCAGCAGGATGCATGCCACCAAGAACCAGCAAGGCGGTCTCCGCTATAAAATCAGTGGCAGCGATTGCCGCAGTATCTGTATGGGTAAGAGACGTCTGCTGGTGGGCGTACTTGATTAACAGATCGGGATTGTCACGGTACCAGTAAATGAGTGGAGCTATCCTGGCAGGGCCCCCGAGATCACTGGAACCTGACCCACACTCCTTTGCAGATTTTCCTTCATCGAGTGCAGCAAGCGTTTTGCGTGTTGCCGAGTCGATATAACCGGGGTACGAGCGAAAAAATTGTTGCCATGATCCGGCGAATCGCTCGAGATCAAAACTGCCGTTCTCTGCAAGATGTTGCAGGAGCAGCAGTGACTGGTCGCCATAATGGGTGAAGTCACCTTTCTGCCTGGATCCATGGTATGAACCGGCAACTGGTGGCAAGAGCTGGTCGATAATGCCGAAATCGCGGTCAATTTGTGCTGTATCATATATCCAGTGTGCAGCAAGGGCCAGAGAATCAGCAGCAAATGCTGCAATAACCATGGCCTGTGCGTTATCTTTCATTTGCACCTCCGTCAAGTGGAATGAGTTCGATCAGGTGGACACTGACCGGTTATATCTGCACAGAATAGTTCGCAAGATAACCTCTGTCAAAAAAATGGAGGAATTTCGGATGATGATATGGCTATCAAAAAAAGACATTTCAATTTGCCATTTTACGATGTTACGCTTATACCAATGTATGAAAGGATGAATACTTACATCGTTTTTATAGTCGTTTTTGCCCTGAAAATGCGTCCTGGTGGGTCGGATCACATGAGACATGCAGCATAATGGAGTAAAAAATGGGAAAACTCGTAAAATACTTTCTGTATCTCGCAGCTGGGTTCGTAGTTCTCATTCTGGCAGCGGTATTTATAGCCCCCAAATTTATAGATGTTCAGAAGTACAAACCACTTCTCGAAGAGAAGGTTGCTGCCGCTACCGGACGCTCCGTTTCTCTAGGTGGTGATCTTAATGTGTCAGTCTTTCCCTGGGTCGGTGTTTCATTTTCAGACTTCGAGATGGGAAATCCGAAAGGATTCGATGGCGAGGGCTTTGTGCGGGTTAAATCTTTTGAGGCTCACGTCAAAGTTATGCCACTCTTCTCGAAAGAAGTGCAAATAGACAGTTTTGTGCTTGATGGGCCTGAAATTTATCTTGAAAAGAAAAAGGACGGCCAGGCCAACTGGGAGGGACTTAGCCGCGGGAAAGAAAGCGAACCGGCAAAAACGCAAACACCGCCTACCGAAACATCAGAGGACTTCGCGTTGAAATCTATTGAAGTTGGCGAGTTCTCTCTTCTGAATGGCAAAGTCATCTACATTGATCGCGAGCTGGGTGTACAGAAAGAAATTACAGGTATCACACTGCAGTTAAAAGATGTAAGTCTTGAGCGGCCAATAGACCTTATATTTAATGCTGTCGTCGATGGCAAGGCTGTAACTGCGACCGGTAGCTTCGGGCCGCTCGGTAACACTCCCGGGAAGGGAGTGTTACCGCTTGATATGACCTTGAAAGCAGTTGATGAACTTACTGCAAAGATTAAGGGCCGGGTAGAAAACACGGCGGGTTTGCTCGCATATACTTTTTCTCTGGATGTCGAGCAGTTTTCACCGCGCAAACTGATGAGCACCCTTGGAATTGATTTTCCCGTTGTAACGGCAGATCCGGCGGTGCTCGATAAAGTTGGGCTCGGTCTCAACGTTTCAGGAGGAACCGCAGCCGTTGCAATAACCAGTGGTAAGTTGCTATTTGATGATTCGTCCTTGGATTTTAATGCCAATGTCGCTGCCTTCAGTCCACTGAATCTTGTTTTTGAGGGCAATCTTGATGCCATTAATCTGGACCGTTATTTACCACCGAAACACGATGGTGGTGGCCAGACAGTAGCGGCGGGGGAGCCAGAAAGGAAATCGGCCGAGAAGATAGATTATGCACCTTTACGAAAACTGACGCTGGATACGAAAGTAACCATAGGCCAGTTAATTGTGCAGGATGGTAAAATTGAGAATGTTCAGGTGAAGCTTACAGCTAGCAACGGCCTCATTACGATTTCACCGTTTTCTATGGATCTGTATCAAGGGAACATGAGCTCGTCCGCTATTGTGAATATTCAGGGGCAGGAACCGGTTACAGAGGTGGATCTGAAAACATCGGCTGTTCAGGTTGGCCCCCTTCTGCATGATTTTGTGAAGAAAGAGATGCTTGAGGGAACCCTTGTGTCTGATATCTCCTTAACGATGAAAGGCGATACACCTGAATCTATCAAGAAGACGCTTAATGGAAAAGGGGAAATGCTCTTTAAAGATGGTGCAATTGTTGGGATTGATCTTGCCGGTATGGTGCGGAACGCTAAGGCAAGTTTTGGTTTGGCTGAGAATATTTCTGAAAAACCGCGTACAGATTTCGCTGAATTGAGTGCGCCTTTTACTCTGACGAATGGACTCTTTACTACTCCTGAGGCTTCGTTGCTATCTCCCCTGATACGCGTCACCGTTTCAGGTTCTGCCAATCTGGTCAATGAAGTACTGGATATGCAAGTGCGACCCAAATTTGTAGCGACTCTCAAAGGGCAGGGCGATACGGAACAGCGATCAGGAATCATGGTGCCAGTGCTGGTGACAGGTACTTTTACTTCCATGGAATTCACCCCGGATCTGGCGGGATTACTGCAGGGAGGAATCCCGGATGTCGAGTCTCTGAAAAAGACCATTGAACAGGAGATTACATCTGAGAAGATAGCTCCCAAGGAGCAGGTTGAATCTCTTGAGAAAGAAATTAAGAGTCTTATAGGTATTCCGAGTTTTCCGTTTAATAAAAAATAATCAATAGATATTTACATCTCTGTTGATGTCTGTATTCCCTACCCTGCAGGTGATGAAGAGAGGTACTTACACTCTTCTTCATCACCTCTTTTCGTAAAATTCTCTGGCAAAGCAAGGCATCTCTGGTATATCTTTCAGTAATAAACTGCCTGACTTTTACATGGAGGTGTCTGTGAAGAGGATATGGATTGTATGTATGCTGGTTTTTTCTGCAACACTTGTCAACGCAGGTGAGATGCAAGATCAGGACATCGGTTTTTTAAAGAGCAAAACAGGCACAGTAGCTCTCATTCGTGCGGGGCTAGAGCGCAGTGTTGAACCTGGTCAGCATCTGTTTGTAACCGATACGATTGTAACCGGTCCCCAAAGTAGTGCAGGCGTGGTTTTTCAGGACGGAACCGTCCTGACTCTGGGGGCTGTAACTTCGATTGAGATGCAGAAATATCTCTTTAATCCTAAAGAAGAGCAGTATGGGTTTGAGTTCTACATGAAGCGGGGTGAGCTTATTTATTCTTCAGGAAAACTGGGAAAGCTTGCACCTGAAAAAATAAACGTCAAGACACCCAGGGCTACAGTGGGGGTCCGGGGAACCCGTTTTCTACTGAGTATCAGATAACAGGGAGATGGATATGCAAAGAGTACTACCACTGGTCCTGCTGGTTCTGCTATTTTCTGGATGTTGTAAACGAACAACGCTTATCCTTCTGCCGGATGATACGGGTACAGCAGGTGAAGCAACTCTTCATACCGAAAAAGGTGAAATGGTTGTAAATACAGCCTATACACAAACCTCAGTAGGGGCGAGTGGTACTTTGCCGACACCTGCTATTGCTATTGCTCCGGAAAAAGTGCAGAAAAAGTATGGGAAATTACTGGCAGCACAACCACAATCACCAGAATCTTTTATTCTGTACTTTGAAGCTGGGGGTACGAGCCTGACCAGTGAATCTGAAGCCATGCTGCCAGTTGTTGTCCAGGCTGTTCAGCAGGATGCACCTGTTGAAGTGAGTATAATTGGTCATAGTGACACTCAGGGTAACGCTGATTTCAATTATGCATTATCTCTGCAAAGAGCTGAGATTGTGCATCGACTTTTGTTTGATCTTTCTCCGTTTATGGAACGTGTTTCCGTGAAGTCTCATGGTGAGAAAGATTTGCTCGTTCAGACAGCGGATGAAGTTTCTGAACCGCGAAATCGACGCGTGGAAATCATGATTCGCTGATGGGGAGGTAAAGAGTGCTCTATCTTCCTGCGGTCAGATCTGTATCTAAAAAGGCTGCTGTCGTTTTTTTGCTGATCGGGCTGTCAGTTGCTATACTCCTTGAACTTGCGAATAGAAGGGACGAGTCCTTTATGACCGGGCTCAATCTTGCGATGTATGACTTCTACAACCGTTATCTTTCCGAAAGTTTTGTCTCCGATAAAATTCTCATTGTTGACATTGATGAACAAACGCTTCTTGCTGTAGGTCAGTGGCCCTGGCCTCGTTATAAAACAGGTATGCTCATCCAGGCGGTAGCTGATTTAAAGCCCAAGTCTATCGGTCTGGATGTGTTGATGCCTGAGCCTGATCGAACCGCCTTGACCTATATCCGTTCAAGTTTTAAGCGAGACTTCGGGCTTGATGTGGTTTTTGAGGGAGTGCCTTCGTCCCTGGAAGATAATGACAGTTATCTGGGGCTGGTGCTGGAGAAGACCGGAACCGTTACAGCTAACTATTTCTATTTTGATCATGTCGGAGCAACTGAGGGCTGTATGTTACAAGGTCTGCCAGTTACAGGCAGTGTGGATAGCATTGATATTCCAGATGCTCCGGGATTATTATGTAATACAGAAAAGCTCAGATCGAATACCCGGATGAGCGGTTTTATAAATACCAGAAGTGATAGTGACGGGATTATGCGGCGGGTTCCGATGTTTATTCGCTATGAGGGGAAAGTGGCTCCAAGCCTGGCGCTGGCCGTCATGATGCAGGCGATGGGAGAAACCCAGCTGAACATCGGGCATGATTTTCTGGGGGCAGTAGCTACGTTGGGTAATAACCGTATTCCACTTGGTCCGGGAGGTAACCTGTTGTTGAATTACCCGGGACCACAAGGAGCCTATTCCTCTGTTTCGGCAATGAAGTTTATGAACGGCAGGGTTGACCGGGCTGAGGTTGAAGGTAAGATTGTTTTGGTTGGTTCATCTGCTGCCGGCCTGTATGATTTTCATCAAACAATACATGATGTGAATTATCCGGGCATAGAAACTCTGGCAGTGGTTGCGGGGACGATCCTTGAACAGAATTTTTTACGAATACCTGAATGGGAGAAAACGTTCTCACTTATTCTCTCTCTTATTACAGGAACAGGTCTGGCTATTCTCTTTGTTGCAGGCGACAAGCCAAGCAATGCCGTAGCTGGAACAGTTGTCTGGATAGCAATTCTCCTTGGTTGCAGCAGCATAGTCTTTCGTGTAACCGGGGTGTTCTTTCCTCTGGCGGGGCCGATTCTGGGGTCGGTTATTCTCTTTACAGTGTATTCAGCGCTCCGGTATGGCATGGAGCGGCGAACCAGCTATTCATGGTATCAGAAACTTGCCCGTTCTCAGCAGGTGACGCTGGAGTCGCTGGCAACTGTGGTCGAGACCAGAGATTATGAGACAGGTGGTCACATTAAACGAACCCAGCATTTTGTCAGAATTATAGCAGAACAGCTGGTGCATGATGAAAAATACAAAGCCGTTCTCACGCCCGGATATATACAGCTTCTTTTCATTTCGGCGCCGCTGCACGATATCGGCAAGGTGGGAGTGGCAGATAACATTCTCTTGAAACCTGGTAAGTTGACTGATGATGAATTTGACGCTATGAAAAGGCATACCGACTATGGCCAGCATATTCTACTGACTTCAGGTAAACGGCTGGGTGGTGATAATTTTCTGGAGATGGCCCGGGAAATTGCCTGGAGCCATCACGAAAAATGGGATGGCAGTGGCTATCCACAAGGGTTGTCGGGTGAGGATATCCCGCTTTCTGGTCGCATTATGGCTATTGCGGATGTGTATGATGCCCTGACCAGTCAGCGCTGTTATAAAGAGGCTTTCAGCCATGAGAAAGCGCTTGAGATTCTGCAACAGGGACGTGGCAGCCATTTTTCCCCGGATATTCTCGATGCTTTTATGGTACGTCAGGACGAGGTGAGAAATATCAGTAACCAGATTCAGGAGGCGGACTGATTTGGTTTTCAGCAGCTGCACCCTGAGATAAACTGTGGCTGCAGCTGTAATCTGTAACAGGTTTTAGGCTTACTTTCTCAAGGGACTATGTCCCCGTGAGTCGTTACCACAGGGCTACATCGGTTGATCTGTCAGTCCAGCAGTTTGCCATCTCTGAGTGTGTAGATGCGATCCATACGTTCTGCCAGTCCCATATTATGGGTAACCATAATCACGGCAAGTGATCGTTCGCGACAGAGATGTTCGAGCAGGTTAAATACAATCTCTCCCGCCCGACTGTCAAGATTACCGGTCGGCTCATCTGCAAGCAGCAGTGCAGGTTCCATGACGAGTGCCCTGGCAAGAGCCGTACGCTGTTGTTCACCACCGGAAAGTTCAGCAACTCTGTGATGCAGCCGATGTTCCAATTCCACTTTTTCAAGAAGTGCCCGTGCAGGTTCGATAACATCCTGATGTTTTCGGCCGGCAATGAGTGCCGGCATCATTACATTTTCAAGGGCACTGAATTCAGGCAGGAGATGATGGAACTGAAAGATAAAACCAAGCGAAGTATTCCTGAACTTTGCGAGTTGTTTATCATCACGGCCGGTAAGTAATTTCTCATGAAAGAACAGCTGACCGGAAGAAGGACTCGCCAGTGTGCCAAGAACCTGAAGCAGGGTAGTTTTTCCTGATCCTGATGCGCCGACAATAGCAGCCATTTCGCCAGCCTTGACGGAAATATTGATACCGTCAAGCACAGGCAGTTCAACGCTACCGGAGAGGAACGTTTTCTTTAAATCCCGGGCTTCAAACAACAGACTCATGAAAGCACCTCGGCGGGTTGAACCTTTGAGGCTTTCCAGGACGGATAGAGTGTGGCCAGCAGGGTGATCACGATCGAGCTTACCGCTACGATTGTTACATCGAGAGGCAGTACCTTGATGGGTAAGGTGGTCATGGGGTAGACGTTTGAAGGCAGTTCGATAAATTTGTAGCGAGACAGCAACTCACAGAGACCAAGTCCCCCGGAAACGCCAAGGATTGTTCCTGTTGTGGCGATGACCATTCCTTGCAGAAAGAAAATCCGCATTATGGAAGCTGAAGTCGCACCCATGGATTTCAGGATGGCTATATCTCGATTTTTTTCCATTACGACCATAATGAGCGCACTGATGATATTCAGAGCGGCCACTAGAATTATAAGGGTCAGGCAGATAAACATGCCTATTTTCTCAAGCTTGAAGGCAGCAAACAGATTGCGATTCATCGACATCCAGTCTTTGGCGAGATAGCTCTGCCCGAGTAGTTCGACAATTCTCGCTCCAACCTGATCGGCCCGGTTCAGTTCGCTTTCCTTGACAGTTACTTCGATGCCGTGGGCAATATTGCTTTCACCAAGGAAATTCTGGACATTGAGTAACGACATGTAGGCCAGAGTTGCATCATACTCATACATACCGGTTTCAAAAATACCGCTGATGAGGCATGTTTTAATTTTCGGTATAACCCCCATAGGTGTGAGCGGCCCGGAAGGAGATATCAGTCTGACTTTGTCACCGACTGCAACCCGCAGGTCTGAAGCCAGCGCTTTACCGAGAATAATGGTTGGAACACGGGTGTCCGGTTCCTGACTGAGGTCGTGGATGGAACCGGTCAGCATCTGTTTGGAGAGGCCGACAACATTTTCAGCCGTCTTGGGGTCTATTCCTCGCAATACCACGCCATTGCCACCGTACTGACTACTGACAAGCGTCTGGGCGTAAAGGTAGGGTGTTGCACCGGTAACATCCTTGACTGTGAGGATTTGTTCACGGGTCGAATCATAATCGGAAATCGCACCACCATGACGCTGAACGATGATATGAGAATTGACTCCGAGAATCTGATCACGAAGGCCGTCCGTGAAACCGGAATACACTGCCAGTACGACGATCAGGGCGATGACGCCTACAGTGATACCGGCAACGGAAATAAGCGAGATAAGGGAAATGAACCCGTGCTTATGTTTGGCCCGCAGATATCTCAGGCTGATAAACCACTCGTACATATCAGTTTTCCGGGTTTGTCTGCTCTTGGCCCTGTTTCTGGTCTTTTGCCTGAGCAGAAACTTCAGGCTTAAGGTGCGGAAAGAGGATCACGTCGCGGATAGAAGGTGCGTCGGTGAGCAGCATGACGAGGCGATCGATACCGATGCCTTCACCGGCTGCAGATGGCATACCGTATTCGAGAGCCCGGATATAGTCGTGGTCGAGTTCCGGGTGGACTTCATCATCATTACCACGCTCGTCGATCTGCTTCTGGAAACGTTTCTTCTGATCGATAGGATCATTGAGCTCACTGAAAGCATTGGCCAGTTCACGTCCGGTGATAAAAAGTTCAAACCGATCGGTTACTGTCGGATCGTCCTCATTTCTGCGGGCAAGCGGAGAAACTTCGGTCGGGTAGGATGTGATAAAGGTTGGATCAATCAGTTTTTCTTCAACGAGCAGCTCAAAAAGTTCGGTCTTTGCTTTTCCTGCTCCGGCAAGTTCCTCCAGATTGATACCTTTTTCTCTGGCAAGTGCTATGACCGCCGCGTCATCTTTGAGGATTTCCGCATCGATGCCAGCAACTTCAACCAGTGCCTCTTCCATGGTAAGACGCTTCCATGGTGGCGCCAGATTGACCGGAGTTCCCTGGTATTCAATCTGCATCGAACCATTAACTTTCTGGCAGATTAACGAGATCATATCTTCGGTAAGATCCATAAGCTCTTCATACGTGGCATAGGCCTGGTAGAATTCGAGCATGGTGAACTCAGGATTATGTCGGGTGGAGAGCCCTTCATTTCTAAAGTTTCTGTTAATCTCGAAAACGCGCTCAAAACCGCCTACCAGCAATCGCTTGAGGTACAGTTCCGGAGCGATACGCAGGAAGAGATCCATGTCGAGGGCATTGTGATGTGTTTGGAAAGGTTTTGCTGTAGCCCCACCGGGAACGGCCTGCATCATTGGTGTTTCAACTTCCATGAACCCGAGATTGTTCAGGTACTCGCGCACCAGACGTATTACCTCTACACGTTTTTTAAAAGTGTCTCGGGATTCGGGAGTAACGATGAGGTCAACATACCGCTGACGATAGCGGGTTTCGACATCAGTAAGGCCGTGCCATTTTTCAGGCAGCGGACGCATTGATTTAGAGATCATGGTGATGGCGGCAGCCTGTATGGAGAGCTCACCGACCTTGGTTTTGAAGAGCGTACCCTCTACTCCGATGATATCACCAATATCCCATTTCATGAACCTGGCAAACTCTTCTTCACCAAGCAGATCTTTTTTGAGGTAGATCTGGGTCTGACCGCTGCGGTCGGTAATGTGAATGAAGGCAGCTTTACCAAACTTGCGCATAGACATGATTCGACCGGCTACAGAGAACTTCTCTCCGGTAGGGTCATGCTCCTGTGCTTCAAGTGATTCACCTTTCGGTGGGAGTTCCGAGATGATGTTGGCCGGTTTGAAGCGGTTGCTGTAGAGTTTGACGCCAAGCTCTTCGAGGGCTTCAGCCTTTTCACGTCGCTGCTGTAGAATCTGGTTGTCTTTGCTCATGGTCTGTAACTTGTCTGTAGGTGTAGAAATGGTGATCAGATGCTCAGGGATTTATCCGGGAAGCGCTACCAATGTTGTCGGGGGTTATACGCCAAAATCAAAAAAAAGCCGTAAAAAAAATCGGATAATCTCACGCTTACAACAGGCCGATACAGCAGTACGTTCTGGGCCATTGCTGCTGAAAAACGTCAGACTCCGAAATCGTCCACATCCGGAAAAAACTGATCTATAAAAAAAGCGGCAGAAATCTGCCGCTGATGAAAACTCAAAAAAAAGACTATCTCTAGGGATTAACGGGAAACTGTCATTCTGTCAATTCTTTTCAAGCAGAACAACAGTCTCGATGTGATGCGTCTGTGGAAACATATCGACCGGTTGCACTGTTTTTATGGTAAAACCGGCCTTCTGCAGTTCTGCCAGATCACGACAGAGAGTCGCAGGATCGCAGGATATATAAACCATTCGGCTTCGGCATAATGCGTAGAGTTGTCGGGCAAGTCCCGGAATCCCCTGGCGTGGCGGATCGACAACAAGGCAATCAAAGGATGCTCTCTGGTGATAGAGCGACTCACAACTTTGATGGATCGGACTTTTCTGAAATGTTGTGTTATCAAGACCGGCGGATTCGCTGTTTGCCCTGGCACTGCGTATTGCCGCTCCCTGTCCTTCAATACCGAGTAGTGATTCAGCTTGCCGGGCCAGCGGAATTGAAAAGTTACCGGAGCCGCAGAAAAGATCAAGCACTGTTTCTCTGGAGGTTATAGCCGCATATTCGAGTACCAGTTCTATGAGGTTTTGATTCTGCTCAAGATTGACCTGACAGAAGCCGCCTATCTCCCAGCTAAGACGAAGTGCAGGATTTTCTTCATTTTCAGAAGTATATTGAACTGTCATCGTGTTGGCCGAATCTGCCGGCGCTCCGCAAGTCAGTGGAAAATTTTCACCTGTAAAGTAGATGCTTTCCAGAACTGGAATGGTATCGCACAGTTCCCGGGCACTGGCAAAGTCAGCAGGTCTGGGTTTTCTTTTCTGATGAAATATGGCTGTGACCTTGTCTGAATCAGGATTCCAGAGCAATTCAAGTTCAGTGGTGTGAGATAGCAGTCGGTTGAATGGCTGCCGAGAAGTCAGTTCGGCAAGTGTCTCATTAATCGGTCTTTTGGCGATGATACACTGTTGCACAGGTACGATATTGTGGCTGCGGTATTGCCGAAATCCGCATCGGCCATCCCGGTCAACCCATAACCTGATGCGTTGCCTGTAATAGAGCGTTTGCGGAGAAGCAAGAGTGTGATTAACACATATGACCCGGTTGTCATTTCCGGAGTCGATGTTCTGACTGGAGAGCAGGTCGGCAACGATCTCGGTTTTCAGCTGAAGCTGTTCTGGATATGTTGCGTGCTGCAAGTCGCAGCCGCCACACTGGGTATAATATCTACAGGGAGCGGGAATGCGGGATTCACTTTGCTGGTCGATGGAAAGCACTTTGCCAAGGATATAGCTCTTTTTTTCTTCCAGTTCGGTGATAGTGACTTTTTCACCGGGAAGGGTTCC
>JBFHGS010000054.1:0-24095 GCA_041582995.1 Desulfopila sp. | reverse complement strand
GTGCTGATGAAGATTTGACCTATGGCTTAACGGAACCCGGCGATACATTTAACACTGGTCTCACCTCTAACGGCCTTGCTGTAACCTATGCAGTGGTCAATAATACGCTTACCGCCTCAACTTCAGCAGGCACTGTCTTCACCTTTACTGTTGATCCGGATACTGGTCTTGCCACCTTCGATCTCGATGATCAGCTTGATCATGCGGATGGCTCTGGTGATGATGCCACGCTTTCCATCAATAACCTCGGTCAGTTTGTCCAGGCAATTGATACGGACGGTGATGCAGTCAACTTTGATGGACTCGTCCTAGTAAACGTTGAAAATGATATTCCCGAATTAGTTGGTGAACCTGCACCCGTAACTGTGGTGGAGGATGGGCTCAGCGGTTCGCTTGGTGATTTCTCAGAAGGTATCGGTGGTGGAGATACCACCGCAAATATTGATCTTTCAGCCTTGGTACAAGCAGGTGCTGATGAAGATTTGACCTATAGTTTGACGGAACCGGCTGGCAACTTTAACACTGGCCTCACCTCTAACGGCCTTGCCGTAACCTATGCAGTGGTTAATAATACGCTTACCGCCTCAACTTCAGCAGGCACTGTCTTCACCTTTACTGTTGATCCCGATACTGGTCTTGCTACCTTCGATCTCGATGATCAGCTTGATCATGCGGATGGCTCTGGTGATTATGCCACGCTTTCCATCAATAACCTCGGTCAGTTTGTGCAGGCAGTTGATACGGACGGTGATGCAGTCAACTTTGATGGACTCGTTCTAGTAAACGTTGAAAATGATATTCCCGAATTAGTTGGTGAACCTGCACCCGTAACTGTGGTGGAGGATGGGCTCAGCGGTTCGCTTGGTGATTTCTCAGAAGGTATTGGCGGTGGAGATACTTCCGCAAATATCGATCTTTCTGCCCTTGTTCAAGCGGGTGCCGATGAAGAGTTGACCTATGGTCTGACAGAACCGGCTGGCAACTTTAACACTGGCCTCACCTCTAACGGTCTTGCTGTAACCTATGCAGTGGTCAATAATACGCTTACCGCCTCAACTTCAGCAGGCTCTGTCTTCACCTTTACCGTTAATCCGGAGACTGGTCTTGCCACCTTCGATCTCGATGATCAGCTTGATCATGCGGATGGTTCGGGTGATGATGCCACGCTTTCCATCAATAACCTCGGTCAGTTTGTCCAGGCCGTTGATACCGATGGTGATGCAGTCAACTTTGACGGGCTCGTTGTAGTAAACGTTGAAAATGACGTTCCCGAAGTTATCGAGAATTCAAAAATTGTTTCCGGCCTGATCCTTGAAGATGGTCTCAGCATCGGAGCCGAAGGTACGGAAGGCGATTATTCCGAAGGGAATCGAGAATCCTTTGAAACCACAAACGATGATGAGTACGCCAGTTCCTCCGAAGCGGAGTCACTCGCAGGTCTCTTTTTACCGGGTGCAGATGAACCTCTTAAAATCGGCATCAGTCAGGATACCGAAGTTTTGGCACAGCTTCCAGAACTAACGTCTAAAGGAGATAGCCTGCAGTACAATGTTAACGGGTCGACACTCACCGCTACCGCGGGAGTCGATGATGAAGCAAGAACAGTCTTTACTCTGACTGTCAATGAAGATGGCTCCTGGTCCTTCGATCTCGATGACCAGCTGGATCATGTTGATGACGGACAAAACTCCGAGAATATCGCCCTGCAATCTGGTGACAGCTTTATTTACGGCATCGATTTTGCGCCGGTAATAACAGCTACGGACGCTGATGGCGACACAGTAACAGGTGCGGAAAAAGGTTCTTTTATACTTGTTATTCAGGATGACGTCCCTATCAAGGCGGAGATCCAGCCACTGGTGCAAACTGTTCAGGAAGATGCACTGGGCAATGAAACAGGTGAAATCAATTCCGCAGACGGATCAATTGGTAATCTTGACGACCCGGCAAACGATACCGACACCGCGATCTTCTCTATGGATGCCTTAAAGAGCGCAGTATCTGTCGGGGCTGATGAAAACATCGTCTTCAGCCTTGTAGGTAACGGATCCAGCGGTACAGTAAGCGGCGTCACCTCAAAAGGTCAGGCTATAACCTGGTCCAGTGACGGTGCTATCGTCACCGCCCAGGCGACAGACGGCGTTGAAACCTGGACAGTTTTCGAAGTTACACTCGACCAGAATGCAGGGCTCACCTTCGATCTCGACGATCAGGTCGATCATTCTCCGGGAGCTCAAGGAACTGATGATGAGCTTCTTGCAACCAAAATTGATGTGGGGCTTTTTGTAAATGGAACCGATCATGATGGCGACAGCGTAAACCTTTCTGGTCAATTGTTTGTTGACGTGGAAAATGATGTGCCGGTTGCCGGTCTTCCTCAGGATAGTATTCTGGCCAACGAGATTGGCAACAGTCTCACGGCCAGCCTCGACATCCAGGCCCCCGGCGCTGACGAACCGGTAAGTATTGAAATAGTACTTACTGAAGGTTCGGAAGTATCGTCTCTTGGAGACACCCCATTTACCAGCGGTGGTGCGCAGTTATTCTGGCATGAAAATGCCGATGGCAGCTGGTCTGCTGTTACTAAAGACAGCAATGGCAACCTGAACTCTGAGGCTAAATCGTTCACGGTAAGTGTTGACGGATCAGCAGGTACCTATTCGGTAGTTCAGGATGGTCTCATCGATGGCACAGTATCAGTGAAAACCATATCGTTCGGCGATAATCTTAACGGAGGAAATCCTATCGAGGCGGTTTTTGGTAATAAGAGCAATGCTGTTGATAATGGAAACGGTACGACCACCTATTCTGGAGACACCTTCATCTATGCGCGAGGTTCAAACGATCTCACAGATCCATTTGGCTGGAATGGTACCACTGACACCTTTGGCAGTTCGCCGGAATCTGTGAACTATTCCACTCAGGGGATAGGAGTAGGTGGAGGAGCGAAAATCGACGGTTCAGGTGAAGAACCCGGCAGAGGATCGGAAGTTCTCTCTCTGAAGTTCCTTTCTGATGTGACAGTACAAAATGGTAAAAATGGCAGCGTTACGAACTATCAAGCACTTGAAATGACTTCAGCCGCACTTTTGCTTGATCATATCGGTTATGAAGACACTGCCTATTTCACCCTTTGGTACAATGGTAAGCAGGTGAGCAATGAAATTGAATACACTCCTGCAGTTGCGGATGTAAACAGTGCATCAGGAAGTTCAAGCATCAATCTGCCAGTGGAATTTACTGCGGATATGACAACCACCGGAAAATTTGATGAAATCCGTTTGGAAAGTGGTGGACCAGATAGCTCAACTTCCAACTATAGAGTTGACTCAGTTCAAGTCGCTGTGCAACAGGGCGGCGTCGATGAAACCGTCCTCATACCAGTTGAAATCACAGACACTGACGGTGACACGGTAACAACCGACTTCAGCGTAACCTTCGATGGCGATGGCAACATCAATGCAGAGCTTGCAGATGCTGCTGACGGCGACACATCAACCACCGGTATGGTTATCTCCGGAAGCAGTCATGGCGACACAATAACCGGAACATCTCAAGACGATACCATATTCGGACAGGGCGGTGATGACTCAATAGACGGAGCGGCAGGTAACGACTTTATTGTGGGCGGCGATGGCAATGATTTGCTGGTTGGTAATATCGGCGACGACCTCCTCTACGGCGAAGATGGAAACGACACCCTCCTGGGCGATGCAGGAGAGGACCAGCTTATAGGCGGTGACGGTGCCGATACTCTTGACGGCGGAGATGACAACGATATCCTCGTGGGTGATGATCTCAACTTTGAAACTCCGGCAACGGGAAGTTCCGATATTATCGAGGATAACGATATAGATTCTCTCACCGGCGGTGACGGCACAGACACATTCGGCGACAAAAATACTAATGATACTATCAATGATGCCAATATCGGCGAAAACATCGAGGAGGATCTCGATACTCTCATCCCGCCGCCTGATGCTGATTAACTACTGATATTATCCTACAAAAATGCCGGATAGAATAATCTATCCGGCATTTTCATTATCACACTGCAAACATCAATCAAGCTGTCAGCCTTTTTTCATGAGCAGAGCCAGATTGAGCCGTCCTTTGGTTTCTGTCTTACTGTAAATCGAACTCAGATGAGCTTTTACTGTTCGTTCACTAATCTCTAGTTCTGCGGCAATTTCATTGTTCTGTTTTCCTTCTGCAACCAACTTTGCAATTTGATACTCCCGCGTTGAGAGTGTCTCTATTCTCGGATTAATAGTGTGTTTCCCTTCCTCACCCGTATCTGCTGGGCGACGGGAAGCAATTCCCTGAATAAGGTGCTGCATAAGCGAACTACCAACCCAGACCAGGCCAGACTCCACGGCCTCAACAGCTGCCCGGAGCCGGGTCGGAGCAATATACGTATTGGCATAACCGACACAACCTAGCCGCAGACAGACAGCCCCTTCCGTATCGTCCGGTCTGTCTGAAAGTACAAACACTTTTATTCCCGTACCGCGTGTGCTTATTTCGCGAAGTTGGCTTTCATCAACCAGGCTGCGATGCAGCAGAATAATATCTATCTGCATCCGAGACAAAAGTGAGACAATCTCGTCAACAGATGCTGCCTGGTACACGTTCCGCGTGGGTGAAAGTGCAGAAAACCATTTTTTGCGTACTGTATCATTTCGACTGCAAAGCAGAACTGTCATAGAAATAGTGTATTCCTCCGTCTCATCGTTCACGCAGCGCCATCTGTTTTGCGCGAAGCACCGGTTTCAGCAGGTAAGACAGAATTGTCTTTTTGCCCGTAACAATGTCAACAACCGTAACCATTCCCGGAATAATCGGTAACTGCCCATTTTTATCCTCGAGATAATTTTTAGTGGTCCGGACTTTTACCAAAAAGTAGCTGTTTCCTTTCTCATCGGTTATTGAGTCGGCGCTGATCTGTTCCAGTTCAGCCTCTAGTCCACCGTAAATTGTAAAATCGTAAGCGGTAAACTTCACCATTGCTCGCTGCTTAGGTCGTAAGAAAGCAATATCCGAGGGTTTAATCTGTGTTTCTACCAACAAAGTATCTTCAAGAGGGACAATCTCAACAAGGTTCATACCTGGTTGCACCACTCCACCCACGGTATTCACCAGAATCTGCTTAACAGTTCCGTATACCGGAGAACGGACCGAGGTTCGCTCAAGCCGGTCTGCAAGTGCCGTAGCTGAACTTGAGATTGATTCAAGCTCCACCTCCACCTTGTTCAACTCCTCCTTTGCCGCATTGGCGAATTTGAGTTTCTCCTCGCGAATAACCTCCCGCGCTTCATTTAGTCGGGATTGGACCCGCGGTATGGCAAGTCGTGTCGCTGATATTTCCCCTTGCAGAGAAGATGCATCACGCTGAAGACGAAGCACCTCAACTTCCGAAACAGCCCCCTTGGCAATGAGTGGCTTTGTCAGATCGATTTCCTGTTTTAGAAAGGTATATGTCCGGCTCAGGTCTCTCGATTTAGCGTTCAGTTCAGCAAGTTCCTGATTGCGCTGCACCACCTGCTGATCGAGGATGGCAAGTGTGGCGGCAAGTTCGTTTTGCCGCGAGGTAAAGAGCTGACTTTCCCTGTCGGCTATTTCCGGCCGTTCTTCTTTTACAAAATCAGGCACCGCAAATTTAGCACCGTTAGTTTCAGCTCGCAAGCGCGCCGCCCGCGCCACCAAAGCAAGATATTTAACCCGTGACTCCTGATAGGGGGCAGAGAATCTGGTCTCATCAAGACGCATAAGGAGTTGCCCCTTCTGAACAATATCCCCCTCACGCACGAAAGACTCTGCAAGAATCCCACCTTCGAGATTCTGCACAATCTGAATCTGGCTTGAAGGTATCACTTTGCCCATTCCGCGTGTTACCTCTTCAATCTCAGAAAAATACATCCAGCACACCACCAGAATCATCAACAGCAGAGTCAGCCAGATAATCGTGCGCCCACCTCGTGGTGACTGAACAAGGATAGTCGTTCTGATGTCTGATATCAGATCCACTTCCGTCGTGTGCCGGTAGTCATAAATCTGGGTCGAAGTATTATCCCCGCCGCTCTCTGCCTTTTTCATTTTTTCACGTTCTTCGTTTACCACTCGAGCACCATCGAAAATATAAATTCAACGCAACTACTTACGGGAGACATAACCCCTTGATGTATTAAGTCTCAAACCAGCTATCCTGCACCTTTACACTAAATGCTGATCTGTCCATTCTTTAACGCTTCGAGAATATGATTCTTCGGGCCATCCGCCCTGATCATGCCGTTATCCAATACAATTATCCGATCTACCATCGACAGAAGCGAAGCCCTGTGCGTTATAAGGATGAGTGTTTTCCCGGGCAATATTTCCGCGAGACGTTTACGTAATTGAGCTTCAGTTTTCGCATCCATGGAACTGCTCGGCTCATCCATTATTAAGACAGGTGGATCCAGTAATAAAGCTCTTGCCATGGCGACAATCTGTCGTTGCCCACCGGAAAGTACCCGTCCCTGCTCGCCTACCGGCATATCAAAACCCATCGGATGACGCCTGATAATATCCACAACCCCAGAGAGCTCAGCCGCCCTGATAATATCGGCGTCACTTGCAATGTCGCAACCAAGAACGATGTTATCCCTCACACTGCCCCTGAAAAGGGTCACATCCTGAGGTACACAACCGATAAACCTCCGTAGTTCTGTCGGGTCAATCTGCCGGATATCTGTACCGTCAATGGCAACCATACCGCTGTCGGGCTCATACAGACCAAGCATCATTTTACCAAGTGTCGTCTTGCCGGAGCCAATCGTACCAATTATACCTACCCGTTCAGCGGCACCAATAGTCAACGTAACATCCTTTAATGCCATCATATTCTGATCAGGATACGTGAAGCAAACATCTTTAAAATCAACCGCTCCCTTCAACTCCGCCCGATGCAGAAAATTTTTGTTCTTCGGTCGTTCAACCGGCATATCCATAACCTGCTGGAGTGTCTCAAGTGCAGTTCTTGCCCTGTGATATCGGGTCGCAAGCCCTACCACCTGAGCCATGGGGGCGATGGCCTGCCGGGTAAGAATAACAATGGCAATCAAACCACCCTGCGACATTTCTCCGTTAGATATGGTGTATACGCCGGCAATAACCACAGCAACCACAGTAATACTCTGTACGAAATGCGAGAGATGATTTACCGAAGTTGACAGGAACCTTGAATGCGCACTCCAGCGTGAGATGTGACTGACCGCCTCTTCCCAGGTATGCTGAATCTTGCTTTCAGCACCCAGCATCTTTAAGGTTTCGAGTCCGTTCAACCCCTCAACCAGAATTGCATTTTTTCTCGCGGAAGCATTAAAGGTCTGTTCAACAGATTTTTTTAGCGGTACCTGAATAAAAAGAGCATATACCAGCAGAATCACAATAGCAGAAATATGAATCACTACGGTAGTACCTGCCAGATACCAGATAGCTAGGAGGCCAAGTACCACAAAGGGCAGATCCACCAAAGCGGTAATAGAAAGCGAGGTTATAAAATCCCGCACACTGTCAAACTGCTGTATCTTGTTAGAGAAAGATCCAATAGAATCCGGTCTGGCAGACATCTTCAAACCAAGTACTTTCTCAAAAATCATCGACGACATCTCAAGATTGGCCTTTTTACCGGCTTCATCTACAAAATAACCGCGCAAGCCACGCATGAGCAGAGAAAAGAGATAAATCACCCCAATACCCAGTGCAAGAACCCAGAGAGTTTCAAAAGCGTTATTGGGAATAACTCTGTCATAGACGTTAAGAATGAAAAATGGCGTGGTAAGTCCCAGAACATTAATCAGAAACGAAGCAAGCAGAACATCTCGATAAATTCGCCAGGATGAAAAAAGTGTCCCCCAAAACCAATGTTTCCCCGTACCTGACATTTCAGCCACGCTCTGTTTTTCTGCATGAAATTCAGGGTGAACAAATATTGCGTAACCTGTATATCTCTCAGCAAATTCACTGAGCACTACGTCCTGCCTTCCCGCCCCGGCCTCAGGCAGCAGAATGGTTGCACTGTCGTTCCCGACATCGATACGCATAAGCACCACTGCCCGCCTATCTTCCAGCAGCAAAATGCATGGTAATTCCATGTTCGTGAATGCTGTGAGTCTTCTTTCCAGCACTCGGGAAGAAAGTCCGGCCCGCTGAGCAGCACGAGTTGAAAGCTTCACCGTCAACCTGTTATTCACAAGCGGCAGCCCCGCACGCAGCGTGGTGCGGGAGACAGGCCGGCCGTGGGATTTGGCAATAATCACCAGACAATCGGTTAACGGATCATCTATAACATCACTGTCACCACTGACATCCCAGGTTGCTGATTTCTTCGGTGTGATCTTTGTTTTCATATACAAAAAAGACTAGAATAGTAGGAAATGGATATTCCACTTACGCAAGATCGTTACTGATCTGTTTTTTTCTAACGTGCATTAGTAGTTAAGCACAGATAATGAGGCCGAGTCAAACCCGAGTGTACCCGGAAGTAATATCAGCTATCTTCAGATAATATTTGTTTTATACGAAATAATGACCCGGAAAAAATGAGAGAGGAATGCGATGCTTTACGCCGAACGTGATGATCAGGGAAAAATTACCGCAATCAGCAACCATCCAAGTACGCCGGACCAGCAACAGGTTACCGAAGCCGAACTGATTCAGTTTTTCTCTGAGTCTGAAGACTCCGGTTCATATGAAACACTGCTCACTCTGCTCGACACCAGAGTCATTCGCGTTTTAGACGATCTCATTGACCTGCTTGTCAAAAAAAATATCATTATGTTTACCGAACTGCCTGAAGAGGCTCGGCAAAAGATCGGTGAAAGAAAGAAAATTCGTCGCCGTCTCCAGGACAACGACCAGCTCATGGTAGATGATATCCTCTGACTTCATCAGGTTCAGCCTTTTCGCCAGACTCCCATCCTGTTTCCTGTTATAGCTGGTAGGAACTACAACTGCTGTGGTTCTCCGACCAGGTACCCCTGAAATGCATCGATATTGAGCTCCTGCAGCATTTCCACCTGTCCTTCCTGCTCCACGCCTTCCGCTATCACCCGAATATCCAGGCTGTGAGCTACACCGACCAGAGCTCCTATGAAAAAATGCCCGTCACTCTGTTCCTGCTGCAGTTCATTAATGAAAGCTCTATCTATCTTCACATATTCCGGGTGCAAAGATTTCAGGTAACCGAAATTTGAAAAACTCTGGCCGAAATGGTCAAGTCCGATAGCATGTCCCTGCCGTTGCACATCACGTGAAAACTGTTTCACCACATCGAGATACTGCACCGCACTGTACTCGGCAAACTCAAAAATGAACCTGAGCGAATCCGCGGGAAGCTGGTCAAGTTCCCGCAGCAACCAATTAAGAAATTCCGGATCATTAAGTGATGAAGGAGACACATTCACCGCCACAGAGTGAACAGCTACGTCCCCATGACCTATCTGCATGGCCTTTTCCAGCACGATCCGGTCAAGCCTGGAAACCATCTGTAACCGCTCCGCCAGAGGAATAAATACTCCGGCACTAACTATTTCTCCTGGAGCAAGGGCAATACGGGAAAGTAACTCAAGATGCAGCACATTATCACGGTTGGCCATAGCTACCACCGGCTGAGTGTACAGCAGGATATCACCTTTCTGCAGCACAGATTCAAGCGTATCTTTCCACCAGCTTTTCCCTTTCACCACGGCGCTCACTTGAGGAGACAGGGCATGTACCAAATATTTATTAGGTCCCAGCCGCCGCGCTCCGCGCAAGGCGCTATCCGCCTCAGCCAGAAGAAGAGGCAAGGTCGGTGACTGGTCGTAAGTCACGACACCGATATGCGCAACATTGCCTGAACAGCTTATACGTTCAATAGCCAGCCGACCAAGTTTGTTGCTCAGATTTTCAGCTACCTCAACGGCATCATCCGGGCTCACTTCAGGCATGAATACTGCGAAATTTCCTCCCGACATCCTGGCCAGTGCAACATTATTGATTACAGAAGTCTCCTGCCGAAGAATCGCAGCAACTTTCTGCAGCAGTGCATCTCCTTCAGGAAATCCCTTCTGTTCATTCACCTTCATCAGATCATGCACCAGTACCAGAAGCAATGCACCTTTCACCGTCCCTTTAGCCATATTGAGCCGCGCCTCAACCTGACCGTTCATATACCGACGGTTGCCAAGACCGGTTAGCTGATCACTGTAGGCATTACGTCGCAATCGCTCGGCAACCTGCGTCTGCTCAGCAAACATGTCCCGTACCTTATTGGTCATTCGGTTCATTGATTCCACCACCTGGCGAAGCTCGCGGGTCCTCGGCAATTTTTCCTGCACCCGGTACACCCGGTTACAGATTGCCTCTGCCTGCTGCTCAACTAATTTAAGGGGACGGAGTAAAAATCGCAGACCTATAGCTCCCAATATCAACACCAACGAACCCGATATGAGAAAATAGAGTGATATTTTCACTGCAGTCTGCCAGAGCGTACGGTAGGCATAGCCGGGATGACTCTCAACAGATAAAGTGCCCGCCTGATTCCATCCTGCCATGACAAGCGACTCAGCTACCGGAGCTTTTAGGGGAATACTTGCTACAAACCAGCCGGGAACACCAGCAATTTTCAAATCCTGAATACGCTCGGTGATGACATTTCCTTCCATATCACGCAGGCTGATGAGTCTGTAGTACCCCCGATCAAAAACCGCATTCATCATAGTTTCCGCAGTTGCCATATCCTTTTCGGCAATGACCGGAGAAAGTGAAAGCCCTAAAGAGGTCGCCGTATCCTGAGCATGTGATTCAAGTTGGTTTAACAAAAAGGAACGGGTGGACTGCAGTTTCTCGATCCAGGTCCCGGCAAACAGCAAGAAAAAGAGGACCAGAGTAAAAATGAGCAACTGTCTGTAAAGTGTCATCGCTTTATCCTCGTATCAATTTAACCCTTCCGGCATTCGTTTCAGCAAATCCTGCCATAGTTTTAATCTGTCACTATCACCCACCCTCTGCCCTTTCCCCCTTACCTTGGCCAGCCACAGCCCGGAACCGTTGAAGCTGTAGACGGGCAGGAGATCCCTGCGCTTTGAAGCTGGCCGAATATCTTGTATAAGATTGTCGAGGACCAGCGGTTCAGCCTGAGGCGTGGCATAATAGGTGAGAACCATATGTGCCTGATTCAGCTCCAATGCCTTTACATAGGTCAGGTTCAGTTTGCTTTCATGAACTCCAAGGGCTTTGAGCGTAAAATATTTGGCCAGCGAAAAGTCTTCACAATCCCCACCGTTGGTAGAAAGAAACTCAACGGGAGTGGCCCAGTAATCTTTTTTCTTCCAATGAATTTTATCGTCCACAAAACGAATTTTATTAAAGAAATCATTAACCTTTTTCAGTTTTTCTCCGTCAGTCTCACTTGAATCGCTACGGATAAGTGCCTGCCAGGCGAGCAATCGGCTTTTTGCCCTGATACCATACTGTTGTTCCACCATGCTCAGGAGACTCTCGGGAAGGGCAAATCGCTCTCCATTAGCTACCCCGGCTATACAACAGAGAAACAGAAAAAGCAGAAATGACCGCTGAAGATATTTCAGGATATCGGATGATCCAGGCATCATATCTCCGGGAAATAGGCACAGGCATGATCCGCCTGTTGACATGTCCATGTTTCCAGCCAGCTCAACCAGAGAGGATTGACGGCAGGTGATAATATCTTACCCATTTTCATTCTTTCTGTGATAAACAACCACCGGCCCGGATTGTAAATGCATCACCGGATAAACATACATATCTAAGAGTTACTGTTACAATTACTGCATTATGCACTCTGTGTTGTACACCTAATTCAAACACAAAAAAAGACCGTTGACGTTCACTTCACATCAACGGCCTGTTCTTTTCACTTCTGTTGCTGCGAATCGGCAAAACCGCTCTCTCGTGTAGTCTCCGGAAGTATTATTTATCACCTGCAACCAGGCTCTCTTCCGGCCACTTCAGGTCAAGGGCCTGGACAAGTCGTCCCATGCCGTTCAAAATACGATATTTCGAATAAAGACCATCATAAATTGCATTTATGTAATCCCGCTTTGCTTCAATCACCTCCGCTTCAGTATCAAGAACATCGAGTAACGTGCGTTTACCGAGGTTAAACTGCTGGGTATAAGATTCCGCAGTGGCTGAACTTGATTGAACATGATCTTCCAGATATGCCATTCTATCAAGAACCGACTGGTATGCCATCCATGAAAGACGAATTGATTCAACAACCTGCCTATGGGTATTGTTTTTAATTTCCCGCGCCTCTTCTATCAGTTGAAGAGTTTCAGCCTTACGGGCCTGATCATTAAAACCATTAAAAAGATTGTAGCGTAGCCTGATCATTGCAGCAGTACTCTCCTGCGGCCCCTGAATACCATCCACATCTTCATCCCAATTCTGATCAATTTCGATATCTACTCTGGGATAGAAGGGGCTCTTCGCCACTTCATACTGCTCGTCTCTTGCATCAAGATCGGCTATGGCTGATTTCAAGGTAGGATGTGCCGCAAGTGCCATCTGCTCCGCGTCCTCAACCGAAGAAGGCATCAGCGACTCCGGCACCTCCGGTCGTATCATGTCCCCGGGCAGATGCCCTACCACAGCAAGATAATTAGTCTGTGCATCAATAAGATTTGTTTCTGTCACCACGACATTGGCTTTAGCGAGAGACAACCGCCCCTGAACCTGCTCTGAATCGACCTGACTGCCAACACCCGATTCACTGCGTAAACGGATCTGATCGGCAATCCTTTGATGAGTCAGGAGGTTTTCTTCAGCCAGGCCTTTCAGCTCTTCACTTTTTATAACATCGAGATAAACCCGTGAAGTATCAAGGGCGATATTTTCGCTCACGCCCTGCAGCCGATAAGCAGAGGAACGCACTCGTGCTTCATGCCGTTCAACTTCATTCATGGTGGAAAATCCGGAAAAGACATTCTGCCTCAGGCTGAGACGAAATTCCAGAGGATCCAGACTTTCGTTCTCCGGTTCCTGAATTTCTTCAATACCCGCACCGGTGACAAGATCTACAGTCGGCCAATATCCTGACTTCGCCTGACGCACTTCCTGCTCTCTGGCAAGACGATTATACGCCTGAGTCCGAACCTGTGGATTAGAACGTATCACTTCATTTACAGCTTCCTGCAATGTCTCTGAACTGGCGCCCCCTGCGGAAAACAATACCGCACTGCCAAATACTGCTATTCCGGCACATGTCACCCATCTCATACCCGCCTCCTTATCTTCACTCATGAATAACAATTTAGAATATCTCATGATGCTGAACAACAAGAGAACCCGACAGCTACATTCACTCCCTACATATTCTTTCAGTTTGCAGCTGAAATTACAAGAAAAACCTAACGCGAACATTGCACGCCGGACAAGAATTTCAGCAACAGAGAAGAAACCTGGCATTTTACTGCTATAATCTCAAGAATATGGAGATTTATACTGCGTCGTCATACTACTGTTGCTCAACCTGTACCTGGTACGAACAGCACCGACAGAGTCTGTAGTATCATTGAGAATAAGAGCGAGCAATATCAGCTACTCCAAGGGCTGATAGCTGTGCAGGTTCTCCTTTAGAAGTTTGCCCCATCGTTCACTGTAGGGATGAACATGTAAAGCCTTTCTACCATCAACAACAAGAGGTAACCCTCTGTTCGCCCAGGTGAAAATAGAGCCACGCAGGTTATAGACTCTGGTGAAGCCACGTGCTTTCAACTGCTGCACATACTTTGCCGAGCGCAACCCTACCGAACAGTACGCAACAATCAGGCTATCAGAGGCGAGTCTATCCGGAACAAAGTCTGCAACCTGAACAGCCCCCGGCAAGTGACTCACACTATATTCTACTGATTCCCGCACATCCACAAGATGTACTGCACTCTCTTCCCCCAGTAACCCATATACGTCATCAGCTGTAATCTCGGGAACCCCGGGATAATCTTCCTCGATGGTGCTATTAATCGCCTCCCAGTTCAAATCACCAAACATCATTGACCAGCGAAAACCAGCAAACAACACAACAAAAGCAAGCAGAATCGGGATTTGCAGAACAGTTTTCATATCCTCATCCTTGATGTCATCTTCAATTCATACCACACCGGCCTGTTCAGGCTCCCATGAAGCACATCTCACATATCCAGTAACACAGTAGACCCGACACAGATATATTCCTGAATCGAATTATAACCGACATCTGACAGTCACATAATATGGTTCAGATACAGTCATGGCAAATCAATACAACGTAAGGGGCATGCATGAAGCAGCTACACTTCAGAAGTATCTGGATATCTGACACACACCTGGGCGGAAAGAACCTGAACAGCAAGCAGCTCTACGACTTTTTGAAACAAACAGAATCAGAATATCTCTATCTGGTTGGCGATATCTTTGACCTGTGGAAGTTGAAAAAGAACTGGTTCTGGCCTGAAATCAACGATCGGATAGTCAACCTCATCCTGAGCAAAGCAAAGGATGGTACCAAGGTCTACTATCTCCCCGGCAACCATGACGACATTGTCCGCAGATATACGGGAACATCATTTCATGGTGTCCAGATCTGCAAAGAAACAGTTCATATCTCTGCAGACGGCAGGAAATATCTCGTGCTCCACGGTGACAAATTTGACTGTGTTGTGCAAAACAGTGAGTGGCTCGCCAATATCGGTTCAATACTCTACGACAGCCTGCTGGTATTAAACCGCTGGTACAATACCTACCGAACATTCAGACGTAAAGAATATTTCTCCATCTCCGCCTGGATCAAGCACAAGTGCAAAAAGGCTGTCAACTATATTGGAGATTTCGAAGGAGTACTGATTCGGGAAATCCGAAAGAACTGCGTGGACGGTCTGATCTGCGGTCATATTCACCATGCATCGATTAAGAACCTGGGAGATTTTCTCTACTCTAACTCTGGAGACTGGGTGGAGAGCTGTACAGCTTTGGCAGAAAACAGCAACGGAACTCTCGGAATTATTCAGTGGGTCGAACAGAACCCAGCACAGGAACTGGCTTTGAGCGCCAAATATGAGCAAAATCGCTATCGTGACAGATGCCTGGCATCCACAAATTAACGGTGTCGTAACAACCCTGACTATGACAGCCCGACATCTGGAACTTCTCGGTCACCAGGTAAAGGTACTGCATCCACAACTCTTTTATTCCATTCCTTGTCCGACCTATCCTGAAATCCGGCTGGCACTCGCCCGAAGATCGAGGATACAACGAGAGCTTCAGGAATTTGCCCCTCACGCGATACATATCGCCACAGAAGGTCCGTTGGGCTGGGCTGCACGCTCCGTCTGCAAAAAAAAAGAGTTTCCATTTACAACCTCTTACCATACTCGATTCCCTGAATATATCAGGATGAGAATGCCTGTTCCTCTCTCTGTTTCCTACCCGTTTGTACGCAACTTTCATGCAACTGCGACACGGGTAATGGTAGCAACCCCTGCACTGAAAGCTGAACTGGAACAACGGGATTTTCAAAATCTCGCTCACTGGTCGCGTGGTGTCGACACAGATCTTTTCAGGCCGGAGGCCAAAAAACCTCTTAATCTGCAACAACCGGTACATATCTATGTCGGCCGTGTTGCAGTAGAAAAGAACCTTGAGGCATTCCTGCAGCTCAACCTTCCCGGTAGCAAGGTTATTGTCGGTGACGGCCCTGCCCGAAAGGATCTGGAAAAGAAATATCCGAATGCTCATTTTACCGGATATAGGCAGGGGGAGGAACTTGTCGGATATATTACTGCAGCACGCGTTTTTGTCTTTCCGAGCCTTACCGACACTTTTGGTATTGTCCTGCTCGAAGCCATGGCCTGTGGAGTGCCGGTGGCCGCCTATCCGGTTACCGGCCCAATCAATGTCGTACGGAATGGTGTGAATGGTTGGCTCGATGTCGATCTGGCCAGAGCCATCAGCAAGGCTCTGGAGGTTGAACCGGAAACCTGCCGTAATTCAGCCCTGAAATATTCATGGGCTTCGTGCTCAAACCAGTTTTTTACAAACCTGGCCGTAATGCAAACACCCTTTTCCTGAGTTGAATACCATGCCCTTCAATATTCCATCAAAAGTTAAACCAGGAATAATATGACACTAATTTCACCGACGTTTTTACATCATTCACTTGATAAGCTGAAAGATGACAGTCACCAATTTGCTGCACGTCTCAATAAAGCGGATCTATCCCCCTTCTGTCAGTATGACACCAGCGTTGGCATGGAATATGAAATGCAGGTTGCTGTTATAGGCTCACAGGAAAATGTTGATCTGCCGAAAACCATCAGAGAATCGAGTTTTTTTCGTAATACAGAAAAACGTGCCGCACGCGGTGACCTGCACAAGAGCTCTCTATCAGCATTAACCGAATTCCTCGACTATAATGAGTCGGACATCTGGGAAAACAGCTGGGTACGTTTTGAAGAAGATCGTCTCAGCCATTTTGCTGCGAGTGTGCTTGCCCATGATCTTCTTGCTGATAAAAGATTTCCTGACGGACATTTGCGCAGTGATCTGGACAAATTCAAAATATCTCAGAACAATACACCATATCTGCGCATTCCCATCAGTTATCTGCTGAAAATTGCTTTTGCAGATATTCTTGCCCCCGAGGCCGGGCTCCCTGACATACTGATCAAGTCCGGAACAAAACTGCTCCATAACTTTCAAAGCGATAACACCTCACCTGAAATCCTCTCCCTCACCATTCCTGCCGCAGCCTCAGGTGACAGGTCACTAGGTACTCTCGCAGCAGGTGAAACAGCCAGAACCTTTCTGGTGAGTCAGTTGCTGACGCAGTACGCCAACACGCATTTCGGTCTATCCGCTTCCGGTCAGCATTGCATAGTTTACAATGCCCCTCATGCTCCTTCAAGACAGAAGAAACTGAACGAACTTGTGCCGGACGGCTATTATCGACACCTCTTCATGAGTCCCTGCCTCTCCGGCTGGGACAAAGGAGAAGAGAAACATAAATATATGTCGCTCTGCCACCAGACACTGTCCCGTAGCCAGTTAAATGCCATAGGAAAACTGAAAGATGCAGGCATCATAACCAATAATCTTGTTATTCTGCCCAATACTTCAAATACCTGCCTGGCTAATAACGGCACTCATGTCTCACTGGGAAGCACCCTGTTGACTCGACTTGCTGTCGATCCAAAGTCTGGCTTCACCACGGGCGTTGAAAAGTATTTTGGCGACCTGGTCATCAAAATTGTCGAACACTTTCTGCCGCTTTTTGTAAATACCTACACCGCTGCCCCCTACCGGGTAAATTTTGCCGACTTTCACCCAGAGAAGGTACTGGGGTTTCTGCCCCATGAGCTTGATTATACCCATCTGCGCATGCTCTGGAGACGTTGGAAAAAGAAAGCGGACATTCGCTTTATGGGTAAACCGCTGACACCTTTCGGTCCTCACAAGATAGACAGCCTGCTCGCCCGATTACTGCGACTGCACGGTGACCTGATCCCGGATTTCAGGCTGATCGACTATTTCATAACACTCCTCTCTTCAGAGAGTTGTCCTGCACTCAACGGTATGCCGGGCAACCAGGAACAACTGAAATATGAACTGACGGAGATGGGCATCTTCGACAGCCGCATGTCCATGTACCTGCCGTACCGGATGCGTGCTTATAAAGACATGGGATATTCGGGGTTTGAAGGCAGAAGCTACTCTCTCTTTCCGAGTTTTAGGGAAGATATGGCCGAGGCAGTCGACCTTCAGAACCTGATTACAGCCTTTGCCTATAAACTGGTAATTCAGGGAGAGGTACAGCACCGGGATATTCCGGACCAGCCTTCTGTTGAGAGCGAAAGACGACAGATCTTTTTCGGTACCGCAATAGGTATCCCCACTGTTTATATTCGCACTGATAGTGCCAACGGTTTTCTGCGCAGTATCCTCACCCACGTTCCATCACAACGCCCAAGTAAACGCTACAAAAATTATATTCGTGTCCAAATGCACGACTACCGCCTGGCTCTGCTGAGATATCTAACAACCCGGGGGACAGGCATAGTTGAGGAGTTCGGCGCTGAAAAACTGCTCGAATCATTGCAAGAAAGACTGATTGACCCGCAGTTGGCAGCCGCCGGGAAAATTATTGCTCATGCAACAGGGATTCTTCGTGGTAAGCGAACTGCCGGTAAAATACCAGCCGACATGTTCAATGCAGCTACCGAAAAATATTACCGCACTGAACTAAAAGCAAATCAACTACAGGAAGGGTTGGCAGTCCTGCTTGCCGACTGCATGGAACTGGAGCATGTAGCGGACTGCAATCTACGTGAAGTCATGAAAGCAATAGATCCGGAAATCTCTGCACATGAGTATCTCAGG
Organism: Desulfopila sp.; assembly: GCA_041582995.1. Taxonomy (GTDB): domain Bacteria; phylum Desulfobacterota; class Desulfobulbia; order Desulfobulbales; family Desulfocapsaceae; genus Desulfopila. Next base: position 5,678 of record JBFHGS010000054.1, on the reverse strand, counting down.
CGGGTTGAAAAAAGCGTTCGTATGGAAAATGCATCACCTGCAACCCTGCGCCACATGCTCCATCTCTGTCTGGCCGTCTGCCATTACCATAACCTCAGGAAAAAGTGACCAAAACCAGATGATATCTAATACCTATGCGCACCAGTATGTTGATCGGAAATCGTGCAAAATAGTAACCGAAACACTGCTGGGAGACCAAAGTATCTCTTTTCTCTACAACACCGTAAGGGAGAATGCTCCAGCCATGTTCCGGGCTCTTACCTCAGGACGCATGTCGAGTCTGCTCAGTTTCTACCATTACGACTTTCTCGATAGTCGCAGGTCAGGCAAAAACACTGAACATCTTTTTGAGAAGCTGAATATCAACTGGCGTGAATGCGTAGAACCGCTCAAATTTTATGACACTCCGCGTAAAGTGTTTGAACGGCAGATCTGCTACTGGGATTTCCGTCCCATGGATGAGAGCCGGACAACCCTCGTTTCACCTGCTGATTCAAGGGTTCTGGTTGGTTCATTTTCCGAAGTTTCTGACCTCTTTATTAAAGAAAAGCTCTTCACCCCTCCAGAAATTTTCGGTTTCGGCAGCCGCTGGCACCCGTATTTTCAGGATGGTGATTTTGCGGTATTCCGTCTCACTCCGGATAAGTATCATTACAATCACCTGCCGGTAAGCGGAAAAATCTCAGATATCTACGAAGTTGACGGAAACTATCATAGCTGCAACCCGACTGCGCTTATCTCACTTGCTTCACTTTATGCTAAGAACAAAAGAGTCATAACAATTATCGACACAGATGTTCCGAACGGATCAGGTGTCGGCCTCGTAGCCATGGTTGAGGTCGTGGCATTGATGATCGGCGACATCGTTCAGAGTTACTGCGAGGAACGGTATAACAATCCGGCAGAGATTGAACCGGGCATGTTCGTAAAAAAGGGGTGTCCCAAGAGTCTGTATCGCCCAGGAAGTTCAACCGATATCGTGATTTTTGAACGGGGAAAAATACAATTTTCCAGCGATCTCATCAGTAATTCCCGCAGAAAAGATGTTCAGAGCAGATTCACCAACAAAACAGGTCATCCTCTTGTGGAAACCGATATACAGGTTCGCTCAAACATAGGCCATCGCGCCGCAGATTCAATTTCTTATTGTTCATAAAGGAATCACACTATGACAGATCTACTGTTTCTTATCGCAACCGGCCTCATACTGGCAAGCCTGCTGCTGTGGGGATTCAAATATTTACCTGGAGAACGCTGGCAGGTTCTGGCAGTTGTCCTGGGTAAAAAAAATGATTCCAGCTGCTGGCAAGGCACCAATCTTACCTATTACGGCTTTTTCATCGCCACCAGTCAGCTGCTTTCCCTCACCTTGCTGCTGGTGTTGCTCGGAGCCATGAACATCTCACTGGCCGGCACTATTCTGGCCACGAGTCTTCTCCTCAGCATCTGTGTTCCATCGGCACGGATTGTTGCCGGAATCGTAGAAAAGAAACAGCATACGTTCACCATTGGCGGTGCTTCGTTTGTGGGGATAATCCTGGCACCATTATCTATTCTGCTCGCAGAAAATCTACTCAACCGTTTTTCAGAGGGGTACCTGCCTATGATGCCGGTGCTGGCCGCCATGGCCATCGCCTATGCGCTGGGAGAAGGGCTAGGTCGACTGGCCTGTATCAGCTACGGTTGCTGCTATGGGAAACCACTACACCAATGCAGTGCTTTTACCCGTTGGTTCTTCCAGCGTACCGGTACTATTTTTTACGGTGAGACCAAAAAGGTCGCTTATGAAAGCAAACTCTGTGGAGTGCGCCTGGTCCCTATTCAGGCCATTACCTCCATTATTTTTACACTCACTGCACTCGTTGGCAGCTGGATGTTTCTACAGGAGAAGTTCACGGTCACCTTTGTATTCTGCATGGCAGTCACCCAGATATGGCGACTGCTGTCTGAAATGCTGCGAGCGGATTTCAGAGGGTTCGGTAAATTTTCAGTCTATCAGAAAATGGGTGTAATTGCGGTGCTCTATTCGATTGCTCTGGCCTGTTTCGATCAATCTGAAATCAGCCAGCATCCGGTAATTATCGCGGGGATTTCAGGTCTCTGGAATCCCGGAATCCTGATAGGTCTGCAGCTTGCCTGGGTACTTTTTTTCATCTATTTCGGACGCTCGACCGTAACCTCCTCAACCGTATCCTTCTCGCTACGGAAAGATCGTATCTGAAGAAGGAAACACACGGGAGGAAACTATATCAGATGTGGTCCTCTTCCCGCATTGTGACAATGGAATCGATATTCACAACGGTCTGTTCCGTACCAGCCGCTCCATGTACACTTTGATAGCGCAGGAAAAGTCCATCTGACTCCCGGAACCAGTACGTACAATGCCAGAAAGTCGATAAGAATCCTTGAACCCGAATTTCCACAAGCTGTGTTCTTTCGAGCCCTGACACTGTATCAATTTTTTCTGCACCAATTTTTTTGGCTTCCATAGCGTAAATATCATAGGTCGTCGCCCGAATGGTCCAGAAGGATGTTTGCTGTTCAGGTGAGGTCAGAAACGTCCGAAGCGAGTATGACAGAGGCTGAAACCACGGCCGGTCATCTACTTTTTTACTGAGATTGATGGATTTACCATCATCCATACCTTGCAGGTAAATTCGCCCATCCTTCCGCCAGGCATGAACCGTTACCTTGTTACCGTGCGTATAGTGCCATTCTATCGTCTCACCCGTTTCAGCGCAGATATTGATGAAGGTTCGTTCTCCCTCTATAAGGGTAATGACAATCGTTCCATCATTCCTGTTTTTCTCTGACCATGAAAAAAATAACTCCTTGTCCCCTGTTACCTCACGATAATGTATCGTAGTTGCTGGGTGCTCTGCAGAAATGGCATAGAATGGTGCCGCAGCCAAAATTACAATGGCAACGGCAAGGAAAGCTATCCACTGCAATGTGGTACAGTTATGCTGCATGGGTTATATCTGGAGAATAAAAAAGTATAGACGAGTGCAATGCACACCACGTCACCGGCCGGCTCGGAATAGATATGGAAGTATATCAGAATGATATTATGATCAGATTATCTTACAGACAGACAATCATTTCCGTAGCCTTTCACCTCAACGTACGCCTTTCTCGCGCAGATATTCGCCATACTCTTTATCTTCACCGACAATGTGATCAATCCACCATTTACGCAGAAAGCGATATATTTTCTGAGCCGCTTCATATTTATCCACTTCCATTTCTGCGAATAACTCATCCATAGTATCGTAATATTCCTGATGGGACTCCTTCTGCCGGTTAAAATCAGGATAACCATGCTTGTGGAGCAAAGCCTCCTCATCGCGCAAATGCTGCTCAGCATAATCAGACATTTCCTGCAGAATAGCATCAAGCTCATCGAGTTCGGCTTTCTGTCTGAGCATTGCATATAACTGATTCACAAGCTTAATGAGTTTTTTATGCTGAGTGTCCATCTGCTCAACACCTGTCTCGTACGCCTCACGCCATTTCAGAATTTCCATAATTCCATACCTGCAGGTCAATTTAAGACATTTCGTTCATGTTCACTTGAAAACCGATCACTCCATAACACACTTCACGTATAGCATTTCTTTAACATACAACAGATGTATCTTGCAGATTATTTCAAACCACCGTATCGCCGGTCACCAGAACGATCTTTCCGCAATTGCCAGGATCAAGCACTTTCTTATGTGCCCGATAAGCCTCAGCAAGTGGTATAGCCTCGGCGATTACCGGTTTTAGTACACCGGATTGCAAGGCAACCCCGAGAGCTTCGTGCGTCTGTTGCAACTCTTGGTCAGTGGCATTGGCAAGCGCCAGGCCTCTGATATCAATCTCCTTACCCATAGTGGCTCTCGGATCAATCTCAATTCGCCCTCTGCTGCCGATAATGACAACTCTGCCCCCACGCCCCAGCAGAGAGAGATCACTCTCGAGATTTTTATTGGCAAGCATCTCAAGAATAAGATCATATCCTTCAGGTTGATTTTTTTGGATATCTGAAATGTAATCACCACGATGCAGAAATGTTCTGGCAGCGCCAATGCTTCGAATCAGCCGAAGACCTTCTTCTGTACCGGCTGTCCCATGCATCTCCATGCCTGCAGCTTTTCCGAGCTGAAGAGCAGCCATTCCCACAGAACCACTTGCACCATGCACGAGAACCCGTTCATTGGCCTTTCCTCCGCCACGAATAAATAATGCTCTATACGCTGTAGCAGCAGGAACACCAATTGCTGCACCCTCTTCAAAGGATATCAGGTCCGGAAGAGGATGTACTTCTCTTGCATCGCAAAGACAATACTCACTATATGCTCCACTCCTTCCGGCAATATAGACACGCTGCCCCACTTGCAAACGGGAAACATCTTTTCCGCAGGAATGAATGACACCTGCACCATTGCCGCCGGGCACATAAGGAAGTTCAGGAAGCACCGGATAGGTTCCGGCACGGATATAACTATCTACCGGATTAACCCCGACAGCCTCCACCTTGACTACAACCTGTCCGGTTCCAGCGGAAGGGCATTCTTTTTCTACAAGTTGAAGAACTTCAGGACCGCCGAAACGACTCACTTCTATTACCCGCATAGCGTTTCTCCCTTTATTGCTGCCGCATTAAAACAATCCGTACGAGGACGTTTCAGAGCTTACGAATTCAGATAAACAAAACGATATACAACAGAAAACCACTAGCGTACAGGATAAGACAAGCGTCTGGATAATGCTATAGAACAAGAAATACAATGAGAACCCACTGACGATAAAGATTCTCGGTTTTTAGCCGATACATATTTTAAGGACGCACACATCAAAAAAAGGAGAGCGTCATGACTCACCAGCAAGCACTGAAAATACTTATGCTCAGCCCCCTCTATTTCAGGCTGGAAACACATCAGCGCATGCAGATCGTAAAAGAATACTGCAGGCAGTTCATAGAGGTGCAGAAAAGTCAAAAGAACACATCAGGTAAAACTTAGTTTATCTTCTGCCTACCAACCGCTTCAACCTTTCTTCTTCCAGCTTTTTTCCTCACCCTTTATCAATCTGGCAATATTCTCATGGTGTTTTAACCAGATAAGGGCTGCCACTGCAGCAGCAGTTCCCATAATAACATACGACTGTCCCAGCAACCAGAGCCAGAGCACCATAAGTGCTGAAGCCAGGAGCGAGCCAACAGAGACAAATCCGCTCAAAGCTACTGATCCCCCAAAAACCCCAAGGCTGATCAATATAGCAAGAGGGGAAAGAAACAGAAAGACGCCTAGTCCAGTTGCCACGCCCTTCCCGCCCTTAAATCCCAGGTAAATTGGAAACATATGTCCAACTACAGCCATAACGCCGCAAAGAGATACGATTAGCTCCTGATGAGAATTATCCTGCAGCATGCGGGAGGCGATAAGCATTGGCAGATATCCTTTCAGACAATCGCAGATGAGAGTTACAAAACCCAGCTTTTTACCAAGCAGTCTGCTGACGTTTGTTGCACCTATATTTTTACTTCCCTCTTTCCGGACATCTTTGCCGGCTAACTTTCCAATAACGAGTCCAAAAGGAATTGCACCAAGAAGGTAACTTGCAACGAGAAGAATAATGCTCATAGTTGTGTGAAATATTTTTTTAAAGTAAAAGAGATCGTTTGGGCAACG
>JBFHGS010000053.1:0-24439 GCA_041582995.1 Desulfopila sp. | reverse complement strand
CATCATTTTCATCCAGAAATACCGAAAGCACTCTCGCCTCTACTATGATGTTTTATCTCGCTGGTTTTCCAAAATTTGTCGTTTTACAGAGGCACGTCGTGCTTCAACCAGCGCCCGGATAATAATTTTTTTTCAATGCCGAAGACACATCGCTTAATCACCTGTTATTAGTAACTTAATATCTGTTGCGGATTTGCATCACACACATTGACCAGACAGCCCAATCCATTTCCTTACAAAAATGGCATTGACCTTCCCCTTAGGGGTAAGGGGTACAATAGGCTCCGACCTTCCCCTTAGGGTAAGGGGTAAAATGGTCATGGATGTAGTGAGCGCCCTTGCTATTTTGCAGCGGTACTTAGTATGTATGTTTTCAATTCATCTTTAAACGTGTGAGGAGACGACAATGGGGAGAGCAACTGTTCTAATTAACCCAGCAGCCGTCGCTGCAAAACAGAAACTGGCTTCCAGTTTCCGACGTCGGGGCATCGCAGTTGCCCTGCTTTCAGGTCTGGCATATGGCTTTTACACAGCATTCATGACTCTTGGCATGTCCAAGGGAGTATGGGTTGAGTGGTATGGTGAAAATTCCGGCCTCTCATCTTTTGCTGTCCTGTACCTGCTCGGCGCTCTCGGCGCTGCTACTACAGATACCTGTAGTGCCCTCTGGGCAATCGGTATCGCAAACGTCCGCGGACGCTTTAGCGACTTCCTCCGTTGTATAAAAACCAAGCCCGGTATGGTTATGGTCTGCGCCGCTATCATTGGTGGGCCGCTGGCCAGTACCGCGTATGTTGTCGGCCTGCAGATGGCAGGTTCTCTTGTTGTGCCGATCGCAGCTCTCTGTCCCGCCATCGGTGCTATCCTCGGTAGAGTCTGGTTCAAACAGGAACTGAGCCCGCGTATGCTGCTCGGTATTGCTATCTGCTTCCTTGCAAGTTTTATGATCGGCAGTACAGGCCTTGGCGACAATGTTCCCGACAACCTGCTGTTAGGCCTTTTCTTCGGTTTCATTGCTGCTCTTGCCTGGGGTATTGAAGGCTGCGTCTGCGGCTATGGTACCTCTATGATCGATCCGGAAATCGGCATCACCATTCGTCAGGTTACCGCCGGTATCTCCAACCTCTTTATTCTGGTACCTGTTTTCGCCATCATTGCAAAAGTTGATGCTGTAAGTATGGTTGTTCAGTCCTTCACAGACCCTCAGTCCATAATCTGGTTTGCCCTTGCCGGTCTCAGCGCTTACGCAGCATTCATGTACTGGTACAAAGGCAACGCCATGTGCGGTGCTGCCCTCGGTATGTCCTGTAATGGTACATTCTCCTTTTGGGGTCCATTCGTCTGCTGGATCATCCTTGGTGTCGTTTTCGGTTTCGAAGGCTGGAATATGCCTGCTATTGCCTGGGCAGCAGCTGTTGTGATGGTCATCGGTATCTTTATTATCGCTATGAATCCGATGGAACTTTTTAAAAAGACCACTGAGGAGGTAGCGTAATATGATCCCTCTTAACTACGCAATTTTGAAGATGTTCACCAAAGTTGAAGAAGCGTGTGCAGACAATGTGATGGAAGCTTTGGCAGATCAATACGGCAACTTCAAAGCCTTTCAGAAAGACGCAATTATTAACGCGTTGATGACAGCTGAAGCCAACGGTCTGCTTGAAGAAACCAGATTTGATATGGATTCGGGCAATGAACTGAGAGTGTATTACCGGGCACACGAAGAAGGTGCTGCCACGATCAACCAGTACATCAAAGGTTGACGGTAAAAATTCTCATTGCTATAGAAAGGGGGGACTGCCCGCATCGTGGGCGGCCCCTTTTTCAGGGAAGAAACACCGGCCAGCGTATAAGGTCAGACCATGACCATGCATGCATTCCGGCGCTGTTTCTGCGTTATGCTCTTGGAACACAATAGTTTGTAATCGGTAGAGGAGATTTAAGCGATGAACAAAGAAAGTCAATATTTCATCGGAGACATGAGCCGCATTTGTAACATATCGAAGAAAGCACTGCGATATTATGACCAGATCAACCTCATCCCCTCACACAGAGACAACTATAACAACTATCGATTTTACACAGACGAGTCTGTGCTGGCCGTCCCTGTTATTAAGTATTACAAGCAGATGGGGTTCACCCTTGAAGAGATGAAAGAGTTCATCGACGGGAACAACGCCAATGTCTTCAAAGCTATTCAAGCTTCCTTTCAGTCAAAATTTAAAGAACTTGAAAGAGAACAGGAAGAAATACGTCGAAAATATGTTTCTGTAAAAGACTGGTATGAACTGATCCTTGAAGCAGAGACAGTCATAGACAATGACATTCGCGAAGTCTCCGTCAAGTTCGTTCAACCGGCTGGCATACTCTTTCAAAATCAGGTATTTGAAAACGATATTAAATCTTCAATCATCAACCTCGAATTCACCAGGCATGTTGAGGATCTGGAGAATGAAATCATAGGACCGGTCATTATCAACTATTCCTCCCACCAGGACAGAATCGACAACAAGAATCAGAGCATCAAGATATTGCAGAAAACCATCATGTCATGCGGGGAAGAGCATCAATACCAGTTCGGCGGTCACCTGATGGCATCCTGCTACCATATTGGTGCCCATGAAAATATCCATGAGACGTATCTCAAAATCAGCCGTTGGGCCCGCGACACCGGATATGTTCTTGATGAGGAATCATTTGAGCGGTACGTCACCGACTACTGGACCACCAGCAATACATCAAAATTCGTTACAGAAATTCTTATAAAAGTGACACGACCGGGAGTTGTCTGCCAAACAACGTTGTAACACAGTCAGACACCACAAATACGAAGAAAACCTGATTGGCCAACCTGGCTGGGGACAGAGCACCTTCTACTCAGGTCCTGATTTCTCCCGGGTCCCCAGGCAGTTCGGATGAAGAAGATGCTTACCAAACCTGCCGTATTTTTCCCGTGCCTCAACACACGTCTGGGGTATAAGCGGGCAACTGAATTGCGAATCGACCTCCCGAATACGTGAAGACACTTTCTCTTCAATTACGGGGTCAGCATAGCTGTTGCAATTATTACCTTCGTCCCAAGCGCCGTCTACGTACTCAGAAATATCTACTTTCCTGTTGCGTTCCCAGGCTTTCACAAGTTTGAGATGCCTGACTGAAGCAATAATCTGAACATCACAACTCACATAAGGCTTATCCAGCAGATTTTGGATGAATCCCCGCAATGGATCGTTATTTTTCCCGAGTACCCTGTTCCAGAATCGCCAACCGTTAAAATTTGCGACGAGATCAGCAAAGGAAAAAATCCCTGTGGTGGAGTAACCGTATTTGCCGATTTCCTGCTCCTTGCCCCACTGAATTGCCTCATCAAGACTGTTCCCTTGTTCTTGGCTCAGTTCAAAATATTGCCAGCCTTCGGCAAAGAAGTGACCAAGTTTATCGAGTCCGACGAGGTGACCGTTAATCCTCACAACATCGCTCAATTCCTTCATATTAAGAGAAATTCCTTCAAGATAGTCAATATCACGATAAATCGAATCATTTAGAGACAACGAGTAACTCCGTTCAGCCAGCAGCTCTCTAAGCTGTTTGTCCAGATCGTACCCTTTTAAACCCCACGATGCGGTAAATGACTGAAAAATTGCCTTTCTCAATTCTGCGTAAAGGATTTCTTCATCACAGTATTCATCCGCCGCCAAATCCTCGATATCGCCTCTTTTCGCATTGGCTTTTTCGATTCCAGCCAGCATCCGCCGGTTAAATATTGCATTAATCGCATCCTGACTGTCTGTCAGATGAATGCGACGCGGAGTAACACTGTCAATTTCGGCAGCGTATCCCGAGTGAAAGGCCAAAATGACAATTGCTAGAAAGAAAGCAACTCTTCTGCTCAACGAAAAAGGCATAAACAGGCATCACACGGTAAAATTAAAGTTCTGACCCAGGACGTGTCGTCAAGAGTAAATGCATGAAGTATCAACTGCCTCAATTCAATACCATATAATCGAGATTGATTAGAGAATCGATATCGTAACGTATTGTTACCATTAAACTCAAGCAAGTCTTTTCGTCCCTGTCATATTGCAGCTCTACCTCAGTCTCACACGTATCATCTGCTCTTTGATGACTGATCTCCGGCACCTCACATTCGCGGGGCAAAAAAAAGGAGAGCTCATAACAAGCTCTCCTCTGAAATCCTTTTCAAGCTGTAACAACCGCTTCAGCCTCCTCTCTCATTTCTCAGGTGAAGGAGCTGTCATTTCGTGTACCTTATCTTTTGCGGCTTTATACCATCTGGCTGAAGTGTCTTTAGTCTTCTGCCAGACACTCTTTGAGGTATCTACAGCGGCATCTGCCGCACCTTCGCTTCCCCGAACCACTTCAGACCCGGTTTCCCTGGTCTTATCCAAGACTTTGGCACTGGTTTCTTTGCTCTTATCCCAAACCTCGGCACTCGTTTCTTTGGTTTTGTCCCAGGCTTCAGCGCTGGTTTCCTTGGTTTTGTCCCAGCTTTCCTTAGAGGCCTCACCTACTGCCTCTGCGGCTTCTCCAACTTCGTCGGCAGCTTTTTTCCAGCTGCTTTCACCGGCAGACTGGGTTGCAGGAGCAGGCGCCTGTTCTTCTGCCAGCAGCGGTGCTGCAACACACAAACTTAAACAGAGAGCAAGCGTTACACTTAAACGACGAACACACGTTGGTTGCAGCTGATAGTCTTCTGTTTTCATGGAATCCTCTTATGGTTGGATCTATGTCTGACTACCACGTAACGGTAGCGAAAACGCAGCAGGAAATTTTACCTAAAAAATTATAGTTCCATCCAGAAGATTTGCAACCCTACAACGTAGTTCAACAAAGACTGCTGCCTATGGCTGATTATAGGCGGTCACCCGTTACAGTATCTGGCTCAAAAACGTTTGCGTTCGCTCAGACTGTGGATTCGAGAAGAAATCTTCCGGGTTGTTTTCCTCCACTATTTCTCCGGCATCCATAAAGATAACCCGGTCGGCTACAGTTTTGGCGAACCCCATCTCATGGGTTACGCAGATCATAGTCATCCCCTCATTGGCCAAATCAACCATAACATCCAGAACTTCCTTGATCATTTCCGGATCAAGCGCTGAAGTAGGCTCATCAAAAAGCATAATGGACGGATTCATACATAAACTGCGGGCGATTGCCACACGCTGCTGCTGACCACCTGAAAGCTGACCTGGAAATTTATCCGCCTGACTGCCAATCTGCACCCTGTCAAGAAACATGCTGGCCATCGCCTCAGCTTCCTTTTTCGGCTTTTTCTGCACCCATATCGGCGCGAGGCAGCAGTTCTCCATAACCGTCAAATGTGGAAAGAGATTGAACTGCTGGAATACCATGCCGATATTACGACGCACAATATCGATTCCTTTCAGATCATCTGTCAACTCAACCCCATTGACGATGATATCGCCCTGCTGATGCTCTTCAAGTCTGTTCATGCAGCGAATCATCGTTGATTTTCCGCAACCGGATGGGCCGCAGATAATGATTCGCTCACCTTTATAGACCTTCATGTTAATATTTTTTAAGACATGAAAATCTCCATACCATTTATTCATGCCCTTCAACTCAATCATCACCTCGTCTGAAACGACGTTCTTCTCTCTTTGCTGCGCGTTGCTCATTTTCTTTCCTTCAACAATTTTCATTAACACCGATCAATGGCCGGTATGGAGTTTTCGCTCAAGATACATGGAATATCTGGACATGGAGAAACAAGAGACCCAGTACACAAATGCCACAAAAACATAACCTTCAACCGAAAAGCCCAGCCAGTTCGGATCGGAAAACGCCGATTGTACAACAGCCAGCAGATCAAAAAGACCGATGATCAGCACCAGGGTGGTATCTTTAAAAAGCGCGATAAAAGTATTGACGATTCCGGGAATAACCAGCTTCATCGCCTGCGGCAGAATAATCAGGAACATCGACTTCCAGTACGAAAGCCCCAGCGCCTCAGCCGCCTCATACTGACCACGCGGTATCGCCTGCAAGCCTCCCCGAATAACCTCAGCCATATAGGCCGACTGAAAAAATATTATGCCTATCATAGCCCGCAGCAGCTTATCAAAACTCAACTCTTCAGGCATGAATATCGGCAGCATTACCGAAGACATAAACAAAACTGTAATAAGCGGCACACCTCTCCAGAACTCGATAAAAATAACCGAAAGAGATTTTGCCACCGGCATCGAAGAACGACGGCCAAGCGCCAGAATAACACCAAACGGCAGAGCACAACACATGCCGACCGCAGCAAGAATGAGGGTCAGCATCAGGCCGCCCCATTTATGCGTTTCAACAACTTCCAGCCCGAGCGCGCCTCCGTAAAAGAGAACATACGCAATGACCGGATAAACAAAAACAGTAAAGAGTGCAACCTTTGCCTTCTGCGGAGTTCTCTCGATTAGAAGCCAGGCAACCAGCACAATAGCCAGAACAAAGGCGGCAATTACTCGCCAGAATTCCGTCTCCGGATAAAAGCCAAACAGGAACTGCTCCATCCGCACCGAAATAAACACCCAACAGGCACCATCAGTGGTGCAGGCATCCCGGGTTGTGCCGATCCAGCTCGCGTCAAAAAAAAGCCACCGCATGGCTGGCGGCACAGTGTTAAACAGGAACCACAATGCAGCAAGAGTAAAAATCGAGCTCAGCCATGAGGAAAAAAGGTTTGTTCGCATCCAACCGACAACACCCGCTTTTTCAACCGGCGGAAGTCTGTCAAGTGATGGTGTGTGTGTTATTATGGCCATCTTATCTCTCCACCAGCATGATTTTGTTGTTATACCAGTTCATAAACATTGAAATAGCAAGACTGATGAACAGGTAAACTCCCATAGTCATGGCCACAACTTCTATTGCCTGCCCGGTCTGGTTCAAAGTAGTGCCAGCAAAGACTGAAACAAGATCCGGATAACCGATAGCTGTCGCCAGCGAAGAATTCTTTACCAGGTTCAGATACTGACTGGTTAGCTGAGGAATAATCACCCGTAATGCCTGAGGAATAACGACCAGCTTCAAAACCATGCCCGGATGCAGGCCAAGTGCCGAGGCAGCCTCTGTCTGACCTTTGTTCACAGCGAGAATACCTGAGCGGACTGCTTCAGCAATAAAGGCACCGGTATAAATCGAAAGGGCAACCAATAATGCCGAAAACTCCGGTATGATGCTGATTCCGCCCTGAAAATTGAATCCTTTCAACGCCGGCATTTCCCATGATATCGGGCTCCCTGCGACAAAATACGTAGCCAGCGGCAGCACAATCATCAACAGAGTCGCGACCAGCGGGGTGTTAAACTGCTGACCGGTATTCAGCTGACGTCTTTTCGCCCAGACTGAAATCACAATTGCAGCGATACAAGCCACCGCAAGAGCAATCAGCACAAGGCCGAAACCTGATTCGAACATTGGCCTGGGAATATACAGGCCGCGGATATTCAAAAATACAGACTCGCCCAGAGAAAGACTCTGGCGGGGCGAAGGAAGGGCTCGCAATACCGCAAAATACCAGAAGAAAATCTGCAGCAGTAACGGAATATTTCTGAAGGTCTCAATATACATTCCCGCCAACCGTGATATCAGCCAGTTTTTTGACAATCTGCCGATACCGACCGTAAAACCTATAGCCGTAGCCATGATAATACCGCAGACTGACACCAGCAGCGTATTCAGCAGGCCTACGATAAAGGTCCGACCAAAAGTATACGATTCATCGTATGGAACCAGGCTCTGGATAATGCCAAATCCCGCCTCCTGCGATAAAAACTTAAATCCGGTAGAAATTCCCCGCTTTTCCAGATTCACCATGGTGTTACTGGCAATATTCCAGGCAATCAGGCCAAGAGCCGCAACAAGCAGTATCTGGAACAACAATGCCCGGTGCTGGGCGTTATTCCACCAGCGTGTGTTTTTCTTCTTGTGATAAGACATGGGAGCACACAACTCTTTTGAAATGAAATACAGGACGGAGTTGTCCCGGTTTTTCTCGAGGAAATTCTTTTGCAAGGGGAAATACAGTACATGTATCTCCCCTGTATATTTTCAGGAATCAGCGGATAGGAGGTGCGTACTGGATACCGCCCTGTGTCCACAGAGCGTTGAGACCACGGCCGATTTTGAGCGGGGAACTCTGACCAACGGTTCGTTCAAACATTTCACCGTAATTACCAACCTGCTTGATAATGTTGTAACACCATTCATCAGCAAGGCCGAGACCTTCGCCTTTAATTCCTTCAAGGCCGAGGAAACGTCTGATTTCAGGATTTACGGAATCTTTCATCGCATCAACATTGGCGGAAGTCACACCAAGCTCTTCACCGTTGATCATTGCGAAAAGGGACCACTTTACGATATTGAACCAGGCATCATCCCCCTGGCGCACAACAGGTCCAAGCGGTTCTTTGGAAATAACTTCAGGAAGAACAATCGCATCTTCTGGTTTGGCAAGTTTAATGCGCAATCCATACAGTTGGGACTGATCACTGGTAAGAACGTCACAACGGCCAGCCTCAAAACCTTTAACGGTCTGATCTGAGGTATCGAATACGATAGGCTTGTATTCCATATTCTTCTGCTTGAAGTAATCGGCAAGGTTCAGTTCGGTGGTTGTTCCGGACTGAATACAGACGGCTGCGCCATTAAGTTCAAGAGCACTGGTGACTCCGAGAGCTTTTGATACCATAAAACCCTGACCGTCATAATAGCTTGCACCAGTAAAGTTAAGACCAAGTGATGAGTCACGGGTAAGAGTCCAGGTAGTGTTTCTGGAGAGCACGTCAACTTCACCTGACTGCAGTGCGGTAAATCGCTCTTTCGCGGTTAACGGCACAAACTTTACCTTGGTGGCGTCGCCGAGGGTGGCTGCTGCGACTGCGCGACAAACCTCAACATCAAGCCCGGTCCAGTTTCCTTTTTCATCCGGATTAGAAAATCCCGGAAGCCCGGTGGAAACACCACACTGCAGGTAACCACGTTTTACGACTTCATCTTTGGTTGCAGCCTGAGCAAGACCGGTGGTAAGACAAACTGTCAGTGCTGCTGTTGCGAGTGTACAGGTAATTCTCTTCATTGCTTTCTCCTGAAGTTCTAAGTGCTTTCATCCTAACGTAAAAATACAAATCACCAAAATAGAATCAGCACACTGCGATGCGTTGTCTCAACTCCCCCTGCAGATCCTCTCTGCTGGTCCCGGATATTATATGTAGTGATATTCAGGAACAGTGGAAAGGGTCGCATTAACCACAGCGTACTTAGGCAATAAGATAGCAAGTGATGTGCCAAGACCTTTTATTCCACAAAAAAAATCCATCGACCGGCTGCTCAAATCCGGCCAACCAACTGATATTATATATGTGTTGCTACAGAAGAGAACAACAGTACAGTGAAGCCAAGAGGAAATATTTATTCAACAAGGTATTACATCGTTGTCGAAAAGATTCTGAAAATACCTTCGCAACGTTTCTTATTGATACAACTTTGTGACTCTATGACACAAACCTTACGCCTGATTATTACGTTATTTTACGACATCGTCACACTCCATCAACAACACAGGGCCTGCACGACAGTACCTCGGTTTACAAAATTGTAAAACCAGTTTTTTTTACTTTTCCATATTAAATCGGCATCTAAGGCCAATTTTTCAACCGATGCCAGCAGACACTTTTAGATAAAACAACACAGGGGCTATCTCATCAACGAGACAGCCCCTTCACTCTAACAGTCAGAAAAAAAACGAACCTGCACCTGGCTCGCAAGCCACTACATGGCGTTCTTCCTGCTCTCCTCTAAGTACAGTTCGTTCAGCCGTTTCGAAACAGGACCAGGAGTACCACCGGAAAGCTCAACCCCATCTATTTCGATAACCGGACAGACAAAGGTCGTCGCAGCAGTAATAAACGCCTCCGCTGCCTCCTGTGCCTCAACAACTGTGAACGGTCGTTCTTCGATTTTCATGCTGAACTCAGCTGCCAATGCAAGCACTGCAGATCTGGTTATTCCGTGTAGAATGGAATTCGACAGATTTCGTGTAACGATTGTACCTTCCTTCGTAACAATGTAAGCGTTATTTGAAGTGCCTTCGGTAACAACACCGTCTTCAACCATCCAGGCATCATCTTTTCCCGCTTTTTTGGCCATCATCTTTGCCATAGACGGAGCAAGAAGCTGAACAGTTTTGATATCACGACGTCCCCAGCGAATATCCGGCACTGTGATTACCCGGATACCGGTCTTCTCAGTGGTCAGCGATTTTGCCTGAGTAAAAAGCACCAGAGTCTGTTCCGCACCTTTTGGAAAGACAAAATCCCGATCTGCAACACCACGTGTAACCTGCAGATACACCATGCCCTCGGTAAGATTATTTCGGCTTATCAGTTCCCGATGAATTGCCAGCAGTTCATCACTACTTACAGGCATTTTCATACCAAGTTCGTCCAGAGACCTTTCAAGCCTTACAACATGTCCCTGAAATTCCACTAATCTTCCGTCCAGAACAGCGGTAACCTCATACACTCCATCTGCAAATAAGAAACCACGGTCAAAAATCGAAACCATCGCCTCTTCTTCAGGTACATACGCACCATTCACATATACTATCCGGCTCATTTTCTTCTCTTTTCTCCTGTTAGTACAATTTGCCCTCACACCCCAAGGGCTTTTCTGAAAATACCGGTCAACTTAGCCCCACAGCTCTTTTTCAGGTGGATACACTCCGCGGTTATCGTATTTTAATCCATGCGGGCGATCCTCAGCCAGCAACAGAGGTCCGTCAAGATCTGTAAGCGCAACTCCCTGCGCAACAAGCACAGCCGGGGCCATGGCCAGAGACGAGCCAACCATACACCCCACCATTACCTGATACCCAGCCTCAATTGCCCAGTCCTTCAAAGCGAGCGCTTCGGTCAACCCGCCGGTCTTATCAAGTTTAATATTGATCATATCATATTTGCCTTTCAGGGCGGGCAGTGAAGATCTGTCATGGCATGACTCGTCAGCACACACAGGCAGAATACGCTCTATATCCAGCAAAACGTCATCATCTCCAGCAGGAAAGGGCTGCTCAACCATCTCAACACCGAGATCCAGCAATACAGGAGCAAGCTGCCGATACGCTTCAAGTGTCCAGCCTTCGTTTGCATCAACGATAATACGGGCTTCAGGTGCTCCCTGTCGTACTGCTTCGATTCGACCAATGTCCCCCTCACCTCCAAGCTTAACTTTGAGAAGTGGACGATCTGCATTTTTGGCCGCTTCAACCCGCATGTTATCCGGTGTGTCGATAGACAACGTATATGCTGTAATCTCAGGCCCAGGCGCAACAAGCCCGGCAAGTTGCCAGGCAGGAACACCTGCCATCTTTGACTCCAGGTCCCACAACGCACAATCAACTGCATTACGGGCGGCACCGGAGGGAAGAGTATCCTGGAGTGCGTGCCGGCTGATCGGCATCACCAGGCTATTAATTTCTGCAATAACACTTTCGACCGTCTCGTTATAGCGAGCATATGGCACACACTCCCCCCGGCCGATAAAACCACCCTGCTCAATTTCTACCCGTACTACGATGGCTTCAGTACGGGAACCGCGGGATATGGTAAAGACTTTTGCCAGTGGGAACACATCCCTATACACTGAAATTTTCATACAAGCGCCTCGACAAGTCGACCTGCTCCCTGCCTGAAAGGATCAACTGCTGGAAGACCCATTCTCGCCTCGACCTCAGCCAGATAGGCCAATGCTTCTGTTTCGTTCAGATGCTGCGTGTTTATTGAAATTGCTGCGACACGGCAGGCCGGATTCACTACCTGAGCCAGCCTGAGCGCTACCTCACTGAGATCTTCCAGGGTAGGCGGCTGATATTCCGGCAATCCTCGCATATGTTTTCTCGTCGGCTCATGACACAGTATCAGGGCATCCGGCTGACCACCATGTACCAGGGCCATTGTAACACCTGAATAGGAGGCGTGAAACAAACTTCCCTGCCCTTCGATCAGGTCCCAATGATCCGGTTCATTATCCGGAGTCAGCCACTCAACAGCCCCGGCCATAAAATCGGCAATGACTGCATCCAGCGGCACACCATCACCCTCAACGAGAATTCCAGACTGACCGGTTGCCCGAAAAGTTGACTTCATTCCTCGTTTCTGCATTTCTCTATCCATCGCGAGAGCCGTGTACATTTTGCCAACAGAGCAGTCTGTTCCTACTGCCAGACATCTTCGGCCACTTCGTTTCTTCCCGCTAGCTATCGGATATTTCACAGTCGGCACCCGTACATCATGAAGCATGCGCCCGTTTTTCGCTGCAGTTTCTACGAGATCAGCCTCGTCCCGGAGCAGATTGTGTAACCCGGAAGCGATATCCATCCCGGATTCCAGCGCCTCAACAAGAACAGTTTTCCATCCTTCAGAAATAATCCCGCCTCTGTTGACTACTCCGATGACCAGGGTCTTAGCCCCAGCCCGTACAGCTTCTGCAATCGACATGTCGGCAATACCGAGATCAGCTTTACACCCTTCCATACGAAGCTGGCCAACAACCATTTCAGGTCTCCAGTCATATATTCCCTGCGCAACTTTAGCGGCAAGAGCGTCAGGAGCATCTCCAAGAAAAAGCAAATATGGTGATTCAATCATAATTCAACTACTCCGAATAAATAATGTGATATAGAACAAACTTCAAAGCCAACATATTTTGACCATAAATTCAATTCAAGTTACGTGCCATTTTTCGGCAGTACATCTCAACAATCACCACCACACCCCTAAACCCCTTATTCAACGAGAATATGTCTGGCTTTGACAAGCCAGAACATCTCAATCACTCGTTGCTAAATTTATCTTAACCTCACTTTTGGGAGAGTTTTTTTTACATAAACGCAATTTAACACATCTATATTTACAATATTGTAATTTTCCTTCAAAGCTGTAACCTTTATAACACAAGAGAAACGATTTATATTGGTCACTGTCACTCAATATACACTTAATACAGGCGGAAAAGATGTTATAGCTCTCTTCTGCTGCAGACCAAAAGTGTTTTTTATCTTTGCAAATTAGCAGCAGCACTCTAAAATTACATAATTGTTCAACGAACAAGCATGCGATGGTTTCATCTACACGCTTCCATTTCCCAATCTTCTCTCACAGGCATGACACGTGACCATAAAAACAGCCAGAACATCACGATTTGCAGCCATCGAAACACTCTCAAGACTGCAACGAACCCGCTACCCTGTCAAACCCCTCTTTGAAAACGTTGCCGAAGAATGCAACCTCCTCGGGTCTGAACGCGGCCTGGCGAGGAATCTTGTATGGGGGGTTCTGCGGAGGCGTGAATACCTTGATCTGTTGCTGAACAAACTCTGCAACCGCCCAATTGATAAACTTGACACTTTTGTCTACTCAGCCCTCAGCGTTGGCCTCTATCAACTGTTCTGCCTTGACCGCATCCCCGAATCTGCTGCAGTAAATGAAACTGTAAATGCCCTGAAAGTCGCGGGACTGAAAAAACATCTGCACGGTTTTGTAAATGGCGTCCTCCGTGCAAGTATTCGACAACAAGATGATCTGCCCCGTCCTGATACTCCCGATGCAACAGGACAACCACTGCTCAATCATCCTGCATGGCTTACACAACGTTGGGAAAATCGCTTTGGTCGCCAGGAGATGGCACGGATTTGTGCTGTAAATAACTGTGAGCCTCAGCTTGTGCTTCGCGTAAACAGCAGTAGGATTTCACGACAGCAACTTATTGCTGATCTCAAAAAGCTGGGCATCGCGGCCTTCCCGGGCACCTTCGCTCCGGATAGTCTTGTCTTGCCCGATTATCAGGGGGCTATCACTTCTCTACCCGGTTATGCTCATGGCTATTTTCAGGTTCAGGACGAAGCCGCACAACTTGCCAGCCTGCTGCTCGGCCCGTTCACACCAAACTCGAGTTACCTCGACGCCTGTGCAGGCTTAGGCGGCAAAACCAGTCATATAATGCAACTCACGGCAGAGTATGCATCAAATATCGTCGCGGTGGAACCTGAACCTCAGCGGCAACGCCTGCTGCAGGAAAACATTGACCGACTCTTTCCCGAGGGCAAACTCACCATCTGTAAAACCAGCCTGCAGGACTACTGCCGCATCAGTCGTCTGCAATTCGCCGGAGTACTGGTTGACGCACCATGCTCAGGTACAGGAGTGACCGGACGTCATCCCGACATTCGCTGGAACAGAAATGAAGAAGAACTTCCAAGATATCAATTTAACCAGCTCGATATCCTGCATCATGCATCAGAACTGGTTGCGCCGCTTGGCATACTGGTGTATGCCACCTGCTCACTTGAGATCGAAGAGAATCAGGAGGTCATAGAGAAGTTTCTCACAACACATACAAATTTTAGTAGTACGGATTGCAGCAGTTATCTCCCTGAAGATGCAGCATCTTGTATTGACGGCAAATTTTTCTGCCCGCATCCGACAGAATCCATTGATGGATTCTTTGCAGCCCGTCTGCAGCGCAACAGTTGAAATGCCAGAGTTTCTCAACTGTACAACCTTACGTTATGAAAAATGACTCCTTTCATTTTCCTTTGCGCTCCCACGGTGTCTGATGTACATTCCGTGTTTATTTTTTACGTATATTCCTAACATTCACCACATAGGTGTGCCATGGCAGAGATAAAAAGTACAATGGATCTGGTAATGGAGCGTATGGCTAAAATGACCGCCAACGCCAAACCCGTCACCAACGACGAAGACTACGTCAGAGCTGGCATGCGCCTTGCTGCTGACTTCCTGAACAAAGAATCAGCTGATCTGCTTGAAGAACTGTCCCGACAGAAACCGGAAGCGCAGCGGGCCATGTATAAAGGCGCCACTCAGACATTACTGCGAAATGTCGTACTGCCCCGTGACGAAATACTCAAAGAGCGCAGTGATATAGCTCTGGATGGAGTAGCATCCATCGGCCAGACCCTGAGTGTACAGGCAATCCCCCAAATCTGTGCTGAACTCCAGCAGATCCTGCAGCAGTACAATCAACACAAAGAGCAAGTCGTCCAGCAGCTCGAGGAAGCCCTTGTGGGCCAACTTCGGCAGCAATACGGGAGCAGAGGTGTCGATCCAGGCCAGCTCAGAGCCTCCATGCATCCGAAATATCATGATGAAATAGCCAAAATGCAACAGGACCTGAACGGTCAGTACAACCAGGCTATGGATCAGCGCAAAGACATGATCCTCGAGCAGCTTGGCCTCGCCTGAGTGATTTCATTTTTTTGAAAGCAAACGCCGGAGTAGACAAGTTATGGAATACAGCAAACGTGTAAAAAAGCTGCAAAAGCAGCTGCGCAAGAAGAAGATTGACGCTCTGCTCGTAACCCAGCCGCATAACCGCCGGTATTTAAGCGGTTATACCGCCATGGATCACAATATCAGTGAGAGTTCCGGCGTTTTGCTCATTCCCGCCCGTGGAAAAATGCATCTGCTGACTGATTTCCGATACCAGTTGCAGGCAGAACATGAGGTGACAGGTTGTAAAGTGAAGCTCTACCGCCGGGGACTGACTGCATTGCTCAGGAATCTGCTGCCAAAACTAGAGATCGAAACTCTTGGGTTTGAATCAGATTACATGCTGCATTCAACCCATCTCGCAATGCAGGACGCTTTCAAAAAGGCTGGTATAAAGCTGGTTCCTCTCTCTGGTATCATTGAGAAAATGCGACTCATTAAAGATAAGACTGAAATAGAGCTTATCCGTAAATCAGTAGCTCTCAATGAAGAGGTTTTTCTGGAAATTTACCCGACAATCACCTCCGCACAGACAGAGATTGACGTTGCACTGGCAATTGAACATGCTATGCGTAAAAAAGGGGCCGAGGCGGCCAGTTTCGACTCAATCGTCGCCTCAGGAGAAAACAGCGCCCTGCCCCATGCTGTACCGACCAACACCCCAATAGCCAACAACCGGCCACTTACCATTGATATGGGTCTGATCCTGAACGGCTACTGCTCCGACATGACACGTACATTTGTTCCCGGAAAAGCCGACAAGAAATACAAGAAAATTCACAGAATTGTCCGTGAAGCCCAGCTTGCAGGCATGTCGGCGATCCGCGCCGGAGTCACTGGCAGAGACGTCGACAAGGTAGCTCGCGACATCATTGCCGATGCCGGATATGGTGATTACTTCGGGCATAGTCTCGGGCATGGCGTGGGATTGGCAGTACATGAAGGACCACGGGTCGCTAGCCGCGCTCAGAAAAAATTGCAAGCCGGTATGATTGTTACTGTCGAACCGGGAATATATATCCCCGGCTGGGGCGGTATCCGGCTCGAAAATATGGTGCTGGTCCTTGAAGACGGCTTCGAAAACCTTAACAACGACACAACCTGGCTTGATATATGACATCTGCACGATCCACCAAGTATTTTGTTCTTGATACCAACGTTCTGCTGCACAACCCGGAATCAATTACTTCCTTTGAGGACAACACAGTCGTTCTGCCGATGACGGTCATTGAGGAACTGGACAGCTTCAAGCGCCACAATGATGAGCTTGGCCGCAGCGCCCGTCATGTTATCCGCCATCTTGATCGTCTGCGTGCCGAAGGCAACCTGCGGGACGGGGTGCCAATGAAAAACGGCGGCATCCTGAAAATTACGGTTGAACATAAGGACATGCCCGGCATCTTCATGGACATGACGGTACCGGACAATCGGATTCTTGCTGTAGCCAATTCCCTGAAAAATCAGGGCGAGCGGGTAATTTTTGTCTCCAAGGATATCAATTCCCGCCTCAAGGCTGATGCCCTTGGTATTGATGTCATGGATTTCGAAAAGCAGAAATGCGATTTTGATTCTCTCTACACAGGCTGGCAGGCCATTTCAGTTCCAGGCAGTGTCGTCGATCAGTACTACAAAGACGAATCACTTACCATTCCGGGTGCTGAATTCCTCAGTAATGAATTTGTGCTGCTGCAGGATGAAAGTAACCCGAAACATTCAGCTCTGACCAGAGCAAGCGGTCCCGAGACCGTCTCCCACCTCATCAAAGACCATGATACTGCCTGGTATATACGTGCCCGCTCCAAAGAGCAACGTATGGCGCTAGAACTGCTACTGGACCCGGCAATCAGCCTTATCACCCTTATCGGCAAAGCCGGGACAGGCAAAACTCTGCTGGCTCTCGCGGCAGGACTCGAGTGTGTCCTGAACAAGCAGGCCTTTGAAAAAATGCTGGTTTCGCGTCCGGTTATCCCTATGGGTAAAGACATTGGCTATCTGCCGGGGACAAAAGATGAAAAGCTTACACTGTGGATGCAACCAATCTTCGATAACCTCACCTATCTGATGCGCATGAATCACAAGCTTGAAGAAGGCACGATTAAGGGTAAGGTCGACCAGTTGTTTCTGGACCATCATGTCGAGTTGGAGGCGCTCACCTATATTCGCGGACGATCGATTCCTGATCATTTCGTCATTATCGATGAAGCGCAGAATCTCACCCCGCATGAGGTAAAGACCATCATTTCCAGAGCCGGTGAAAATACCAAAATGATTCTGACAGGAGACCCGAACCAGATAGACAATCCTTATCTCGATTCATCATCCAATGGTCTCTCGTATGCTGTCGAAAAACTAAAAGGTCAGCCGCTCTATGGTCATGTCACGCTCAGCAAAAGTGAGCGCAGTCCGTTATCAGCTGTTGCTGCAAATTTTCTATAGTTTTATATTTGATGCTCTCGTAAATTTTATCTTGCCCGATTTCCAACAAAGTAGATCGGACTTTTTACGAGGTCATCACGTTTTTTACTTTCGCTCACCGGGGCGAACACTCCAGTCAGGCGGTCCGGAACCGGCTTTCAATAGGGCTAGTGCATATCCAAACTGCTCTAGTCTTTCACTCAGCCCGGGCCCATAACATTTTTCTAAAGAATTCATATGCGCCAGTTTGTGATTGACGAACTGTCCCCCATGGAGAGGGACAATATAGACTCCTACCTGAAGCGAAGCCTGACCGCCGGTCCCATGATCGGTCTGTACTGGATTGTTCTGCCACCCGATCTTTTGTCCGAACCGCAACAGGGACATGAAGAGCATGGACCTTTTTATCTGGCTGTAGAAGTAGACAAAACGAGTGTCTGTTTTGAACTTCTGGTACGCAGCCAGTCTAACCTGCATTGCACCTGCATTGCCCACGCCACCCCGATACAGCGTCAATTTGTTCTTGATTTCGTCGACAAGATGGTCGCTGAAGAGCTTATCCGTTCCTGAACATACGCCGTTGCTAATAGATATTGTATGAGAATGTCACAACTTACCTTTCCGGAAGGTGGTGACATTCTATTCATTTCAATAGTCTCCGCATTCAGCAGCCCTGTGGTGAATGAAATGAAGTCTTGCCGGAGACGAATTAAAGATGCTGAACCGATTCGATAGTTTTCATATCACGTCCCCTCCTTGCAAAAGGTCCCGAACTTTTCAAGCTTCAGCCTTGGGCACCATCTATTGCCATTTCTAACCACCTATTTTCCGCGACATCATTTAAAAAAGAACATTTGATATTAACATTCTGGTATGCTGAACTGTCGCTGAAATGCTGGTATCCGGCCGCACAACTCCCTTCCATGCATTCAATATGCGTATATTGTATGCTGTTTTTTCAAAGAAAGGAAAAGCTGCTACGGCTAAAGATGGACAACCGAACTATTAACTATTATTTTAGATTCATTATATATTATGCAGTATTTGTAAGCGACAATTGCAAGACTACACAATAAACTGCACCTCGCAGTCGACGTTTACGACCCGAATATCAACAGTACATGGCATCCAGATATGTCCCTTTCTTTGAACTTTCCCGGAGTCTCACACATGAAAAACTGGTTATGCGCTCTCCTTCTGCTTGCTCTCACCGGTTGCACCACCAGCCCGACCGGGCGGTCGCAACTCATGCTTGTCTCCCCGGATGAGGCTATCAGCGCTTCACGTGAAGCGTATGTGCAAACCCTGCTGCCTTTGCAAAAAGAGGGAAAAGTCAACACGGATGCAGCCACAGCCAAACGGGTTCGGGATATTACAGGTAGAATTATTGCACAGGCAATTGTGCTTTTCCCAGCCAGCAGAGCCTGGGAATGGAGCGTTCAGGTTATAGACGAACCTGACACCGTGAACGCCTGGTGCATGGCTGGTGGCAAAATGGCTGTTTACACGGGTCTTATCAACAAGGTAAAACCCACCGATGATGAACTTGCCCAGGTCATGGGACATGAAATTTCTCATGCTCTGGCTAATCATACTGCAGAGCGGATGTCTGTGGCCATGGCTACTCAGATGGGCATGCTCGGCGTTGCCGCAGTTGCAGGTGACAGCAAATATGCAGGTGCTGCACTCTCCGGTAGCGCACTTGCCGCAGCAATGGCAATCACCCTGCCAAACAGCCGGACTGCTGAATCAGAAGCCGATCTGATGGGCATCGAGCTTGCTGCCAGAGCCGGTTATAATCCCCATGCCGCCGCGACCCTCTGGGAAAAGATGGCCGATGTCGGTGGATCTTCACCACCTCAGTTTATGTCAACCCATCCTTCTCCACAAAACAGACAGGCGACGCTGACCAGACTTGCAGACCAGATGATGCCCTATTATTCCCAAACAGGAGCACGCCCCGTCTATCCGCTGAAATAATTCACACAGCCCTGAAAGTATGGTATTTATACTGCTCTCAGGGCTTTTGCGTTTACATGGCATACTGATTCAATCGTTATGCCATTGCAAGCATCATTCCACAGTTTTTCATATTTTTATACTCATGCAGATCATTACCTCCCACAAACAGACCGACTTTGATGCCCTCGCTTCAATTATTGCCGCCACCCTGCTCTATCCCGGCAGCGTCGGAGTTGTACCCAAAGAAGTGAGTCGCAATGTCAGCCGCTTCCTTTCTACCCATAAAACTGCTTTCAACCTGATTCTGCCGCAGGAAATCGAGCATGATAAGGTACAGCGTCTCATCGTGGTGGATACTGCCAGCTGGCAGCGTCTGGACAGAATGGATAAGCTCAGAAACAGGAAAGACCTCGAGATCCACCTCTGGGACCATCATATGCATGGGGGGAATATTGTTGCTGACTGGTCATGTCAGGAGGATGTCGGTGCCACAGTCACTCTCCTTGTGCGCGAGTTGAAAAAACGCGGGATGGAGCTGAACCCGCTGATGTCCACCGTCATGTTGCTGGGGCTCTATGAGGATACCGGCCATCTCACCTTTCCTTCAACCACTGCCGAAGATGCCTATGCTGCCGGATTTTTGCTGGACAATGGTGCTGATCTGAACGTTGCCTCCTTTTTCCTCAATCCACCATATGAGGAAAAGCAGAAAGAAGTTCTTTTTGAAATGATGAAAGGAACTGAAAAACGCACCATCAACAATCATAAGATCGGTTTTAACATCATTCCCTTAGAGGATAAGGTCACTACTCTCTCGGGTATTGTTAATATGTATCGTGGTATCATCAACGTCGATGCGATTTTTGTGATATTTGTCACCAACGGCAGGTCAACCGTCATCGGTCGGAGCGGCGTAGAAGAGATCGATATTGGCAGGCTTATGAGTCATCTCGGTGGCGGCGGTCACGCCGGGGCCGGTTCAGTAACGATCAAAACTGATGAACAGTCACCTGAAGATATCAAGGCCAGGATCATCCAGTTGCTCGAATCCGAGCAGAAGGAAGGCGCGACTATCGCTGACCTGATGTCATTCCCCGTCACTCATGTCAGCCCGGACACATCCATGCGGGCAGTGCACACGCTTATGTCACGCAAGAAAATCCGCGGTGTTCTGGTCATGGAAAATGATGAACTGCAGGGTATCGTGGTTCTCTGGGATTTCAAAAAGCTGAAAGTTGACAAACATTGGGACAAGCCGGTCAAAGCCTACATGGCACGAGATCTCACCAGCGTTGCTCCGGATGCTATTCCAGCTCAGGTCGGCAAACTGATGCTCGATAAAAATATAGGACATCTTCCGGTTGTTCATAACAACAAGGTAATCGGAATCGTTACCCGCACGGATATCCTCAACTTTTTCTACAACATGCTTCCGGAATAGGAGGACTTTCGAAAAATCGGGGCACGCCCCTAACTACATGGCTCCTTGTAAATGACGCAGGATTTCGTATAGACTGAGTATACCTATCAGCTGACTACTGTCAGCACTACCATCACAAGGATACTCACAATGCTCACATTAAAACTCCTCTCGGCTGAAGCGGTACCTGATGCGCTGGAAAAAGCAAAGCGCTACCGTTTACTTAATGAACCTGACGACGCAGAAAGCATCTGCCTTGATATCCTGGCCGCATTACCCGATCATCAGGAAGCTCTTATAACCCTTCTGCTTGCTCTTACAGACAAATTTCGTCACTCCGGCCTGATTCCTTCTTTTGATCAGGCAAGAGACCTGATCGCCCGGCTCGATGATTCCTACAGCAAATCCTATTATGTAGGAATTATTTTCGAACGCAGAGCGAAATATCATCTGAAACAAGGAGGTCCCGGATCAGGACCCGCCGCCTATGAATGTTTTGTCAAGGCTATGAGTGCCTATAGCGAAGCGATGTCGGGACTTGATCCTAAAAATCAGGATGCGGTATTACGCTGGAACTCCTGTGCCCGGATACTGAACAATAACCCTGAAGTCAAAGCAGAAGATGAAAACGGAGTAGAACCGCTCCTTGACACATTCGACACGCCCCACTGATTTTTACTTCCGGGCAGATTATCTTCACTGCCCGGAAATGCGTTGGATTGTGTCCGGCCTCAGAAGCTTCTTACGTTTCCTCTTTCCCGGTTTGTATCATCTTTTTTGTCTGGTTGATCCGTTTGGTTATCAGTATCGAGCGCGGACAGACCTGAGTACATTTGAAGTGATTGTCACAAGCACTCGAACCATTTGGAGTATCGAGCAATTGCAATCTTTGGCTCTTTCCCCGGTCTCTGGAATCCGCCAGAAAGCGAAAGGCCTGAGCAATAGCAGCAGGCCCGAGAAAATCTGGTTTTTCCTCCAGAACCGGGCAGGCGGAATAGCATGAGGCGCAGAGAATACAGTTGGTGGTATCATCAAAAACGAGTCGCTCCTGCTGGGATTGCTGCCGCTCCTGGCCGTCTACCTTTTCATCATTGATCAGAAACGGTTTAATACTTTTGTATTTTTCAAAAAATTCAGCTTGATTGACAATCAAGTCCCGCTGAACCGGCAGGTGGCTGAGGGGTTCTACTGTCACCGTTTCACCCTCGCTTGCAACTACGTCCTTTACCAGTGTTTTGCAGGCCAGCCCATCCTTACCGTTAATCCGCATGGCATCAGATCCGCAGACTCCATGGGCACAGCTTTTCCGAAAGCCCAGACTACCATCCTGAAACTGTTTCACCTGCATCAAGGCATCCAGCAATCGCTCATTCGGGCCAGCCTCTACCGTATACTCCTGAAAGTACGGTGCCTTGTCAGTATCTGGATTGTAGCGCTGTATTTTAAGGATAAAATTCATACTCATCTCCTCTCATTCAATATGTACGCGGTTTAGGTTCCCAGATTGACGTATCAACTGCCTTATACTCCAGCCGTATATTGTCCCCATCGAGATAAGCCAGTGAGTGGACCAACCATTTTTCATCGTCTCTGTCCATATAATCCTCTCGACTGTGAGCACCGCGACTCTCCTGCCGGTTCAGTGCTGCAGCGGCAGTGACCAACGAAAGATCAAGCAGATTTCCAAGTTCAATCAGTTCGAGCAGATCTGTGTTGAAACTTTTACTGGTATCCTGGACCCGCACATCCAGATACCGTTTTCGCAGCATCTGAATCTCATCCATCGCTTTCCGCATCTCTTCAGCATTCCGGTAAATACCCACCTTTTCCATCATTGTGGTCTGCATTTCCTCTGCGATATGACCACCGTGGGAACCTGTCGCGCCATCCATTAAGCGGTTTATCCAGGTTTTCGCCGCATCAGCTGCTGATGCGTCAACCTCTGCCGCCGTTGCAGTTTTCACATACTCAGCAATATGCTGCCCCGCTCTTCTGCCGAAAACCACCAGATCAAGCAAGCTGTTGGTACCGAGCCGATTGGCACCGTGCACTGAAACACAGGCACACTCTCCGGCAGCATACAGGCCGTCAATAATGGTGCCGGAAATATCTTTCAACACCCGACCATGCACATCTGTCGGGATACCACCCATGGCGTAATGGGCCGTCGGCAGCACAGGAATAGGTGAATCAGCCGGATCAATACCTAGATAGGTTTTACAAAAATCCGTAATATCGGGGAGCTTCTTCATCAGCGTCTCTTTGCCGAGATGCGTTGCGTCCAGATACACATAGTCATCAATTTTTCGATCACCGCGGATTCCCAACCCAGCCTTGACCTCTGTCATGATTGAACGGGAAACAATATCGCGCGGGGCAAGATCCAAAAGGGTTGGAGAATAACGCTCCATAAAACGTTCACCTTTACGGTTTCGCAGAATACCACCCTCGCCGCGAACTGCTTCTGAAATGAGGATACCAAGCCCCATAATACCGGTGGGGTGAAACTGGAAGAACTCCATATCCTCAAGCGGTATTCCGCGCCGGGCACAGACCGCAGGACCATCACCGGTATTGGCGTAGGCATTTGAGGTTATCTTGAACATACGGCCAAACCCGCCGGTGGCAAAAAGAACAGCCTTGGCGGCAAAGATATGCAGCTCACCTGTTGCCAGTTCAACAACGACAACACCCTTGCAGAGATTGTCTTCCAGGATCAGATCCAGGACTTGAAACTCATCAAAAAATGAAACGTTATTCTTGATACATTGCTGATACAGAGTCTGAAGAATCATATGCCCGGTTCTATCAGCAGCATAACAGGCTCTACGGACAGGTCCTTCACCGAAGTTACGGGTATGGCCGCCGAACCGGCGTTGATCAATCCGTCCTTCTGCCGTCCTGTTAAAAGGTAACCCTCTGTTTTCCAGATCATACACTGCCTGAATGGCCTCTTCAGCCAAAGTTTTAGCAGCCTGTTGATCAACAAGATAATCACCGCCTTTCACTGTATCAAAAGCGTGCCATTCAGCTTTATCCTCCTCAACATTGCCCAACGCAGCACTTATACCGCCCTGGGCCGCACCGGTATGACTTCGGACCGGATACAACTTTGAGAGAACAGCCGTCTTGGATTTCTGGCTGGACTCCAGTGCGGCATAGAGTCCCGCACCTCCGGAGCCGACAATAACCGTATCGAATTGATAAATCACAGACACCTCCCATGCAGTTTTGATAAGACGATCCGCTACCGCATACATACCGGGCTGATCGATCGCAGAACCGATTGGCCTGAACCAACCGAAGATGATGCTATGTTGAATTT
>JBFHGS010000052.1:0-24443 GCA_041582995.1 Desulfopila sp. | reverse complement strand
GATCATACGTGAAAGTGATGTGGCTTCTTCAAGTATTGAACAACTCGAGATGGAAATGCGCGGGGCGTACCGGGAAGTAATCCACGATACTGTGGCCGCTGTTCTGCAACAACAGGCGCAACCTGAGACCATGCCCGCAGAAGCCTCAGCACCACGTAATGTCCTGAAGAAGCCGGCAGTGGCGAGTGAAAGCGCAGTTGTTTTTCAGCCGGAAATGGACGTAGACAAACAGCAGATGCTGGCGGCAAAACGTGCCAAAAAATATATTTATCAGGCGGAAAAAGCCCGCGTCAGCGGTGATGTTGATTCGGCCCTGAGGTATTTCACTTCAGCATGGGAGCTTGTCAAACGGCCGGGAATAGCCAATAATCTTGCAGCACTTCTTATGCAGCAAGAGAGGTACCGGGAGGCGATTGCCATACTTGAAGAAGGCTTGTCGCTTGCCCCGGATGATCCGGATCTGCTCTTTAACCGTAAAATTGCCGGAGAGAGCTTATGACGTTTAGGAAAAAGCATTCTTGCAGACGTCAGAAACGAGCTCAAAGATGTGCACGAGGGCAGGAGGGATTCAGTCTCATTGAGATGAGCGTTGTCCTGGTGATCGTGGGTTTATTGATCACCATTGGCGCCACAGTTTTGCGAACCCTCACTCAGAGTGGCAAAATGGCCAAAGAGAAGGGAACGCTCGTGGCAGTAAAGAATTCACTCACCTCTTATGCTCTCAGTCGCGGCAAACTGCCGTGTCCTGACACCAATGGTGATGGCAGCGGGGATTGCCCGGTGTCATCCTGCGGCAGTTCACCCTGCGGTCTGCCCTATATTGATCTGAATCTGAGTACCGCCCAAAAAGATATCTGGTCATTGCCCTATCATTACGATGTAACTGACATCCTGACCGCCACCAACGCAGAGACGATGTGTCTGGTCACGTATCAGGTGAGTAACCTGTATAACTGGTATGGAAGCCCGGCATCCGCTCCCTGCGGGGCAAGCGATCTTGTCTGTGTAACTTCTGTGAGTGACGGCGATAACGGCAGGATAGATTCCAGCGGCAATGGCTATTATCTGGCGGCAATTGTTGTCAGCAGGGGCGAGGATAAGGTTCTGGGTGGTAAGAACAGTGCTGATTCCCGCCGGGAATATGAGATGTCTTCAAATCCGTATGATACCACTGTGGCACGAGATGATCTGGTTGGTGAACTGACCCTTGGCAGCATCCTGGATAAGGCGTGTACAGCGAGTAATACCTCTATACGTGTCAATATTACTGCAGGAGAGGCATGGCTTGATAATACGAGTGGTTGCACAGCAGGAACAGGTCTGACCGGAACGATACGGGTTGGGCTCGGGCAGCGTCTCTATTACACGACGGGATGTTTGGCAGAAGACAGTTTTGAAGAACTTGCCCAGTGTGACCTGAACAGGACTATTTATTCAGGAGCTAATACCTGTAATGCCGGTACTGCCCTGGATGGTGCGGTGAGTGTCGATGCCTCTACGGCTACGGTGGTCATCACGCAATAAGGTGTTGTATTGCATTGGAAAGTGTATAAAAAAAGCCGCCTCCGGGGATACCGGGGCGGCTTTTTTGTATTTAATAGATCTGAATAGCCCTGAAGCACAGCATGATTGTTTTTAAACCGGGAGACAGATTTATTTTCACTGAACCAGGTGAAAAAAAGATCAATCCCCTCAGTAATTGTTAGACGTGAGAAGCTGGTTACGGGAAATTGATACGATAAGAAGCATTAACGGTTGCCTGAGTCTGTACACTTGGCCAGACACCAGCACCAGTATTGTCAGGAAAAATTCTAAATTCACCATTGGCTGAATCTGTCTGCCCGTCAATAATTCTATCTAGTGCAACAGCTAAATCTGTTGGCATTCCAGTAAAGTAGAGTCTGTTCCCCGCGCGCCCATCTGTAACGCTTGCCAGGTTTCTGTAAAACATACTCACAGTTGCTGATCCGGTACTACCTGAATAAGCCATCGTGCCGCTGTTACCGGTATTTGTGGTGGGTACTTCAAGACCGACTCTTCGAAGAATCGCCTCAACATTAGAGAAATCTGTACCGACATTATCAAAGATCCCGTCTGGAGAAGCTGCAGTTCCGCCGTTGACTAATCCGTCACCCAAAAGAAAGCCCGTTCGGTCATAATAGGTAGCGATTGCAAGTTCCCAGGTTTTGATGAAGGAAGCGTAGAAATTTTTCTGCTTGGCGCTCGTGATAAGGTCCTTTCCTTTAATGACCGACCCGAGAATAAGGCCGATAATGACCAGAACAACAGCAAGTTCGATAAGTGTAAAACCTTTGTTGTTTCGAACCAGTGTCAGAGAGCCTTCCTTGGTGGTCTGACGAATCTTCTTCATAGTTGTTTTTCCCTCGATGAGAGTTTGGAGAAAAAGTACACCCTTTATGAAAAGTTATGGGTGACGTTGCTAGTGGTCTGTAGATTTCATGAGTAATGCAACTGATAAGACAAAGTTGTATCGTTCATAAAAATCAAAAAAATCACTCTTATCCTATCGGACAGGTTGCGCCAAATCTTTATAGACCTCATAAGTTTTTTGAAAAAAGCTGAAGAACCTGAAGTGTTAGGAACTTAAAAGAGCAGAGAATAGACACGGTGCAGGCAGACAATAGAAAATATGTCTTAAATATGGGCATCTTTTTTACAGTGCACTAAAACTCAGTGGTCAGTTCCTGCATACAATCGATAGCCCAGGTGGGTGCTACAGGCAGAGAAGAGAGCTCGGCATGGCTCCAGTTGACAAACACGGTATCAATCCCTGCACTTGCACCGCTGCAGATATCGTAGAGCGCATCGCCGGTGAAGACGGTGGAGGTTTTGTCTGCACCAAGAAGGGAGAGCGCTTTCAGGGCAGGTTCCGGATTCGGTTTATGTCTGGTGGTATCTTCGGGTGTAACCAGTACATCAAAATATTTGGCGGTATCAGTAGACTGCAGGAGGATTTCGAGGCTGTACCTTCTTCGTGAGGTGACAACGGCCAGCTTTTTCCCTGAGCCTTTCAGTTTTTCCAGCGTTTCGGTTACATGTGGAAAGAGAGAAATGCTGTCCTCCATAATGCTCAATTGATAGTTGAGGTAATCGTCAAGAATATGCTCATAGTCGAGACCGGAGCCGAGATGCATAACGAGCATATCGCGTAGCGGCAGGCCGATGCTGCTGATGATGGTGTCTCTGTCGAGCGTTATGTCTGTGTGTTTGTCTGCAACATACGAAAAGCAGCGATAAATAAGATCAGTCGTGTCAAAGAGGGTGCCATCGGCATCAAAGAGGTAGTGGTCATAAACTTTCAAGAATGTATCTCCGGGCAAAAAGAAGCGTTTAAAACGTCAAGATACAATATTACCACTTGTCCGGCAATCGGCCCCTTGTTTTTGTTCTTCACCTGAACCCTTACAGTGTCTCTGCAGTGGGAAAACG
The DNA here is from genome assembly GCA_041582995.1 of Desulfopila sp. Classification (GTDB taxonomy): domain Bacteria; phylum Desulfobacterota; class Desulfobulbia; order Desulfobulbales; family Desulfocapsaceae; genus Desulfopila. Next base: position 20,993 of record JBFHGS010000052.1, on the reverse strand, counting down.
CAGTGTGAAAACGACTCCCTGACCATCATCAAGATTATCTACAGCTATAGTTCCTTTATGGTGCATGGTAATGGTTCTCGCCACATACAGACCGAGACCGAGGTGAGGACGTGAATCATGTCTGTCACGACGAGAGACCATAGAGGTGAATATCTGGCCCCGAATTTCATCGGGAATGGTCGGTCCCTGGTTGGTAACGGTAAGGAGTATCTCTCTGCTGCTGCGTTGTAACCCGATTTCTATAGGTGTATTTTCAGTATGGAAGCTGACGCCGTTTTCGATGAGTTTATCCAGGAGTTGCCGTATCCTGCCAGGATCACCATGCAGTATAATATTCTCTTCCGGGTCATGGAAAATGAAGCCGGTGTCAGGAAAGGCCTGCTGCCAGCTATGCTGCAGCCAGATCTGAATAGCTTCGGTGAGATTGAAGTTTTCGGGAGTGTCCCGGTCGAGAGCCTCCTGCAGGCTTGTCGCATCCCGAATAGAGCCGAGAAGTCCTTCAAGTCGAACCACATCTGTGAGCGCCCAGTCAAGGTAGTTGCGGATACGTTCCGGCGGATCCTCTATTTCTCCACGAAGATTTTTCAAAGAAGCAGAAATTCCGGCAAGCGGTGTGCGCATTTCATGTTCGAGATTATCTGCCATTGTTTCCCGGTAGTCACTCTGTTCTTTTAATTGATGAAGCATGGAGGTCAGCGTGCGTGACAGATCACCAATTTCATCACTCTCAGTACTTGGCTGCAGGGAATCCCGTATATGTCCTGTCGGACTGATGGCTCCTGCCGCATAGTCGCGAAGGATCCGAATCCGTGAAGACAGGCGTGAGGCAAAGAGCAGCAGGCCGAGAGCACCAAAACAAAAGGCAAGAATAGTAAAGCTGAGAGACTCCTCAATAACTTTGTTCTGTAAGGCAAGAATAGAGTTTGTTGACTGTTCCACCACTACTGCTCCAATGACTTTATCATTTTCATGCAGCGGAGCAATTGCTGCCATGATTTCGACCTGATCTTCGGCGATACGATATCGGGTGATGCTGCTTTTCCCTTGCAGTCCCTCTTTTACTCCCGAGATATCAAGTGTCGTCGGCAGAGCTACAGGTGTTTGGAAGTCCCGGGCAAAAGGAGTGGTGAAAAGGCGGTAAAGCGGTTTCAAGGCACCATAAATCGAAGAGCTGATAGTGCTCAGTGTTGAATACGTGTCTGGTTCAACAGGCAGAGGCGGCTCTTCTGGCGTGAGTGACCCGAAACTTGCCCGTATCCGCTGGTTGCTGTCCACTATCAGGATGCGTGACTGTGGTCGGTCGAGTGATTGCAGGATGCTTTCAATGGTCTTGGAAGGAGAGAGCAGCCAGCCGAGTTTTTCAGGTGTTTCCGGATTGGCAGTGCCGATAAGGTTGGTGATTTCGCGCGTAGTACTGTCATCGACATCAGCGATGGCAAAGGCAAATCTGTCACCGATAAGGTCGCGTGGAATTCTGAGTTCGATGATGTATCCGTCTTCAGTTTCAGACCATACGCCCTGGATTCGGCGTTCCAGAAGGACGGGCAGACTCTCTGCCGGGTCTTCCGGCATCCGAAAGCCGTTTACCCAGCCGGGTTTAGTAGTAGAGACCAGATAACGATGCAGGGTACCATTCTGGTCTTCAATACCTATCTGCAGATGATCAGCCTTGTCGATACCCAGTGATTCCGGCGGACGGTAGACCACTTTGTCGTCTGTAACCATGAAAATGGCATAGATATATTCACCCCGAACACCCAGCATATGCTTGAAGTGTAATGACTGGCGGGTGTAGGGGCCGGCGATTCGGAGAAGATGTTCTCCGGCAAATTCTTCTGCCTCAAGCAGTTGCGGCAGCCAGTCGTCACTTTTCCCATTCAGCCTGATCTGGTTGGTCAGCTGGAAGAGATAGAGGTCACGGCTCTGGTTCAGAGAATGAAAGAGTTCCTGATCAAGAAGTCCGGTGCGACCGGCGAGGGCGGAGGCGACCGCCCGGGCTGAAAAGAGCAGTGTCTCCTTTCGACTCTCGACCAGGTCCCGGGTAATTATTTCGCTGAAGCGAAAGCCGATCAGAGGAATGATAAGAAGCAGGAGTGAGACAAGAGTCAGTTTGAGGCGTAGAGAAAATCGCATGGTTGTTTTTTCGCGGGTTTTCCTTACAGATTAGATCTGCCAGCGATACCCCATGCCATATTCGGTCCGGATAGCGTCAAATTCAGGATCAAGCTCTTGAAATTTATCGCGAATTCTCCGGATATGAGCAGTAATGGCGTTATTGGTGACAACCACATTTGCCGATTCCATCAGTTGATCATGTGATTTAACATGGCCGGGTCTGCGGGCCAGGGCAAGAAGCAGCCAGTATTCAGTCAGGGTCAGGTTGAGCTGGCGTTCTTTCCAGAATACCTGCTTGCGTTCCTCAATAATACGCAGATCGCCGCTTTGAACAACAGAATCCTGCACATCCGGAGTCTTTTGAAGTGATTCAACCATCTTGAAAAGTGAAGAAATCCTGACTGGCAGAAAGTCGAGAGTCGTGGTGTTTTTCGTGAGATAATCCCAGGCACCAAGCCGAAGTCCGGATACTCGGTCCAGATCAGAATCGCGCGCAGTAAGAAAAATGATAGGGATAGTTGGAGAAAGCTGGCGCAGTTGTCTGCAGAGCTCAAACCCTCCTTCTTTTTCATCCTGCAGCATTACATCCAGAATTGCCATGTCGGGAAGTCGTGCGCAAAAGGCGGCCTGGGCTTCGGGTCGATTGGCGAAACTATCGACGCGGTATCCCTCACGCTCGAGTGCCTGAGTGTAATTTGCCCGGAGCATATCGTCGTCTTCAACAAGTGCGATGGTGTATACCATTGGCTGCCTCAAAATTTGATTTGAAGAAATTGCAGTAAGATTGTACATAGAGCGCGCAGATATACGGAGGTAGGTAAGAGCGCATATTTAAAACCACCTCTTAAAGTAAACAAATCAATAGGTTTTTGCCAGCTGAAGATGATTTTAGTCATAATCCATCACTATTCATCTGCCAGATGTCATGATTGGTTCCAGAAAAAATCATTATTGTCGTGTTTACTAGAGCCTGATACTAACCGTGCAAATCACTATCAGTTATAGATGGAGCAGGAAAATGAGCATAAAATCATCAGTAGATAGTAACGATAACAAAAAGAAGGGAAAGTCGCTTGATCCGGGAAACCTCATGCTGCTTGTCTACACAGTGACCATAGCTGTCATTATTATTTGCGGAGGTCTTCTACAGGCAAAAGCAGAGCAGTCGTCTACTGAAGTGTTATCAGCCCAGGTGGAATCGTCCCGACTTTTTCACAACTAATCGCGTACCCAGGGGCTGATATTTTTTATCACCCTCACATCCTATAGATTTTCTCTTCTTTCCCCCTGTCATTCTTCTTTCAGAACGTCTTTTTCCCGGATATGGTCAGGGTTACAACTCAGTAAGGGATGGCTTTCGTGTACTGAGTTTATGTTTCTTTTCTATATCGGGGCAGAGATTTATGTAATCACTGATTACGTGAACCAAAGATCGGTCCCGTCACTCTTTTCTAGAAAAAATCAGACAAGTGCAGACTTCAAGTTGTATCCCGACAGTGTAAACTCTTTCCGTTTGTGATTAAGCAAAATATCGAATAGCGAATGCAGATTTAAGAGATAGGATGTTTCTATCTGTTGCCGATTTGTCATCTGATCTAACAATTGGACATTACGCTATATATCTGTTTTAAGCCGTGTATCCAAGTGCTGGCAACTGCAATGTAAACTTCGTATATGCCTGACAGCATGTGCCAGAATTGATGTGCCTTAATGAAACAGTGGAGATCGGTATGGAGCAGATGTCATCTATGGAACGGGTTCTTGCCACTATTCGTGGTGAAGAGACCGACAGAGTTCCGGTATGCAGTTTGGCGGTAGGAGTTACCCGTCTGGTGAGTGGTTGTAGTTTTCCTGATTTTTCCCGCGACAGTGAGATAGCTGCCGAGTCGATGATCCGTACAAATCAGTTGGTAGGAGACGATATCATTTTGTGTTTCACTGATCTTTCAGTTGAAGCTGCTGATTTTGGCCAGGAGATAATCTATCCGCAACATTCGACGGCGTACCCTGATTACGAGAATATGCTGATCAAAGAGCCGTCTGACTATGGACGCCTGCAAGGATTCTCCGCTGAAAAAGGGCCGAGGATGAGCACCTACCTTGATCTGTGTAATATTTTGACCACAAGGATCGGTCAAGAGATACCGGTGTTGGGTTTTGTTTACGGACCTCTGGGGGTACTTGGCATGTTGCGGGGAATGGAAAACCTGTACCGCGACCTTCTTGAATGCCCGGAAGATGTCAAGAAGGGGCTGGAGACAGTAACAGATGTTCTTGTAGAATTTGTCAGGGCGCAGTTTAGCCGAGGGGTAGCCGGGGTCTGCATCGATACGCTTCCCGCTTCCCGATCAGGAGTAAGCCCCTTGCTGTGGGAAGAGTTTGAGGGAGTCTATACGAAAAAAATTAAAGATGAAATAGCGGCTCATGGCGTTCTGAATGCACATCACGGCTGCGGATTTTCACCCTACTTCAAGGAAGTGCGTAAATGGCTTGATCCACAGGTCTTTAGTTTTGCCGATGTGCCTGAAGATTGCCTTGATATGCTGGAAGCCAAGGAAAAGTATGGTCGTGATGCGTTGCTTATGGGCTGTGTATCAACCGAACTTTTGTATACCGGCACACCTGATGAAGTTATCCGTGAGTCTGTTCGACAAATTGATCTGCTTGGTGAGGGGGGGAATTTCATTCTTGCACCGACCTGTGAGTTTCCACCTAATGGTAACATATTGAATGCGCGGGCGATGGTCGTCGCAGCTCAGCAATATTCGCGGCTGAGAGAACGTGAAAGTGAATTAGCTCTGGCGTAAAGAAAAACCACCACGATTGTTACTCATCCGGGTTCACCATGAGAAATTCGGGTTTATAGGGAGTAGAAAATGAACGGGACATTGCATGATCTCCAGCAGGCTATTATTTCAGCTGATACTGCACACGTTGATCAGTTTCTTGAAAATATAAACAATACATTTGATTACGAGCGGATATACAACGAGTGTATCGAGCCGGCATTGAATATCCTGTGTGCAAATATTCAAGACAGGAAGGGTGCGATACCTGAATTGCTGATGGGGTTGAAACAGGTTCATCGTATTGCAGGAGCAACTGGATATTCAGGAGGGAGTAAACGACAAGAGAAAATCCTTATGGGTGTGGTAGAGGGAGATATTCATGATATGGGTAAAAATGTTATCAGGGATGTCTGCACAGGGTACGGCTATCACGTTACAGATCTTGGCAAAAATGTTCCTTCCGCAGCTTTCGTAGAGGCCGCAGAGGCTCAACAGGCAGATATAGCATGTCTCTCGACCATGATGAGCACCACCGTTCAGGCAATGGAAAAAACAATAATGCAACTTAGGGCCTGCAGGCCGGGAATTCGAATTATTATCGGCGGGGCGTTTATGAATCAGGAAATGGCGGGACGCCTGGCTGCAGATGGCTATGCAAAGAATGCTTCGACGGTGATGAATGAGATCGAGCGGATATTGCAGTGAACACACATATTCTGACAATAGCAGAGGTTGACCATAATCAACTGCTGTCTCTGTTAGGTTATGGCAGTGAAAATCCAGCGCCAGTTTCGCTTCTCCTGCGTATTCAAGAACTCATTGGCAGCATAATCCCTAAATCGTTGACAGCTCTATCGGCGATGACAACGATAACCACAATACAGCATGGTTTGGCAGATACGGATGCAGGAACGATTAACAGCCCCACTTTTGGCGATCTTGCAGTTGATGCAGAAGCGGTGATCTTTGCTCTTGTTACAGCGGGAGCTGAAATGGATCAGCTTCTTCATGACTGCGAAGATATGGTTGATGCCATGATTCTTGATGCCCTCGGTTCTGTGTTGGTAGAGCAGGGTGTGGAGATGTTGAGGAACAAACTGGCTACTGAATTGGGGCAATATGTTTCTCTGCCGTTTAGCCCGGGCTACTGTGATTACCCCCTGTCTGAGCAGGAGAAAATTTTCAGTATGCTGGGAGCAGAGGCACTTGGCATACACTACCATCCAGTTTCTTTTATGATGACACCGGTGAAAACTATCAGTTGTATTCTTGCAGCAGGTAAAAAGCCACTGAACACGAATCCTTGTTCAATATGTCAGCTTGAACAGTGCCAAATGCGGAGGCTGGGATGAATTTCTCTCTGAGCGAATCGGCAAATCATTCTGGTATAATAGATTTGAACGGAAGATTTTTTAGGGTGGGAGTATCATAGCATGCAGCAATATTTTTGTAGTGAGTAACTCCTCGGAAGTAGCGAGCTGTATACCTTAAGAAGACGCGGGTCATAGGTTGGAGCAACTGTCTTCTCGTTTTAAAGCGCGTATCAAAAAAAAGCGAAATCAAGCATTTTATCAATAAGGTAATTCAGTTCCGAACACACTCAAAAGTACCCTCTTGTATCTGATTGCCCCTCGACTTGAGAAGGATCAGATGAGGGGTGAACGTGCATCCTTTAAAAGCTCACCAAACTTGTTGTCCCCCATCTCACTCCTGTGCATATCAAACCGATAGCAAGAGCATAACCACGAGGTTGTGTCTGGAGGAAGCCTGAGTGTAGGTACGCGAACAGCTTGAGATTCCGATGATGTTGGGCGACGACCAGATATGTCCTGAAGGCCGAGTCTCTGGGTAAGGCATCATTGGTGCCCTTGGGCGCAACATGTTTAAGTCCAAGTATAGGGAATACGGTAACTGACACGGTCGGAGTCTCCCTGTGATGTACCTGCTCACCAGAAGTTTACGCAATTTCACTCCTAAAAGAGGGGACTGGAAACGGGTCAGGTGAAGAGAAAAGCCTGGAAAACTCATCCACTGAAGGAAATTTCAAGCAGATCTGCAATATTTCCTTATCGTTATATTTCCTCCGTCATAATCAATCATCTTTGTTCTTTCAGATGTCATGAAGGTCTCAGGTGAACATCATTATTGTCGTGTTTACTCCAATCAGATGTGGAAGGAATCATAAAATAATCGCTATGAATGGAGCACTGCAATGAGCACGGAATTAGATTCAGTTACAACGAATGTTACGAAAAAGGAAAGGTCGCTTGATCCGGGTAATCTTATGTTGCTTGTTTACACGGTTGCTGTGGCCCTCATAATTATCTGTGGCGGCGTGTTTGAAGCGCAAGCAGATGAGCTTTCGGTGGAAGCGACTGCGTCTTCTTCAGAACAGACCGATGCCTTCAGATTGGAGGATATCAGGCAGGGGGAATTACTGCTGCCGGGGCAGGATGGCAATGCAGTCTCGGCACTGCAACTGGAACAGGATGTCAAGATCAGTATCAGTGGCGTTGTGGCACGGGTAAGAGTGTCTCAACAGTTTCAGAATAGCAGCACTGACTGGGTGGATGGGGTGTATGTTTTTCCTCTGCCGGATGAGAGCGCTGTGGACCGTTTACGAATGCAGGTTGGCGAACGCGAGATTCTTGGTGAGATTCATGAACGTGAAGAGGCTAAGGCTATCTACACCAAGGCCAGGGAAGAAGGCAAAAAAACCTCCCTTCTGGCACAGAATCGTCCGAATATTTTCACAACCCGAGTGGCTAACATCGGGCCGGGCGAGAAAATCACCATCGTGATTGAGTATCAGCAGGTGGTGCAGATAAATGATGCTCTCTTTTCACTTCGTTTCCCAATGGCAATTACCCCGCGCTATATTCCGGGAACACCGGTTGCAAATAGAGATGTAGAGAGAAAATCGTTTACCTTTGGTAATGAGGGATGGGCGAGGGATACTGACCGGGTACCGGATGCTTCTTCTATTACGCCGCCAGTGGCTTCCTCTGGTTCCGCAGCAACACAGACCATGCAGCTTTCTGTCGATATCGTAAGTGGTTTCCCTCTTGCCAGACTCGAAAGTCTCTATCATCATATGACAACGCGGCAACTTGCAGATGATCATTATTCACTGGAGTTCACCGGAAAAGTTCTTGCTGACAGAGACTTTGTTCTGGAGTGGCAGCCTGAAAAAACAGTGCAGACCTCTGCAGCGCTTCTCTCTGAAACACAGGGGGATAATGCATATATGCTGCTCATGCTGATGCCGCCGCAGGAAAGGCAGGAAGTGAATGTTCCACGCGAAGCGATCTTTGTTCTGGATGTATCCGGTTCCATGGCAGGACCATCCATTGTTCAGGCCAAGGAGGCATTACAACGGGCATTACGAAAACTGCGTCCATCTGATCGCTTCAATATCGTGACGTTTAGTAATTCCGCGCATGCCCTTTTTCCGAAATCGTTACCCGGCACCGAGGAATATCTCGCTGTAGCGAGGCGTTATCTTCAGACCTTACAGGCTGATGGCGGTACTGAAATGAAGCCGGCTCTGGAGCTGGCGTTAGATGGAAGATTGCAGAGCGAGCGAATTCGTCAGGTTATCTTTTTGACTGATGGTGCAATAGGCAACGAAACAGAACTATTGGACCTCATTGTTCAGAGGCTTGGTGATTCCAGACTTTTTACCGTTGGAATCGGATCTGCTCCTAATGGCTACTTTATGACTCGTGCGGCGACGATGGGGCGTGGCACATATACTTATATCGGTGATGTGAACGAAATTGAACAGCGTATGGATGAACTTTTCACCAGACTTGAGACTCCTGCTGTAACTGATATACGGATAAAGACAACTGATGGCAGAGATATGGATTTTGAGGCATATCCTAACCCTGTTCCGGATCTGTATCTTGGTGAACCGCTAATATTGGCTTTGAAGCTGAATAGTGCAATTCATGAGCTCATCGTTTCCGGTAACCAGCTAGGTAAACGCTGGGAGTATACGGTCAACACCGGTAGCAATGCGGACAGACCTGGCATCGGTGCGCTCTGGGCCAGAAAAAAGATACGGTCGGAAATGGATGGCCTGTCATTCGGTGAAGATCCCGAAGTGGTGAAAAAAATCGTGCTGGTGACTGCCCTTGAGCATCAGCTGGTGAGCAAATACACCAGTCTGGTAGCGGTTGATACGGTGGTCTCTAAACCTGCAGACAAAACATCCGGTAAAGTCGTGCTCAAAACAGCAGCACCCCGAGGTTTGCAGATGGATGCGGTCTTTGGTGGTGGCTCACGGACAGCAACCCCGTCAGCTATGCATATGCTGGTTGGGTCTCTGCTGCTTCTGGGAGCAGCTTTGCTGCACATTCTGAGGAGTAGGGGATGGCAACGATGATTATCAAAATTACGGTATACCTGCTGCTGGTAGCGGGTGGATTTATGGTGTGCGATGGAATGTGGTTGCGGGTAAAAGCAATCGTTGCCCAGAAGTTATTACACAGCGCCTGGGAAGAAACTGTGCGTACCGGAGTTTCGGTTAAACCCTGGCCATGGGCGGACAGCTGGCCTGTGGCCAGGCTTCGGGTGGACCATCTCGGGATTGACCACATTGTGATGGAAGGAGACAGCGGTGAAGTTCTGGCTTTCGGTCCGGGTCGTCTCACCAGCAGTGCGGGCGTCGGCAGCAGCGGTAACTGCATACTTGCCGGCCATCGTGATACCAGTTTCACGTTTTTACAGAAACTTCAGCTCGGTGATACTGTGAATCTGGAATCGATAAGTGGAAGAAATTATACCTTTCAGGTGACTTCAGCTCATGTGAGAAACAATCAGGGGCTTTTCCTTGAGCAGACAGACAGCCCATGGTTGACCATGATAACCTGCTACCCTTTCAATGCACTGCAGCCGGGTACCGATCAGCGGTACGTTGTCTTCGCCAAAATGCTGGAAAATACGTAGGAGCCGGTCCTGGGGATGTGATTCTGATTAAACTCTTTACACTATAAAAACTTGTTCTTCCGGCGGTGAGCAACTATTTTGAAAAATAGTATTGTGTTATTTGCTCTTTTTCTCTGGTGAGATTCCGCATGTCATTCTTTTTACTGCTGGCACTGCTCATTTTTCTGATATACCTGTTGACCCTGGCTGACATCGGCCAGGGTCTGTTGCGGATGGGGCAGTTACGTAATATTGTGCCAATCCATACAGATGCTGTGCCGCGTGTTTCCATCATCGTCCCTGCCTGTAATGAGGCTGAAACTATAGCTCCTGCCTTACAGACTCTTCTTGCTCAGGATTATCCGAATCTCGAAATAATAGTAGTTAACGACCGTTCCACCGATGCCACCGGCGCAGTGCTGCTCGAAATCGGGCAATTGGTTGCCAAAAACTTTACGGTTATCACTGTGGATGAACTGCCTGCGGGTTGGCTCGGTAAGTCACACGCTTTACATAAAGGGGCAGAAAACGCATCAGGGGAGATTCTGTTATTCACTGATGCTGACATACAGATGGAGAAAACAACCGTCAGCAGGGCGGTAACGGCAATGGAATCGAGTGATGTCGATCATTTAAGCCTTATATTTCAGACTATCGGCGGCAACTGGTTGTTGAACGCAATGATTCTTGATGCTGCAAGCGGTTTGCTGGCGATGTTCAAGCCCTGGAAGGTACACAATACGGAGGACAGGCATTTCATTGGTGTGGGTGCTTTCAATATGGTCAGAGCATCAGCATATCAACACTGTTCAGGTCACAGTACTATCCGTATGCACCCCATTGATGATATTATGCTGGGCAGAGTCATTAAAGAGCATGGTTATCGACAACTCTGCCTGCTGGGGTATCGAATGGTGACAGTGCGCTGGTATGCAACTTCTGCAGAGATGATTGAAGGGTTGATGAAAAATGTATTTTCAGTCTTTCACTATCGTGTCTGGCTGGCTGTGATAGCTGTTGTAATAATCTTTTTTCTCAACATTTTACCGGTTGCAGGTGTGTTACTGTGCACCGGCTGGGTACAAACAGTGTTCGGAGCCACGGTGGCTATCAGGCTCGGGGCTTTCGGCCTTGGTGCCGGTTTTTACCGGATGCCACTTACCACTATAGTGGGAGGACTGGTTTCCCCTGTCTTAAGCATGTACATTATTGGTCGCGCAACGTATCTCACACTGAAATACAACGGTATTAACTGGCGGGGCAGTCATTATTCCTTGCAGGAGTTGCGCAGAAGCAGACCTTTGCTCTTTTGAAATAGTTGTTACAGGTGTTGAAAAAATGATCATTCGTGGTAGACAGGTCGGGTTACTATACCAAATGTAATAGCACTGATTGATCGGGAAGTAGTTTTATATATGGCATTGCATCCAGAGGAGAACCCATGCCGGAGACTGGAATTACAGAAATACTTGTTACTGAAGAGAAGATTCAGGAGACAGTGAAACGTCTCGGAGCTGAAATTACCGAGCACTATAAAAATACTGAGCGTGAGTTGATAGTTGTCGGACTGTTGCGTGGATCTTTTGTGTTTATGGCGGATCTGGTTCGTCAGATCAAGCTGCCGCTAGTTGTCGATTTTATGACTGTTTCCAGTTATGGGGACGGCACTATAAGCAGCGGTGATGTGAAAATCATTATGGATCTCGATATGTCGATTGAAAATCGGGATGTGATGCTGGTTGAGGATATTGTCGATACCGGCAACACTTTCAGTAAAGTGATCCGGATGATGAATAATCGCAATCCGAAGTCACTCAGTATCTGTAGCTTTCTGAATAAGCCGGAATGCCGTACGGCGGATGTGCATATTGATTTCTGCGGCATGGACGTACCCAACAAATATGTTGTCGGGTATGGCCTTGATAGCGCCCAGAAATATCGTAACTTGCCGTATATCGGCGTATTAGGCGCATAATTCTTGTGTTTTACTGCACTGCCCCGGCTATATATGCCAGGGCGGTGTAAGTTTCAGGCCGGCGATAGCCATGACCAGCCAGCCTGCCAGAAACCCCATGCCCCCGAGCGGGGTGAGATATCCTGCCGGGATTCCACTGAAGGCCATCAGGTACAGGCTGCCGGAAAAGCAGATCGTTCCTCCCGCAAAACACCACCCCGCAATGTTCAGAAAGTAGCGTTGTTCCTGCCAGAGTTGCATGCCGATGGCTACTGCGAGTAGAGCCAGACCATGATAAAACTGGTATCTGGTCGCCTTTTCGATCCAGATGAGTGCCATTTCACTCAATGCTGTATCTCCATGACCTGTTGCTGCACCCATGGCAACAGCCAGACCCGACAGCACTGCTCCTGTGGTAAAAAAGAATCGTTGCATGATATGTGTCTCCATCTATGAAAGTAAAAATTGCCAGTTTACCCGGGCTGAATTTCTCAGAACTGTTCCTGCTCAGCCAAAGAGTTTGATGAGTACCTGACTCAGCCACGGGAAGTAGGTGATAACCAGCAGAGTGACAATCAGCAGACCGAGGAAGGGCAGGGTTGATCTGTATAACTCGACAATCGGTTTCTCAAAGCGGTATGAGGCAAGAAACAGATTGAGCCCGACCGGTGGTGTGCAATAGCCGATCTGCAAATTGGTGAGAAAGATAATTCCGAGATGAATGGGATCGACACCATAACCTGTGGCTATAGGCAGGATCAGTGGCACCACTAATACCAGCGCCGAGAAAATATCGAGCATGGCACCGACAATCAGCAGGAAGACGTTTAACAGCAGCAGGAACGTATATTTGCTGTCGATATAGCTGCGGATGAATTCGAAAATCCGCATTGGTATTTCCTGGTCGATCAGGTAGTTGGTCGAGGCCATGGAAGCAGCCAGAATCACCAGAATGCCGCCAAAGAGCATCATCGATTTGCTCATAATACGGGGTAACTCAGAAAAAGAGACATCCCGATAGATAAACACCTCAACGATCAGCACATAGAGGCAGGTTACAGCTGCTGCTTCACCGGCAACAAAAAATCCACCGTAGATACCGCCGAGAATAATCACTGGCAGGGGCAGCTCCCAGGCTGCTTTGCGTAACGCGGTGATGGCTTCTTGGGTTGAGTGCTTATGCTGTTTCTCACGCACAGCAGGGCCCTGCTTGATTGAATAGCCCATCAGGAGCAGCAGCATGAGCAGACCCGGAAGGATACCTGCCAGAAAAAGATGGTCAATGCGTGTTTCAGAGACAACGCCGTAGAGAATGAGCGGCAGGCTCGGCGGGAACAGCAAGCCGAGGCTTCCTGAAGAGGTGATGAGCCCCATAGAGAAGCGTTCGTTATAGCCGTCTTTTAGCAGTGCAGGCAGCAACAGGCCGCCAAGTGCAAAGATAGTAACACCTGAAGCACCTGTGAAAGCTGTGAATATAGCACAAACCGCAAGCGATACTACTGCCAGGCCGCCCGGCATCCAGCCGAGAAAGATGCGCGACAGCATGAGGATTCTTTCGGGAGCATGACTTTCTGAAAGCAGAGTACCGGCGAAGATAAACAGCGGCAAAGAGACCAGCAGAGGGGTGTCTGCCAGCCGGGACATTTCAATGATGACAACGGATAAATCAATATCAACCGAGGCAAAGGCCAGCAGAGCCAGTGCCGAAATTACCAGAAAGAGTGGTGCTCCCAGCAAGGCCAGCAGAAATGTGGTGAGTTTGATTATATTCATCGGTTGATGTTTTTTGCAGGAGTTTCATGATGCAGGATAGCGATTACCTGCGTTACGGCAAGCATAATGTAACGAAGTGTGATCAGGCCGAAGGCCAGAGGAAAGATGCTGTTCCAGCTCCAGGTAGGGAGCTGGAACAGGCCGGGGCTGCCGTATTCAATTTCACTGCGGATAAAAAGAATTGAGGCCCAGACCAGAAAGCCGGAGGTAATAGCTGAGAAAATATAACAGACCAACTGAACCAGCGGCTGAAAACGTTCAGGGATGAGGTAACCTGCAAGGTCAAGAGCAATATGGTTGCCGCGTGAGGTGGCCATTGAGGCTCCGAGCAGACCGCTCCAGAGAACCATGTAGCGGATCAGCGGGTCGGCCCATAACAATCCGCTGGAAAAAAAACTCCGCAGCAGAATCTGGAGGCAGGCCAACACGATCATCGCAGTAAGAAGCAGGCAGAGAACGCCTTCTTCCAGGCGGGCACTATACTGCATAAGAGAGCTGATGCGTTGCTGGTCTCTGCCGTTCACTGTGCTTTTCCGGTCGGGTGTGCGGCGCGATATGCTTTCAGAATATCGAGTGCCTTGCCATATGCTTCGTCAGTGAATGATTTGCCTTTAAGTTTCTCGACGGTCTTTTCGCTCTGTTGCACAAGCTCATCGCGGGATACTTTTTCGGCAGGGACAAACTGGACACCACGCTCCTGCATGACCTGACGTGATTCCTCATTGGATTTTCGTGTTTCATCAATGAGTACCGCGAAATGTTTTTTTGCAGATTTGTGAATAATTTCAGCATATTCAGGCGGTAATTTGTCAAATTTCTTTTTGTCGAGCAGGAAAACACCATATGCATAGCCAAAGGGAGTATCAGTAACAAATTTTGCTTTGGTAAACCATTGCAGCACGATAGAGCCGTAAAGTGAGTTAAATACTGTGTCTACCAGACCAGTCTGCAGCGATGATAACACATCAGGGATGGAGAGCTGCACCGGGGTGATACCGAGATTTTCGAGAAAGGTTGAGGCCAGGGGGTCACCGGCAGGAATCCAGCTGGTGGACTTTTGCAGTTCAGGCATGGTGGCAATGGGCTGTGTGGACATGGTGTAGATAAAGCCAACTTCAGTCATGGCGATAAACTCCAGTCCCTGTTGGCTGAAACGTTCTCTGAAGAGTGGCAGAAGGCCTTCACTTACCGCATCTACTTCCTCGTAAGAGGTGAAAAAAAATGGAATGGACATGACCCTGAAGTCCTGTACGACTGTTGAAATTCCGGTCATGGTGAAACCGCCGCCATGCAGCTGACCAACACGCATCTTGCGATACATTGCCTGATCATCACCCATGATACCGCCTGGATAGATGCGAAAATCCACTTCTCCCCTGGTGAGTTCAGTCACCTCATCGGTAAATTTTTGAAATTGCGTGACCCAGATAGAACCTTCAGGAGCTAAACTGGCTATTTTAAAGAGGTACTTGGCCCGTGCATGACTCTCTTCAACTGTAATTCCGGTAAGCAGCAGGGTCATGAGGGCAAGAACGAAAAGACGCATAGTATTCTCCGCTTGAAAATATCTGTGTACGTTGGATATGGATATATAGTAGCACGAATCCAACTGTTATATCTGTATCTTTATATCTACTTATCCCACAGCTTCAGCTTGGACAGGTGAGGGGCAAGGAGTGAAGAGTAAGACGTGAGCTGTATTCGTCGCAGGCAACTTTGCAGGATGTAATATTTGTTTAAATATTGAGCATTTGTAGCGTTAGTTGTTGTGTGCTCCTCACACGTTACACCTCACCATGCTTACTGAGAAAGAGGGGTGATCAGATTTTACTATTTTCTTATTCAGCAAAATAATCCTCGTCAAGTAGCCGTTGTGCCTTGCGCTTGGCAATCTGGTTGCTGAGTGCATATTCCGGAGCACTGTCGATAGGGAATTCACGTACTTCTTTGAGCAGGCTGTCGTGCAGCTGGCGATCGAAGAGTTGCCGCGCGAGTGTTTCGGCATATGTAACCTGGATGAGCAGGGATTTTCGTTCTGAGAGACGAAGGGCTTTGTCGAAATGCATCCGGCTCTTTTCCGGATCCCCTCCGAACATCGGCGGCCGTGTGGCGTAATAGGCTCCAAAAAAGAGATGGCTGCTGCCAGCCTGAAATCCTTCATCAAGTTCGACCAGCCGTGCCATTATTTTTTCGACGATGATAAGGTCTGCCATTGCTGCCGGTGCACCCTGCTGCACCTGTATCCAGCTCAGCCAGGCAAAAGTGCCCCAGAAGATATCTGGAACATTGCGGCGCTGCAATCGCGCCAGAGCTGATGTAAGTTCACCCTCCGTGGTATTCGGAGCTATGGGCAGCAGGTACGAAAGGAGAGTGGTTCCATAGAGACGTGCCTTTTTAGAGACTGCGTCTACCCGTGCTTCAGGAGCATTACATTCGACCATAGAGGCAATGTAACCGCTATAAGCCTGAGAACCGTTTCGCAACAGATCTCTGCTGTCCGGATCAGAAGTTATGAGACTGTCGATCATCAGCAGATAGGCAGGGGCGCCTTCACAGACCAGATCAAGATCTGTCTGTTTCTGCAGATTTTCAACGGTTGGATCAATAAGCGTATTGGAGAGAAGCATAGAGCAGGAGCAAAACAAGGGAACTGTACACAGAAGAATCAGTGCGTTCCGGAGACGATGAAACAGCCTGAAAAACATGGAGGTACTCCTGTTGTCGAATTTTGCAAAAAAGAATGTCGTGTATGTTAAATAATCTCAACTGTAACACACGAGAATAAGTACTGATAGTGTAACAACCCTTAACTCGTACTGTCAAATACTGTGTTATTACATCTCAAATCATAATGTGATCTGATAGTTGTGTTATGAGCGTGGGAGGCAGAGCAGGGGGATGGGGAATACAGGCTTATAGCAGGTTCAGATTTCCTGCATGGTACTTTTTTGTTCTGTGTCATTGTACAGTTCAGTCATTGACTGGATTTCTATCGCTACTTTTTTTTGCAGGCTTTCCGGAGCCAATACCCTGGCACGTGATCCGTACTGCAGGATCTTCATGGTAATTTCACGATCATCACTTACCGGCAGTTTCAGGAGGATACCTTCAGGGGTATTTTCGACTTGCTGGTCCCGGTGCCAGTGCTGATGCCTGACCAGTTCAGCAGCAGTACCTGAGAAAAGGATCTCTGCCATTTCGATACTGCCACCTTTAAAAATACCGAAAGAGGATTTCAGATAAGACTCTTCAAGATCGGGAAGAAATACAATTTTCTCATCGGTCAGTACAGCACTGCCGATTCTGGCAATGTGGAACATGCGGAGTTCATGTCGTAGTTGACAGTGTGCGAGCAGGTACCATCTACCCTGATAATTACAGAGCCGCTGTGGTTCTACACAGCGTGAACTGCTAGCAGATCCGGCAGTGGAGTAAGTAATAATTACAGCACGTTGATTGACAACAGCCTCGACAATAGTAGAAAAAACAGAGGTATTAATTGATTCCACCTCAATCCACTCGCAGTACAAACTCTGTATCAGTGTGGGGTGGTCTGCTGTCAGCATTGATGAGAGTTTATTTTCAAGTTGCTGTACCTCGGGGAGTTCACGTAATCCAGCTTCTTTTGCAAACGTATTGAGCATCCCCAACAGCAGAGTGATTTTCGGACTTTCACTGAAGGGAAGTGAGAAACCGTTATCTATATAATAATATCCGTTTTGTTTGCTGTCGAATGCAAGAGGGGCAAGCAACCTGTCACGCAGATAGGCAATATCCCGCCTGGCAGTTGCCATTGAGACTTCAAACTGATCTATGAGGGTTGTAGCATTGGGATATCGATCCTGAAGGATATCCTGATGAAAGGAGTATACGCGCTCGAGCAGGCTCATGAGTAAATTTCCATAGTTGTCCAGCCTGCTCGATAGTTGTCGTGAATAGCGGGTGTCAGCGGGTGTTCCGGCGATGTTTGACCGGCATTATTTTCATCTGTTCCCTATATTTGGCAACAGTACGACGGGCGATTTGGATGTTGTTTTCGGCAAGCAGGTTTGAAATAGCGCTGTCACTGAGAGGCTTGGCTTTATCTTCCTCCTGAATCATCTTACGGATGCGGGTCTTGATAGACTCGGCCGCAAGTGCATCACAGCCTTCACGTGGAATGGCAGTGGAGAAGAAGTATTTCAGTTCGTAAATACCCTGCGGTGTATGAGCGTACTTATTTGAGGTAACACGGCTGATGGTGGACTCATGCATGTCGATATCTTCAGCAACATCGCGCAGGATGAGAGGCCGTAAATATTTGGGGCCGCGCTCAAAGAAATCACGCTGAAACTTCAGAATCGACTCCATTACCTTGTAAATGGTTCGCTGTCGCTGGTAGAGGGATTTTATGAACCATTCTGCACTTTTCACCTTGTCGGCTATGTAGCTTCGACTATCTTTTTGGAGGTCTTTGGTACTTGACTGCAGAAGTTCCAGATAATGGCTGGAGAGTTTCAGGTTGGGCAGGTCATCATCGTTGAGGCGGATTTCGTATTCATCGTCGATTTTGACCACATAGATATCGGGTACGATGTAGTTGGTGGCTTCAGTTGCGTAGGGCAAGCCTGGGAATGGAGTGAGCTCGGAGGTGATAAACTCAATAGCCTTGACAATATCGTTACGTTTACGGCCGGTTGCTCTCATCAACTCTTTGTAATTACGTACTTCAAGAAGCGGCAGATGCTTACTGACGATAGTTGCGGCGAGAGTCTTACCCTTGCCCATACGTTCGAGCTGTAGAAAGAGTGACTCGCTTACGTCACGTGCCGCGATACCGGGTGGGTCAAGATCTTGAATTACTTCGAGTACATACTCAACTTCGTCGTGGTCACTTCCGGTGGCGTTTATGATTTCTTCGAGCGAGACTTCCAGAAATCCGTATCGATTCAGGTTGCCTGCAATAAAGAGTGCCACCTCCATTTCGTTTTGATCAAGCTCGCAATGGGCCAGCTGCCAGCGCAGATACGCGAGCAGACCGGGTTGTTCAGAGATGAAATCAAACTGCGAAGGGGCATCTGCGGCCGGAGTTTCATGGGCAAAGGAAAAATTACTGTCAAAGTTATTGGCGTAATCCTCCCAGTTGACCTCACCCAGGTTTTCAGTGACTGCGACCTTCTCCGTGACATCTGTTTCCTGGCCGATACCGGTCAGTTCAATGTTGGCCTGCAGTTCAGGAGGTAGTTCGAGGTTATCGTTCTGAGAGAGATCTTCTTCAAGAGCTGGGTTCTGTTCCAGTTCGGCCTGAAGGGCCCCTGTCAGCTCAAGACGGTTCAATTGCAGCAGTTTGATGGCCTGACGCAGCTGGGGCGTCATCACCAGTTTCTGAGCAAGCTTGAGTTGTTGTCTGAGTTCCAGTGCCATAGTATGCCGTAATTACATGCTGAAGTTTTCGCCGAGATACATCTTCCGGGCTACTTCGCTCTCGATTATATCATCAGCCACACCGCTTGTTAAAATTGAACCGGCGTTCATGATGTAAGCAAAATCGCAAACTTGTAGTGTTTCTCTCACGTTATGGTCTGATATCAGGACTCCGAGTCCAAGATCCTTAAGGCTGTAGATCAGTTTCTGTAATTCACCGACCGCCAGCGGGTCTATGCCGGCAAATGGTTCGTCCAGCAGAATAAATTGCGGGCGGGTGGCCAGTGCCCGCATTATTTCCACCCTGCGGCGTTCACCGCCGGAAAGCGCATGACCAAGATTGTTGCGAAGATACCCGATATTGAGGGTTTCCATCAACTCTTCTATTCTGTTGTTGATCTCATTTGTACTTAACCCAAGTGGTTCCAGTATAATTCTGACATTTTCTTCAACTGTCAGTTTTTTGAAAACAGAAGGTTCCTGCGCCAGATACGAGATGCCCTTCAGGGCACGTTTGTGAATGGGCAGGTTGGTGATCACCTCACCCTCCAGCAGGATGTTGCCGCTGTTCGGGCGAACAAATCCGGCAATGGAATAGAAAGAGGTGGTCTTTCCGGCACCGTTAGGGCCGAGAAGTCCGACAACCACCCCGGTGTTGACCTGGAGGCTTACGCCATTGACGACTGTACGACTGCCGTATCGCTTGACGATATTACGTGTTTCAAGCAGTGCCATGAATTCTCCGGAATGGTCCTCGTAAAAGTAAAAAGAGTAATCGCTTATTGCTGGAGTATGGTCATGTTGACCCGGCCGGGTTTCTTTTCTTCCTTGTCATCAGTTTTGCCGACGGTGGCACCGACCCGGTCGGCGACGACTTCTGACCGACCTTCATCAAGGAAATAGATGATTTTATCGCCACTTACCACATTCTGGCCCTGCCATGCTTTGGCGTTGCCGATCAGGACAAACTGGCGTTCTTTGGAGTAGTAAATCATCTTTTTCGAAGTACCCAGCCATTCTCCTCTGGTGATTTCGACGTTTCCATTACATACCAGCTTTTCAACTTTCTGGCTTATTTTTGCTTCATCACTCCCTTTTGCCTTCTGAGTGTAGAAGACAGTCATTTCATCAGAGCGGATACGTACATCTTCCTGGCGGGCGTCGACGTCACCCGTGAAAATGACTGAGCTGTCTTTCTCCATCGACGACATGTGGTCAGCCTCAACTCTAATCGGTGGGTCTTCAGCTGAAATAGCGGAAGTATACCCTGAGGTGAAGAGAAGCAGCGCTGAAAAAGAAAGCGCAAATAGCAGTCGGGAAGTCCTGTTCATATATAATCTCCATCAATCACTCGGTGCAGAAACGGTGTCTATGCAATTACCGAGCCCATGGTATCTTAATGGTTGCGAAATGTAAAGCAAAGGTGTTAAGTCCCTGTCAAAGAGAGTACTTTACTTGCATTCTGCATGTCAGTACAATAGTGAAAACGTCTGTCATAGTCTATATCCCGTTTAACCATCGATAACATTACATATAATTTCAACAAATGGCTGGATGTGCCTTGCAGGTTGCAGCCGTGGAAAAGCTTATGAAAGAAAGTATTGAGAGGGCCAAGGTCCTGATCGAGTCGTTGCCGTATATGCAGGAGTTCCGTCATAAGACGGTGGTGATCAAATATGGTGGTCATGCCATGGTTGATGAGCATCTCAAAAAGCAGTTCGCACTGGATGTTATCCTGCTCAAACAAATAGGTATCAACCCGGTCATTGTCCATGGCGGTGGTCCACAGATTAACCGTTTTCTTGATCGTCTTGACATTAAACCAAGTTATGTTCAGGGGATGCGTGTTACCGACGGGGAAACCATGGATGTGGTCGAGATGGTGCTGGTCGGCAAGGTCAACAAAGAGATTGTTGGTCTTATTAATCATTGTGGAGGGAAGGCAGTTGGCCTCTCCGGTCGTGACGGGGATCTGGTCTGTGCAAAGAAACTGACGATGAATGCCAAGCAGTCCAGTGCAGAGCTTG
>JBFHGS010000051.1:0-24485 GCA_041582995.1 Desulfopila sp. | reverse complement strand
CGCAATATCTTCTGGTGTCTCGGCTTCAGCTTCCTCAATCACTACAGACTGCTCGTCAGAAATTGTATATACAGGTTCTGCAGGTTCTGGTGCGTCAGACTCAATCTTTTCCGGCTCGGGTGTCTCAAGCTCAGGTTCGGTGGGGGCGACGGGGTCAGGAACAACATCAGCTATTTCAGTTTCTGTTTCATCAGGGTCAGGAACTGATTCAACTGATGGTTCAGGAATTTGCTGAAGTTCAGGAAGGACCTTTTCTTCAGTTATAACCGACGTGTCTTCAGTTGGTTGTGTACCTGTCCCAAAGTCACGGGGAGCGACAGGTATTTTGAGGTCGGCTGCTGGAACAGCAGTTTCTTCTTTCTTTGAAAATTTCTTTTTAAACCAGCCAAGCATAAGTATTCCTGCCAGATATTGAGAATGGAGGGTGATATTATTACGGACACATATGTCCTGAAGAACTTTTCATAATACGGAGTGAGCACAAAATACGCAACAAAAAGCGAAGGAAATAACAGGTAGCCCAAGGCTTATGATTTCCTTGTGATTAAACGGTTCCTGGAGCAGAAGGATTTCATTTGCATTTCCGGACAACAGCATTACTGTAGAGGGGGCCGTGAAAACGGGTTTCGTGTAATTGGGTCGTATGACCTTGCAATATATAATTTTTATGTCTGTAGGCCGCTTGGTAATAAATACGATTTTGCCCTTAGCATCTTGGTCGGCAGAGGAAAAAACATAACAGAGAAGGCGTATTCTCTATTATGATGCCTTCTTTGATGTTTTTTTCAAAATATCTTTATTCAGAGTAGCCTATATATTCCAGGAGGTAGTAAAATGTCCGAATCTTGTGGTAGTTCCTGTTCTAGCAGCGCTGGCTGTAGTACTCAAGAGTCAAAGCAGGCCGCAGCTGCCCAGCAGGAAAATGCCATTACCAGATCCCTTGGGAAGATCAAGAATAAGATCCTCGTGATGAGTGGTAAAGGCGGTGTTGGTAAATCTACGGTTGCAGTTAACCTGGCCTTGGCCCTTGCCAAAAAAGGACACAAGGTTGGTTTGATGGATGTCGATCTGCATGGACCCGACGTCATACGGATGCTCAACCTGAAAGGAAACATAACGCCACCCGCGACCAAGGACGCTCTGGTTCCACCCCTTGAATACAATGAGAATCTGAAGGTAGTCTCTCTTGAATATATGATGAAAGACCGGGATGAAGCAATTATCTGGCGCGGGCCTTTGAAGATTCAGGCGATCAGGCAGTTTGTTTCCGACATGGATTGGGGCGTACTGGATTATCTCATTATAGACGCACCTCCGGGAACAGGGGATGAACCTCTTTCTGTCGCTCAGACGATTCCTAATGTAAAAGCTGTGGTCGTTACCACACCTCAGAAAGTGGCTCTTGCTGACGTCAGGAAATCGATTAATTTCTGTCGTGTTGTGAATGTTGAGATTACCGGTGTTGTAGAGAATATGTCCGGCTTTGTCTGTCCAAACTGTAACGAGACTGTTGATATTTTCAAATCCGGTGGTGGAGAAGAAGTTGCAAGAGAGTTTGATCTGCCATTTTTAGGCAGGGTACCAATGGATCCGAAAATTGTTATGGCTGGTGACGATGGAATGCCATATCTTTCCGGAGAAGGTGACAGTCCGGCGATAAAAGCGTTTAATGACGTTGTGAATGCGGTTGAAACTCGATTGCCACCGGTTGCCGCTCCTACTCCTTTGAAAATGGCTGGTTCAGGTTGCGGTTGCTCCTGTTCCTCCTGAGAAGTCGAATCAAACTCTGTAATCTTCCTCTCCTGAGGAGATAGCGGAAGTAAATTTTTGTAACTGATGATGCCCTGGCAGAAATGTCCGGGCATCATCGCATTACTTTTTCCAGTGAGGTTGGACAACGTGATACAGGTACAGCAGATTACAGTAGGCTCAATGGGCGTATGCTGTTATATCGTGAGTTGCCCGGAAACGAAAAAGGCCGGTGTTATTGATCCGGGTGGAGATGTTGAGCGTATTCTTGCAGCGGTGAAGGCGGCAGGCTTTGATGTGCAGCACATTATTGCTACCCACGGCCATCCTGATCATGTGTGCGGGAACAGAGCCTTAAAAGAGGCTACCGGTGCTGATATCGTAATGCACAAAGCTGATGAGGAATTCTTTGGTAAACCTGAAGTGAGCAGTTATTTTGCCATGCTGGGGCTTGAAGCCTCGCCTCCTGCTGATATCCTTGTTGAGGATGGAGACCTGATAATGATTGGTAACGAAGACCTGCAGGTAATCCACACTCCGGGTCATACCCCTGGTGGTATCTGTTTGTTGAATGGCAAGCACCTTATTACGGGGGATACTCTGTTTGTTGGAGGGCTTGGGCGTACTGATTTCCCGGGCGGATCGCAGCAGGAATTGATGGACTCTATCAGAATGAGATTGTTGGTGTTACCTGACGACACCGTAGTGTGGCCCGGACACGGTTATGGTGGGAATCGCTCCACCATTGGCGAGGAAAAACGTAGCAACCCATTCCTGTAAAATTTTAACTTACCCTGTTATTACCCCATGCGTGAAATAGTTCTTGGAACAGCCGGCCATGTTGATCATGGAAAGACAAGTCTCATCCGTGCACTCACCGGAATAGAAACTGATCGCCTCAAAGAAGAAAAAAAGCGAGGGATCACTATTGAGCTGGGTTTTGCTCATCTTGACCTCCCCTGTGGGCACCGGATTGGCATTGTTGATGTGCCGGGTCATGAGAAGTTTGTTAAAAACATGGTCGCCGGAGTTACGGGTATGGATCTTGTGGCATTTATTATTGCTGCAGATGAGGGGATAATGCCTCAAACCGTGGAGCATTTTGAAATATGCAGATTGCTTGGCGTAAAACAGGGAATGGTCGTTCTTACCAAGATGGATATGGTTGATGAGGACTGGCTTGAGATGGTTCAGGACGAGATTCGCGAATTCTGCGAAGGTTCGTTTTTAGAAGATGCTCCTATTATACCTGTTTCATCAATCACCGGTGAGGGAATCAGCACAGTTCTGGATAATCTTGATGAATTTGTACGCCAGCATCAGTTTCAGGAGGCATTCGGGCCGTTCCGTCTGCCTGTGGACCGTGTTTTTGCAATGAAAGGGTTCGGGGCTGTTGTAACCGGTACTTCAATATCCGGGCGTACGAATGTTGGTGAAGATCTCTGTCTCTATCCCAACGAGCATGTTGCTAAAGTACGAGGCATTCAGGTGCACTCTGAATCTGTTGAAACTGTTGAAGCTGGCCATAGAACCGCGATCAACCTGCAGGGCGTTGACACTGCCAGAATTGAACGTGGGATGGTGCTTGCCAGCCCCGGTTCTCTGCAGGCCAATTATATGCTCGATTGTCAGTTTTTATATCTGGGGTCTAACGCCAAGGCTCTGAAACATCGTAAGAGAGTGCGTGTTCACCTTGGTACCGCTGAAATTATAGGCAGAATTTCACTGCTGGATAGAGATGAACTCGAGCCGGGTGATGAGGTTGGTGTCCAGATTCTTCTAGAGAAACCTGTTGCCGTCTGGCCCGAGGATCATTTTGTGGTCCGCAGTTATTCGCCTGTGGCAACTATAGGAGGGGGCCGGGTTCTCGGTAATATTTCCCCACGTAAGAGAAAGCGTCTCACTGAGACTGACCGGGATTACAATCAGGAAGTATTTCAGGTTTTGATGGAAGGGAGTCTTGAAGAGCGTGCTCTGCTTTTCCTGCGTGAGAGCGGTGCCAAAGGGCTTACCTTTGATGATTTGGCCATTCGTCTCGGTTTATTTGGCAAACATCTTAAAAAGGCTCTGAATGATCCGCTTTCAACGAAAAAAATGGTGGTAGTTGATTCGGCAGCGCAACGCTATGTAGACGTGCAGATTGCAGAAAAGACAAAAACTGAAATGCTGCAGTCACTCAGAAAATACCATGCGGCAAATCCATTGCAGACCGGTCTTGTGCGTGAGGAGTTACGACTTGCGACAGGCAAGGTTATCGATCAGAAAGTTTTTGCTTACTGCTTAAATGAGCTGCTTAGAAAAGGTGAAATCGTCCAGGAAGAATCCATGATTCGACTTGCGAGTCATGAAGTGGCTCTTAAGGCGGATGAGGAAGAACTGCAGCGGGAGTTACTTGGCTGGTACGAGAGCAAAGGGCTTTCTACTCCGACAATTCGTGACACCATGGATCAGTTTTCGGCGTATTCTGAGAAAATGGTGAAGCAGGTGCTTGATTTACTCCTGCGGGAAGGCAAGCTGGTGAAAATAAGTGAAACTCTCTACTACGATAAGGTTCTTATCGATGACCTTACAGCAAAAGTTGTAGAGGTTATGAAGCGTGAAGGTGAAATTGACGCACCTGGATTTAAAAATCTTACCGGACTTACCCGAAAGTTCTCAATTCCGATTCTTGAATATCTGGATCGCATCAAGCTGACAATCAGGGTAGGCGACAAGCGTATACTCAGAAAAAAAGTGTGAAAAGCAGAGGGGATTTACTCCTGATGTGCCAACTTTTTCCACTGTATTGCAAGTACGCCTGCGCTGTTGCTACTGGCTTTGCAGCTGTCAGCGATTTTTAGACCAACAATTGCAATGATCTCGTCATCCATAAGTAATATCGGCTGGCGGGATCTCTCTTCTGATGGAACTTTCAAATCACTCAGTATTCGGGATATCTTTTTGTGCCCAGGTGCACCGGCTGGTTTCATCTTTTCTCCGGGTCTGGCTGTTCGCAGCAGGAGCGGGAAAGTTATAGTATTGATATCAGCATAAAGAGTTGAGCCATCCTGTTTGAGATCTTCACTTTTAAAAGCAGATTTTATAATGAGCTGCCGGTCAAGTTCAGGGAAATCATATACTCCCGAACGTGCGATTCTCTGTTCAATATGTACCTCTTTCAGTCCATCTCCTCGAAAGTGCAATCTTCCCGCCGGGTAGGAAAACGTAACCATCAGCGGAGCAATCTGAATCCTCAGGCCCATTGAAAAATGAAGCGTTGAGGCGCTCGAATCACTGTTGATAACATTCTGCAACTGCTCAATTTTGCGAAATGTAGGTCTGCTATCCATCATCCAGCATATCTTTTCAATGAGGCGTCTTTGCAATGCCGGGTGTTCATGGGTGAATTCCTGGCGATTGAAAGAGATGTTTCCCGGAATGCCCGTGTTACTGCCACGCATCTGTGTTTTGCAGAGCTTGTCGAAAAGTGTGGTGCTGAGATTTTCAAGAAGGTTTTCATCCTGGTGAAGAATAGATGAGGTCTGCAGGAGAGTATTGCGCATTGAAGGATTATAGTTTTGTTCAATTTCCGGCAATAAATCGAGTCGGATACGGTTGCGCAGAAAAGTCCTGTCTGCATTGGAAGAATCTGTGCAATAGGAAATGTGCTTGTTTGTCAGATACTCGAGTAGATTGGCTTTGGGTTCTGCCAGTAAGGGGCGGACCACTTTTCCTTTACGGTATGACATTCCGCATAATCCTTTCAGCCCTGAACCCCGGATGAGGCGTATGAGGATTTCTTCTGCCTGATCATCTGCTGTGTGAGCTACAGCGATAGCCTGCGCCGCATATTGCAGACGGATCTCCTCAAGCGCCTTATAACGAAGAGTACGTGCGGCCGCTTCAATAGAGCACTTGTGTTGTCGGCGATACTCATGTACATCGACCTTGCTTATTACGTGCTGAACTTTGATGTTTCCTGCCAGTTGCTCGATAAAAAGGTGTTCAGCCGCTGTTTCAGATGGCCGCAGACCGTGATCAATGTAGGCGGCAATGAGGTTGAGGTCCATTTTGCAGGAATGAAGGATGTGCAGCAGTGCTGTAGAGTCCGCACCGCCTGAATTGCCGACAATAACAGTGTCGCCGGGCCGGAGTAATGTATGTCTGCAGATGAACTCATGTACTCTATGGACAAGCAAGAATAGATTCCTTCGGGGTTGGTTAAATACGAAAGTAATAACGAGCTTTTTGTTTAATTCTGTAACAATGATTGGTATATCTTATACGCAGTGCTGCATCGAATTGCAACAATCGTGTCGCTGTACCCTGTATGATGATTTTGTGGTGGAGAAAATGAAAGCTCTTATTGTAGAAGACGAATATATTAGCCGTATCCTGCTGTCTGAATTCCTTGCGCCATTTGCAACATGTGATACCGCATCTAATGGTGGGGAAGCACTTGATATACTCGAGAAAGCATATAATGATAATCAACGTTATGATCTCGTCTGCATCGATATCATGATGCCTGTAGTCGATGGCTTTGGCGTACTGAGCGGACTCAGGCGCATGGAGCGCGAAAGAAATGTTGCGCAGGAAAAACAGACGACTGTTTTCATGACGACTGCTCTTGATGATGCTCAGAATATCATGAATGCATTCACCCTCGGAGGGTGTCAGGCATATCTGATCAAACCAATTTTCCGAGAGAGGTTGGAGTCTCATGTGCGTGAGTTCCTCCTCCCTCATTAGAAGCTGAACCGGGTGTTATAAAAACAGGTTATTTCGGGATGTCAAAAGAGGAACGTCTTAACAGTATCAGGTCCTATTTAACGGAAAAATTTCATCTCCCGGAAGAACAGGTACGGGAAATGATGCCCAATTTTGTCGTTGCTCTCTCTTCGCATATGGAGAAGATCGAGACAGCATTACAGTCCGGTGATCGTGCTATACTTGGGAAATCAGGACATACCATGAAAGGCGCTCTGTTAAATCTTGGTCTGTTTGAAAGTGCTGAAATTGCCAAAATGATTGAGCTTAAAGGGAAAGCGAATGATGAATCAGCTGATTTTCAGGGACTGGTTCAAAAATTGCGAAAGACCCTTGATGTTCTGATATCCTGACATCTGTAATCTCTTACAGGCTTGAGTCGTACGTAAAAGATCAAGGTTGTATGTACCCCGTGAGTAGTCACGTTATATAAAAAAGGACTGTTTCCTTTATGGAAGCAGTCCTTTTTTTATGCATTTGAAATGAATTCCGGAGGATTATGATGCTGCTGCAGTGGTCTTCAGTATTTCAAGCAGTCTGAGGTGAATATTATCAAAGCCTCCGTTTGAGAGAATAGCTACAACATCTCCACTTGCGAGTTCAGAGCGCAGATAGGCAAGAATTGCCTCAGTATCGGCAAAAGCTTTGGCGTCAAGATTGTGGATATCACACAAATCTTTTGCGAGTTTTGCAGAAGAGAAGTGTTCATCGGCCTGAATATTGGTAAGTGGGACAGGTTCTCTGATGCAGATAAGGTCGGCATGATTAAAAGCAGAAGTGTATTCTTTTTGAAATATGGACCGACGGGATGTATTGGTGCGTGGCTCAAAAACAACGACTAGTCGCTGGTTAGGATAGGCCATCCGCAAGGCAGATAAGGTTTCGCGTACAGCAGTAGGGTGGTGGGCGAAATCATCAATAACGGTGACTCCGTTTTCTACACCACGAATTTCCTGTCTGCGCTTTACTCCGCCAAATGTTTCCAGTCCTGCACGAATTGTTGCAGCAGAGATACCGATGTTATGCATCAGAGCAGTAACAGCCAGGCTATTCAGGCAGTTATGACGGCCTGGCAGTTTGACGGCCATATCGCCAAAATCACGACCTTTGTGGAGAGCTGTGAAAGTGGTAAGACCATTTTGGGCAGCGACATCTTTCAAAGACCAGTCGTTTTCCTGGCCAATGCCGTAGCTTTGGACCTGGCATTTAGCCAGCGAAGCAATTTCACGGACATTTGGGTCGTCGAAGTTCGCGATGAGCAGACCGTCTTCCGGTAGGATTGCGACAAATTTACGAAAAGATTTTTTGATCGCTTCTATATCAGCAAAAATATCCGCGTGATCAAATTCTATGGAAGTAATAACGGCGAGTCTGGGCTGGTAGTGGAGGAACTTTGAACCCTTATCGAAAAAGGCTGTATCATACTCATCGCCTTCAGCTACAAAATACTTGCCATTACCTATTCTGAAATTTCCGCCGAACTCCCGAATGATTCCGCCGATCATAAACGTCGGATCAAGTTCAGCACGATGCAGGGCAGTTGCCAGCAGCGAGCATGTTGTTGTTTTGCCGTGGGTGCCGGCAATGACAAGTGAGGTGCGGGAGTGTATGAAAAAATGTGCCAGAGCCTGAGGAAATGAAAGATAGGGAAGGCCTAGGTCTGCAAGAGCTTTGGCTTCCTCGTTCACCCTGGTTATGACATTGCCGACGATGACAAGGTCCGGGTGGGGTTTAAGGTTTTCGCCTGAATATCCGTCACAGACCGAAATATGCAGGTCATTTAAGAAATCAGACATCGGCGGGTATACATGACTATCACTGCCGGTTATCCGGTAGCCGCTTTTTTGCAGCATTCCCGCGAGTGCGGCCATGCCTGTGCCGCATATTCCCATGATGTGAATATGGTTAATTTCCGATGGTGCGTAATTACGTTGTGGATCAAGCTCAGCCATTTCTATTTTTTCCTGACGGTGGTTTCTATAGCGGTGTAGATATCTTTGAAACACTCGCCAAATGTTGCGGGGCTAATACGACCGACTTCAATAAACTTAACAGCAATCTCTTTGGATATTTTCAGAACGGTTTCGTCTGAAACTGTCATAGTGTCGGTTACGGTTTTTTCTGTGGTTTTCTGTAAGGACATGTGACTCTCTTTCACCAGAAAAATGTGTGAGTAGAAAGCGCCTCTGCCAAATGAAGAAGGCCAATTCGTCATGAGAGAGGCAGAGGCGCGCGTATGAGAAATAACCGTTCAAGCCATTTCTGCGTGCACCTATTAATACGGTACCATAACGTATTTTGCCATAATTTGTTTCAAACGATTTTCTGATTTCGCAAGATTTGCGTCTGTATCCTGCGGTGGCACAGACATGAAGTTTAATTGGTTGTAAATGCAATCATCCCGTATTTCTGGCATCCTGGCACTGGAAAATATGTGCCGGTGAAAATGAGGCGAAGTGTCTGGAAAAATGTGTCGCGGTGTGGTTTTTGGCGAAAGAAAAGAAACGTTGGCCCTGCTATGCTGTAAACGACAAAAAGGGCTGCAAGCATATCTGCTTGCAGCCCTTTATATATGAGTGGCTGGGGGACAAGGATTCGAACCTTGATAAGCGGAGTCAGAGTCCGCTGTCTTGCCATTAGACCATCCCCCAGCATTGTGTGTCGCTCAGGTCCGGAGATATATAGAAGAAATCGGTTTTACTGTCAAGTGAAAAACTGTATAAAAAATGAAAATTATCTTATGAAATAACAACTCCGGCGTAACCGACAACCTGCTCAGTATCACCGGAAACCTCTCCTGAGTCTGTATAGCGGACGAGCGTAGAGCGTGTAGCTCCAAGGCTTTTTGCGGTAATCAGAGCTATGGTAACAGGTATTACGCCACACATAGATATTCTTTTACAGTGAACTGTGTCGTAGAGGCCTCTCGGGTTCAGCCTGTCTATATGGGCAAGTGCGTCAGCATCCTTTGCCGTGGCAATCTCTCGCGATTCATAATGCGTCATGTCGCTTGAAGCGACGATAAGGATATCCTTTGAAGCTGTTTGAATTGCGGCGGTCAGTGTAGCAGCAACCTCCTCACACATCAGATATGATATGTGTGATAGTACTATAGGAACTATCTGTAGTTCAGGTTGCATGAATTGAAGAAAAGGGATCTGAACTTCAACCGAATGTTCAAAGCGATGGGCAATTTCATCATGAACCACCGGGCTACCTTTCTGGAGAAGGCTCTCTGCGAATTGTTCATCTGTTGCAACATTTCCCATAGGCATAGCCCAGGTCGCCCGTGAGAGTGAAACTGCAGCACCCTGGCCATGATGATTGAGGCCCAGAATAATAACCGTTTTGGGAATATGTATTGAGCTGAGGGTTTCAGCTGCCACGCCACCAGAGTAAACGTAACCGGCGTGCGGTGAAATTGCGGCGATAGCCTTCGCTTTAGAATCAGGAGATGTCGAAGGGATTAGTTCCGCGATGGTTTTTGCGAGTGCGCTGCGGGTAGCAGGGTAGAAGCGGTCTGCGACAACAGGTTGTCTGATCATGTCTAGCACCTTTTCGGACGACGAATGGCAAGGTGTCTCTATCCTGCCCTCGTTAAGAGGGAGATAGAGAGCGGTATGGCTATCAGTTCCTGCCAATATACCTTGAAATCAGGTGATTCCCTGCATACAGGGCATGCAGGGAAATCGCAAACCTCGTGTAACGAGTATGTCGAAGGCAGGCTAACTTCTTTTTACACTCCAACTGGTTCCTTCCGGTCCATCTTTTAGTTCTATGTTATGCGCCAGAAGTTCATCCCGAATTTCATCACTACGTGCCCAGTTCTTGTCTGCCCGGGCGGCAAGGCGTTCACTGATGCAGGCGTTGATAGTCGCTTCATCGATATCGACACCTACCAGCATTTTCTGTTTCTGAGAATCAAGAAACAGGGCGGCATCTTCGCACAGTAACCCCATTATACCTGCGAGATTTTTCATCAGGTCACGAGTTGTCTTGAGAAGCTGCACATCAGCCGCGGCTGGTTCATCAGGTAACAGGGGCACAATTCTGTTTAGAATTTTTGCGGTATCAAAAAGAACGCTCTGGGCCTGCGCGGTGTTGAAGTCGTTATCCATAGCCTGCTGAAAACGTTGTTCAATATCATCGAGTTTCTTGGCATCTTTTGCAGAGACGACGGATTCAACGGCTGAATTACCTTCAGTGGTGATTGAGTCAATATTCCGTATACAGGCGTAGAGACGTTCAAGACCTGCTGTGGCATCCTGCATTGCGTTTTCAGAGAAATCAAGAGGGTTTCTATACTGGGTCGAGAAGACAAAGAAACGCAGGATTTCCGGATGGTAGTGTTCCAGGAGATCTCTGATAGTCAGGAAATTGTTGAGTGATTTCGACATTTTTTCGTCACGGATTGTAACGAAACCATGATGAATCCATGTTTTTACAAATTGGCAGCAGTTGGCACCTTCGCTCTGCGCAATTTCATTTTCGTGATGCGGAAAGATAAGGTCTTTGCCACCTCCATGAATATCAAATGTATCGCCAAGATATTTACGACTCATGGCAGAACATTCAATATGCCAGCCGGGTCTGCCTTCTCCCCATGGACTCTCCCACTTTGGTTCACCGGGTTTAGAGCCCTTCCAGAGAACAAAGTCCATCGGGTTGTTCTTCATCTCGTTAACAGAGATTCGGGCCCCGGCCTGCATGTCGTCCAGATTGCGATGAGACAATTTTCCGTATTCGGGAAAAGAGTCAACGGCATAATACACATCATTGCCGGACTGATAGGCCATGCCTTTTTCGATGAGCTCAGAAATGATGGCGACCATTTCCGGGATATGCTCAGTGGCTTTTGGCTCAAGATTTGGTCTGTCGATGCCGAGCCTGTCCATATCAACATAAAATTCGTCGATAAATCTGTTGGCTAGCTCAGATGATGTCGTATTCTGTTCGGCTGCACGTTTGATGATCTTGTCATCAATGTCCGTGAAGTTTCGCACATACGTTACCTTGTAATCGCGATAACGAAGATACTTGACGATCATGTCAAAGGCGAGTGAAGAGCGGGCGTGACCTATGTGGCAGTAATCATAAGAAGTGATACCACACACATAGAGCTTGACGTGATGAGGTTCAAGTGGTTCAAGCGGCTCTTTCTTTCCAGTAAGTGTATTGTAGATTCGTATAGTCATTTTTGGCAGAACTGGGTATGGACAGTTCGAAAAGCGTTTATTAAATATTTCGGGTAGTATCCCGTCGTTTAATTATATTGCAGCGATGCTCAGATGCAAGAACATAGCGAGGAGTTTGTTGGCTCGCGCATCAGTAGACAGTGAAAAAGTACCGCAGAACTGCACAGGCAGTTTAAGGCTACTCTATTGTCGTTGCTGAGAAAATTGACACCATAATCGCAATACAAGGAAAAGACAAGAATGAGCCAAGAAAATGGTGAAAAACGAAGCTGGCGGGATATTCTCGTTTCCTGGAGTCACCCGCGGGCTGTAACAATGCTCTTTCTTGGGTTTGCAGCAGGAATACCAATACTTCTCATTTTCTCTACACTTTCGGTCTGGTTGAGAGAAGCCGGCGTCAGTCGTTCAGCTGTTACCTTTTTCAGCTGGGCCGCTCTCGGCTATTCCTTTAAATTTATTTGGGCTCCTCTTGTTGATTTACTTCCTCTGCCGGTTCTGGATCGAGTTTTCGGGAGAAGGCGCAGCTGGCTTCTGTTTGCTCAGGCATTGATTATTATCGCCATCAGCTGGATGGGATGCATTGATCCTGCTGCGACTGCGAACGGCCTGACCATTATGGCTATGGCCGCCGTTATGCTCGGTTTTTCTTCGGCAACGCAGGATATCGTGATTGACGCATACAGGATCGAGAGCGCTGAAGAATCGATGCAGGCTTTGCTTGCTTCGATGTACATAGCCGGGTACCGGGTAGGGATGCTGGTTGCCGGTGCCGGTTCACTCTATCTGGCATCGTGGTTTGGTACAGGCAGGGGCGCGTATGAGTATTCAGCCTGGCGTATGACCTATCTGGTGATGGCTGCAATCATGCTGACAGGGGTTGTCACTACGATTCTGATTTCTGAACCGCAACGATCGTCTGAAACCAAAAGACAAGGTTATACAACTCTTGACTATATAAAAATCATATTTCTTTTTGTTGTAACGGCTACGGTTTTTGCGTGCACATTTTTTTATGGCGGGAAGATTATATCTGAGTTGAAGATGTATCTTGTCGAGCAGTTTCCGTTATCCGGCAAAACCCTTGGCTTTGGCATTGAGACAATCCGTTTTGGAGCGGCACTTGTGGCAGCTGGTCTGGTTTCACGAGTGCTTATCGTGAGTAACCTGGTAGATCGCAGCATGGTAGATACTGCTTACTTACAGCCGATCAAAGAGTTTCTGAAACGTTACAGTGGTAAAACAGCGCTGCTGTTGCTTGCGCTTATTGGTTGTTACCGGTTATCAGATATTGTTTTAGGTGTGGTATCAAACGTCTTTTATGTTGATTTAGGTTTTAGCAATAACGAGATTGCGACGGTTACCAAAACCTTCGGGTTGGCCATGACATTGCTTGGTGGTTTTCTGGGAGGGATACTTACTCTTCGGTTCGGGGTGTTCAGAATCCTTTTTGCAGGTGCTCTCTTGTCAGCTGCCACGAATCTGCTTTTCATGTTACTGGCAGGATCAGGAGCAGATATCTCCCTGCTGACGTTAGTGATAGCCGCAGACAATTTAAGCGCAGGTCTTGCAACAACTGCATTTGTAGCATTTTTGTCCGCTCTTACCAGTGTATCATTCACTGCCGTACAGTATGCTATCTTCTCATCAGTTATGTCACTATTTCCAAAATTGCTTGGTGGTTATTCCGGCACCATGGTTTCATCACTTGGCTATGAAACCTTTTTTTTGATTACGGCCGGTCTCGGAATTCCGGTGCTTGCTCTTATCTGGATGGTCCGTGGTACGACGAAAAGCAGATAACCCGTGTTTGGCATGAGGCGTGTGCAAAAAATTGAGCAAGAGTGCAAATTTTGCTACTTCTTTTGAGAAGAAGTACAGCTGTGATTTGCACTCTTTTCGTGGGGAACGGGCGAATATGATGCTTTTTCAGCCAGTGTGCTCAGCGTAGATCTCATGGCGTTTTTTCACATGAGACCGGCTCCTTTTCTGTGATGCAGAGGCAGGCGTTTCGCAATGGTTGTACTGAGGACAATGTGCGTAAAGTATCGAAGTGCAGTAGGTTACAGCATATGATTCCAGAGGAATATACAATCCATCGGAGTGCATCCTGCAACTGAGATTTCCTTTTGACCAATACGGACAAACTGAATTTTTTTCAAGATGTATGCTCATGACGATTTCCATATGTTAATTGCATTCCGCTTTTGCCTAAGGAAAAATATGCAATTAACGTACCTCACCAGCCTGGAATTTGTGGCACATTGTCGCTCTTCTGTGCACGCATCTCATCAGTTCCAGCAAGATCTGTTTCAAGTTTACTTGCGGTGATACATTGAATCCGGCATTATATCTTGAAATAGCAGTAAAAAATAAAAATCTTTCTCTAAGAACTACCTTATTACAAGGAGCTACCTGATGCTTTTAGGGTTGATGCCGTATCTTTTCATTTTGTCGTAAAAGGCAGTTTTACCGATATTCAGCTGTTGAGCAGTAGTTGCCACATTTCCTCTGTTTTTGCGCAAGGTGTGGGAGAGTATTTCGCTTTCAAGTTCCGCGATCATATCTTTTAAAGGCATTCCCTCAAGACGCTGTAAATACGAGTTTTTATCGTTTTCGAGCTGCTTCTCGCACTGCACGTCAAAGAAAAGCTCATTCTCGGTAATGACATTACTCTTTGACATGAGGACAGCACGCTGGATGACATTTTCGAGTTCACGGACATTGCCCGGCCAGTCGTGTTCTATAAGCCTGTTCATGATAGATTTAGGCAGGAATGTGATATCTTTCTTGAAAGCCATGCGATATCTGCGCACAAAGTGTGTCACCAGATCTACGATATCCTCTTTACGCTGCCGAAGTGGTGGTATACGAATATTAATGATATTGAGTCGATAGAAGAGGTCAAGGCGAAATGAGCCGTCCTGGACTGCCGTGGGAAGGTCGTTATTGGTGGCGGCAATGATTCTGACGTCGATCCGTATAGGGGTATTTCCGCCTACGCGGATTATTTCTCCGTCTTGCAGGACTCTGAGTAATGAGGCCTGCATTCGCGGACTGATATCACCGATCTCATCTAAAAAGATAGTGCCGCTGTCGACAACCTCAAATTTTCCCTTCCTTCTGGCGTCAGCCCCGGTAAATGCGCCTTTTTCGTACCCGAAAAGATCACTTTCGAGGATTGAGTCGTTTATGGTGTTGCAGTTAATTTTTAAAAACGGCTTGTTGTGGCGATTACTGGTTTCCCGAATCATGTTGGCCACAAGTTCTTTTCCGGTTCCGGATTCACCAGTTATCAGGATGGTGGCGTCCGATTTGGCAACCTGTTGCACCATAGAGCGCAATTCACGTAAAGCCTTGCTGGACCCAACCATGGTGCCATCTTCGTAATGTCCGTTGAGGTTATCTTTCAGTGAGTTTTTTTCGTGAGTGAGTGTTTTTCGTATTCGTTCTCTGTCGTGTATGCCGTCTATTTCTTGTAAAAGAATGGTTTCTATGTTGTTGTTTAAGTAAGATGCTTTATCAATGTGTGTTTTTTGCTCAGTAATATCTCGAAGAAAAAGCCAGTGAAGCAGGTCTCCTCTATATCCCTCGAATGGTGCCAGAATGCATTCCAGATGTGAATCGTTGAGATTGATTTCCTGCTGAATGCCAAGTTGATTTTGGTTGAGTGACTGACGTATTATTTCAAAAAGCATGACAGCTTTTTCAGGTACTGAATTTGAAGGCGTTTGTTTTGAGATAGATCTCAGATCTCCAAAAAACGTGATAGCGCTGGGATTCATATATTCAATTGAGGTTCCTCCATGGACCAGTAACACCATTTCCGGCATAACATTCAGCAGGTTCCGCTGGTTATGAAGAAGTCTCTCAACATCTTGTTGAATAACATCCATATCGAT
The DNA here is from genome assembly GCA_041582995.1 of Desulfopila sp. GTDB lineage: Bacteria > Desulfobacterota > Desulfobulbia > Desulfobulbales > Desulfocapsaceae > Desulfopila. Next base: position 8,893 of record JBFHGS010000051.1, on the reverse strand, counting down.
AATAACCTCTCTATATCGTGGCGTAACGCTTGAGGCGTGATGAACTGTTGCGTAGTAGATCCATATATCTGATTATCCCTGGCTCTCAGCGTGATCGGGTGAGGAGTGAAAAGTGGAGTGTGAACGGTATTCGTCGAAGTCGCACCTGTGCAACTGTATATTCGTCAATTTTGGTAAGCAAGAACCACAGTGTCGTACACCCCCAACCCCTAACTCCTAACCACCGCACCTTTTTTGCTGAGAATGAGAGATGATCAGGTTCATATATATGTTAGTATATCGTATGAGCCAAAAAAGAAGAGGATTTTTCTGCTATACAGGGAAATTCTTTATCCAGGAGAAATTCGAGATATTAACTTGGCGAGCATTGAATATCATAACTGGTTATCATTAAAGTCGGCATATTATTAATGTTACGATGTATTACGAAATGCGTATTTGTTATATTTTCCCGCCTGATTAATATTAACAGGGAGTGTTTGTGAGACGTGTTATGTGCCATTTTATAAAGATATGTTTTCTACTTCTATGCATTTTTAACGCAGCTGCCACTGTGGCTGCGACTGCCGATGAAGTTTTGGTCGTAGTGAATAAAAGAATGTCCGGCGCGAAGGATATTGCCGAATATTACATGAAGGCACGCGGTATTCCGAAAAGAAATTTATTAATTACCTCTCTCTCTCTGGGGGAAGTAATGGAGCGCGATGAATATGAGAAAAGATTGCGTAAGCCAGTCGTCAAAAAAATATCTGAGCTTCAGGGCGAATCGAATATCTATGCGATAGTGCTTATTTACGGAGTGCCGCTCAAAGTTCAACCTCCTGCTTTGGATTGGGATATTCAGGAACAATTGCAGGAGTTGCGAAAGGAACAGGGGGAACTTCGTGGTCAGAGTGATAAGACATCGTTGCATGCGCCACGGCTTAAAGAACTTGGTAATATTATAACAGAGCTTACCGGCCAGGATAAGCGGGCGGCAGTTGATTCAGAACTGATGCTGGCAAAAGTTGAGGAGTATTCGCTCTCTGGTTGGATTCAGAATCCATATTTTGTCGGTTTTCAGGAAAAAACACAAACCCTGAAAAAGGATGACGTGCTGCTTGTCACCAGGCTTGACGGACCTGATGAGAAAACAGTGTACAGAATAATAGACGATACACTCCAAGCTGAAAAAAAGGGTCTTGACGGCATAGCCTACTTTGATGCCAGGTGGAAATTGCCGGAAAAAAAAGATTTAAGCGGTTATGCCCTGTGGGATGCTTCGTTACACCGGGCAGCAGCTGTCGTCTCACAGAGGATGAAAGTCGAGCTCAATGAAGAATCTGGCTTGTTCGGTCCCGGCGCGGCTCCGGAAGCTGCCCTGTATTCCGGTTGGTATTCTTTGGCTCAGTATGTCGATAGTTTTACCTGGGTGCAAGGCTCGGTTGGTTATCATATTGCGAGCAGCGAATGTTCAACACTTCGAAAATCTGAGAGCCAGGTGTGGTGTCTGCAAATGCTGAAACGCGGGGTGGCGGCAACCATCGGCCCGGTGTATGAACCGTATGTTCAGGGTTTTCCTCTGCCGGAGATATTTTTCGCAGCCTTGACAGAAGGGTATATGAACCTTGGGGAAAGTTACCTCATTTCATTACCGTTCGTTTCCTGGCAGATGGTTCTTGTAGGAGACCCGCTCTATAAACCGTTTAAGCCATCTCCGGTAACGAAGAAGAAAGACCATCACCAGTAGAAAGATTCTTTCTTCGATCGCAGTCGAATCCAGTCGAGGCTTCGTTGAACCGCAATTGGTCGGGTCAATCGGTAAATGAGCAGGTGTTTATACGGAAAGCTCATGAATGCAAGGCCGATAATCATCGTGATGATTCCCTGGCCGGGCAGGAAAAGCATAGCAATTCCTGCTATCAGCAGCAACATGCCGAGGATGTTGCGAAAAAGGGAAAAACAGAGATATCGTAAAGATAACTGTTGAGTTTCTCTCGGTTTCTCAGTGGCAGTGAGCTGGAAATAATCCTGCGGTAACCGTGCTACCAGCAACGGAATACAAATGATACTGAGCAGAAAAGTAATGAGCGAAAGCGCTGCAAGGAATTGCAGAAGGTATTCGGCATTACCAATATTCGGTAGGGTCATACAATGGTTCTACTGTGTTTCAGGGATTACACAATCTATATCAATTAATACATCCTGCAGTTTACGTTTGGGTACGTGATGAAGCTGTTGCTCGTCTCTCCAGTATTTGATTTCACCGTTTTCGTCTATATCATCGATCTGCACCTGTTCTACCGGCGATCCGAGGGCTATGACAAGTTCAAGGCTTAAGTGGTCAGGGATTGCAAAAATATTTTTTACCTTTGGAGAAAATGCACCAATCCTGCAGCCGCCAAGGTGTTTTGTGCTCGCCCCAAGGAGAATATTCTGACTGGCAATACCCAGATCAAAGTATGCCTCTTTTTCAGTTCCTTTAAGCCAGTTGTGATTGAGCAGACAGAGAATATAAGCAGTCGGACGCTCACCTGCAATTGGTCCTTTCCAGTCTGCGAGATAACCGGCCCAGCCGATGTATGGGAAAATTTTTCCGCAGATGTCTCTATCATTCACAACCATATATTGCCAGGGCTGGCCATTACGGGCTGAACCTGCGAGGCGGGCTAACTCAACAAGTTCATGGAGGTCAGTCGTCGCAATCGGCAGATTTTCGTCAAATCTTCGAAATGTTCTGGTTTGTGTAGCGAGTTTAAGTATATCCATGTGTATCACTGTATCAATAGGCCATGTTTGTAGGGGAAACCGGCGGAAGCTCTTTGGGGGGCTGGAATGTGGTAATAGCAAAGAAAACCTTGTTACCCTGCTGGTTGGTGCCGTCTGTAATGTTTGACTGCTTTGTTATGGTAACTCTCTCCGGCTGGAGCGCAAGCTGCTCAGTGAGAAAATTCAGTATCACACGCGCCCGTTCGTCTGCGAGATTTTGCAGCATTGCGTCGTCAATGATAACCGTTTCAGGCAGCAAGGGTGAATATTGATTGAACAATTCCGGAGGAATGTCCCGTGAAATTATTTTCCCTGAATTTTCGACTGCCTGCTGATTTTTTGATGCTTTAGCCAAATATTCTTCGGTTGCAATTTTGAGGGCATTGCTTCTGCGCGTGTTTTCCTGCTTAACACGAATCTGTTCGGCTTTTTCAAGATCTTTTAGCATAGCTTCAGCGTCAATCGTTGCGTCAGCACTGCCGGTAATCCTGAGACCGAGTTCGGGGTGGGCTGAAAGCAGATTGCTGAATCGTGCCAGCGATTCTCTGCCGGAACCCGAAAGAATTATCTGACCCGGCAGGAATTCTGCATATTCTTTGCCCACAAGGTCAGAGAAATTGTCGTTGGTAAGCAGTAACGGTGATACGGCCGCCTTGAGGACAAGTTTTCTAAAGGCTGTGAGCGCTTCAGAAAACAGGGGTACTGGAGTTTCATCGAGATTGCGTTCTTGCTGAAAGGTCAGCTCGAATGTTTTATCAGCATCGGAAATCAATGCAAGCGGCAGGGCGGAATCAGCTGTTTCGGATAGTGGTGTCACATCAGTAAAGGAGAGTTCACTGTTGCTGGAAACACGATCATCCTGCCAGGTATGACGAACTGTCACGGAAACGGTTCCTCGACTGCTGTCAATGTCTACCTGGTTTGAGAGTTGCTTGTTGAATATTAGCAACGGCAGGTCGCGCAAAACAAATTCACTGTTGCCTGTAAAAGATGGTGCTAAGAGATTCACCTCTCCACGAAGTTCGAATGGCTTTGCATCGAGTTCGCCGGAAAGAGAATAGCTGGAAGCCGATGCTGTGGAAAGGGTTGACAGTTCTTCCAGAGTACCCTGAATTCCGGTAATATGTGCTTTCCATGCAGGTGTCAGTCGACTGTCGGTTAAGAGGAGTGAGCCTTCTGATATGGAAACTGTTTTTAAGGTAAGTGCAGGTTGCGCCCCGGTGTCTGGTTCCTGTTGTTCAGGTGCAATCTGTTGCCGCAGATATGCTGCAAGAGTAGTCGCGATATCTTTACTTCCGGAAGTGAATTCCCAGGAGAGTTGCGGAGCTTTGATATCACAGGTAGTGGCACTGAACTGAAGCGGTTGACGGGTATATTGGAGGCCATAAAAATCGATTTGTTCCCAGCTCAATCCGGAGTTCTTTGCGGTAGCAGATGTGTTGTTCTGCATTTGGAGCTGACCGTTAAAACTTAGATTTGGCAACGTAAGCGCACCCTTGCCCTGAAGAACAGCATTGTTTTTGAATAACAGATTGCTGCTACTGAACCAGGGAGAGAAATCTGTGCTGACCAGCTCGGAAAACCCTATATCAATATTCATGGTGAAAGGGCGCAGCTGAATATTGCCTTTCGCCTGAATTTCACCTTTACCTGCACGTTTTGCCATAAAGGTGAGGTTATCACGATCAGGTGTTTTGGCAGGATCTGACAGGTTGATTGCCCGTAAAGTCGTATCGACAAACTGGAGATCAGCCAATTTCCGGTCTGTATTTTTCAGTGTGAGGCTGCCTGAAAACTCAAGAGTATTTAACGAGAGTTCATTGTCGTCGGAATTGAGGTGCTGAAACACTACAGGCACAGAACCTGTTTGCAGGGTAACCAGGCTATTATTGGACGAGATGTTTCCGAGAGAAACACGATTACCGGATTTAGAAAAGCCGGTAATCTTCGTAACTGGTGCGGTGTACCATATCACATTTTTTTCTGTGAGCGTAAGATCCTGAAAGGTCATATTGCCCTCTGTGATATGGGATGTGAGAATCGGAGATTCGCCCGAACTCCTTGTGAAACTGAAATGACCTTTCATATCTGCAATGCCGCTCTTGCTCTGCAATTTGCTGAGGCCCAACCAGTCAAAAAGTGTTCCGGCAGCAATGTTATTCAGGTGTAATTCGCCGGCAGGAAGATTGTACGCATCAATCTGCCCCTGATAGCTGAGTGCAGTACGGCCACCGCTTTGCTCTCCACGTATCCTGAAGGCGGGTTTGCCGGAAGAGGTTATTGTATCAGGTGTACGTGTATAGTTCTTCAGACTTATCTGTATCGCTTCCCATTTTTCACCAGGCCCTGCCGGACTGTTTTTAGCAATAGCGAGTTTACCGTTATCTGCCAGAAACTGGTCAATAATGAGGTATGGAGCCTTCTGGGAAGTTGGTATAACAACATCATCTGAAGGTGCAGCCGGCAGAAGCGTGCTGATCTTTTGCAGAGGATTGGTCGACGCTCGAATAAGTGGTTCCCGAAACACGACATTTTTAAAATGGGTATCGCCGGTCATCGGCTGGATCGAGCCTTCGAAGGTAGCAACAGGAACCGTGAGGCCGAACTCCTTATCATTGGATATTATCTCTGTATCTTTGGTCTGCAGGGTAAAATCAACAGACAGTTTGTTTTTTTCGGCGGCTGGCATAAAGGCGAGTTTAAGCGTTCCATCCGCTTTTCCGCCGGTTATTTTGAATGGTAGAGGGAAAGGGATATATTCGAAGTAACGCGGGAGGTCGATATCATTAAAGTTGCAGGCCAGATGAGTTTCGAGACCACCTGCCTGTGCTTTTTCACCGGGCAGAACAGCTTTACCGGTTAATTCAACCGGGCTGCCATTGATGATTGCGGAGAAGCTTGGATGAACATACTCATTTGCCTGAAAAGAGAAGTTTGAAAGGTTTGGCAGAGTAAGCTGGATTTTTTCTACGGTGTGAACACTGTCTTTAGGGATATCTTCAAACACCAGCCTGCTGTTGCTGATGGATATATTATTGAGCGAGAAAAGAAATGGTAAATCTGAGAAGTCGAGTATTTCAGTAGCTGATGAAGTATCTGCAGACGGGAGTAGCGAGCTTAAATTGTAGCTGCCATCAGTGTTGCGGATAAGTTTCACGTCAAGAGCGTCAAGAAGCAGGCGTGTGGCGACAAGTTCACCACGCAGCAGGTGCATTGGCACCAGATCAGCCTGAAAGGACTTGAGAGTAAGGGCTTCTGCGGCCTTCTTCCCTTCTTCACTGATAGTTGATTCAGTAATAGCAAGACTGAAGGTGAAGGGATTGAATGCAACCTTGCCAAAACTCAGGGAAAGGCCTGTCTGTTTCTTGATCTTCTCAGGAATGGATGTTGTAATATAGTGCGGAAATCCCCAGAACCCAATCGCTGTATAACAGCTGACGAGAAAGAGAATGATTGCACCGGCAATAGCTATTGCCGGGATTTTTCCGGACGACTTTATGGGCCTGGATGGTTTTGTCACCTTTTTCTCCGGCCGTTGTTTTTGCGGTTTTTTTACCGGGCCGGGTGTGACTGTTTGTATCGATATGTTGCCAAAACGATCAGACATAAATGCGAGATTTTAAGAAGAGGTTCTGGGTGAAAATGTCGTAAGCTCATGTGAGAAATACAGTTGGGTATAACCGGAAAAGATACATCTCAATCTCCATTATACTTGCCAGAGACAAGATATGCACTTTGTTGAGTGTTTTTTCAAGGGGCAAAGTTCTCAATATCTTCAATATAAAAGGAATTAACCCGGAAATTCCTGCAAAGTATGGCGTTTTAAGTGATATTCCGTTCGTAAAACCATAAAACCACACGCTCTGTATGATTTTTATAAAGAGTTTCGGCACATGACCACGGGAATATGAAAATCGTACCAAATTCTTTGAATTTATTTGGCAAAATGGTTCGTTACACTGTAAGTTACTGAGGTATTTCAAATGGTGTATTTCAAAGTGCAAATCACCATATGGCAAAACCGGTTTAGATAATCCGGATAAATTCATGATAATCCGCCTATTATTACTCAATGATTGAAGTAGCAAGTTATTTTCGCTGGCAGGATCTCCTCGACATCCTCGTTGTAGCATTCATTATTCACCAACTTATCTCAATAATCAGGGGGACGCGTTCAGTCCAGATGGTTCTTGGACTGGGAATACTGACAATTGTCTATTTTGTTGCCAAAGTATTTGATCTTTCTGCTCTTATGTGGCTCATGCAGACATTTCTCAGTTCTATTCTGCTCATTGTCATCATTGTTTTTCAGCAGGATGTACGCCGTGCCCTGACTCAGGTTGGTAAGTCGCCATTCCAGAAGAGCATGGATGTTGCAGATAAGGACCTGGACGAAATAATCCGATCGGTATTTTATCTCTCTAAGCGTCGTATTGGCGCGCTCATCGTGATTGAACGGGAAACCGGTCTGCAGGATTATGTTGAGTCCGGTTTTGATCTTGACTCAAAACTGAGCAAAGAAATTCTTATATCCATCTTTATGCCGGTTTCACCCTTGCATGATGGTGGAGTGATTGTACACAAAGGGCGCATTCAGTCAGCGGGTTGTATTTTGCCTCTCACCCAGAACCCGTATATCAACAAAAAATATGGAACGAGACATCGTGCTGCGATTGGTATCTCTGAAGAGACAGATGCAGTTGTGCTTGTCGTGTCTGAAGAGACTCAGGAAGTTTCCGTTGTACGGCATGGAGCACTGACTACGGTAAGTGATGAGATAAGTTTAAGTAACAGCCTGAGAGCAATTTTTATTCCCAAGGAAGGAAATACCCAGTCATGGAAAAGTTGGTTTTAGATAAAGTAGCACGTTTCTTCAGAGATCTGTTTTCCGCCAGGAAAATGGAGCGTATCTGGACGAAAGACTGGGTGCTGAAGTTTGTATCTCTGCTGTTGGCGACGGTACTCTGGTACTTTGTCGGTGGTGAGGATACCGTCGATAAAAACGTGACGGTTCCGATTGAAATTATCAATCTGCCGCGGGATCTTGTCATATCCAATCAGTTCAAAAAGGACATTGAGGTTACCGTCAGCGGCCCGCGTTCAGTTATCACCGAGATGACCAACAGGGCGGTTACGCGACAAATAAACCTTTCCAATGCCACACCCGGTACAAATGTTGTAGAGAACGACAATGATTCCATCCCTGTTCCGCGAGGCATAACTGTATTGCGTATTCAACCTTCATCGATCATTCTCTCGCTCGATAAACTTATTCAGAAGCAGTTTCAGGTAATGCCGGTAACAACCGGTGATGTTGCTGCCGGGTACGAATTCGAACAGATGAATATGACTCCGGATGTTATCACTATTACCGGCCCGGAAACCATTCTCTCGCACGTTGATGCACTGCTTACTGAGACTATTGATCTCAATGGAATGAAGGACTCCAGACAGTTCCAGGTACCGCTTGATCTGGATTCAACGATTGTTGACCTTATCGGTGAGACATCGGTGACTGCTGATATTGTTATTCATCCGAAAATGATAGAGAAAAAGTTGAACAGTATCCCGGTTGAAGCTGTTGTCGGAGGTTCTAAACGTGAGGTTGCCCCGAAGAACGTTGATATTATTGCCAGGATTCCTGTTTTGCTGATACGGCAGGGCAGAGATATAAAGACGATGTTATCGGTTACCGCTATAGCTGATGATGATAGTGCTGATTTTCTCGATGTTTCGGTGGCGCCAAGTGAAGATATTGATCTGCCGATAGAGATTGTCTCCGTTATTCCCAAGGCGGTTAAATTGGTAGGTGCTCATGAAGCTTCAAAGAAGAAAGCTAAACCTGCACCCAGCAAAGAGAAGGTCGTGAATCAAGCGCCATTGCCTGTAAAACCAATGGACACAAATGAACAGGAAGAAAGCGAAGCTGAGCTTGATGATACGACGGGTTTGGAGCAGGATAATTCAGAAGTTAAAACTATTTCCGTAAGGAAAAATAAGATAATACATACGGACTGATGCGAAAATTATTTGGAACCGATGGAATCCGCGGGGTAGCGAATATCTACCCGATGACGATTGAAATCGCTATGCAGGTAGGCCGGGCCATAGCTTTTGTTGTAAAAGATAAAGCGAAAGGACATCG
>JBFHGS010000050.1:0-24932 GCA_041582995.1 Desulfopila sp. | reverse complement strand
TTTCGAGTAGCCTGTGACGAATGCAGCTCACTGCTCACTCTTTCCCCCTGACCTGTTTAAGCTGAAGTTCAGGGAGAATCAGATATATTTATTTTCGATAACAACTGGCAAACTGCTGTTATACTGCAACCCATTGAGAATCAGCAAGCAGGTCACGACAGATTCAGTGCCATGCTGCCACACCTCAATAACCAGTATCACAGATAGCACAAAACAGTATCCATGCCAGCTCCTTATTTCTCTGGCCTGCTCAATTGTTTTCGGACAGTTGATGACAACTATGCTGGTACCGCTTATAATCCCGGTATATTTTTTGCGCTTATGATGACTTCAACCCGCTACGCAAGCACCACCCATTACATTGACACAATAACTTTATGACAACGACAATATTTCTTCATGGCCTCGAATCTTCCGGCAAAGGTACCAAAGGCAGTTTTCTGGCATTCCATTTCCCCCAGATTCTTTGCCCTGATTTTTTCGGCAGCCTTGATGCCCGTCTCAACCAGCTTTCAGTTCTTTGTGGCGGGAAGGAAGATCTGGTACTCATCGGTTCAAGCTTTGGCGGCCTGATGGCGTGCTGTTACGCCATCGCCAACCCTGACAAAGTGAAACGACTGGTGCTGATGGCACCAGCTCTCAATTTTGAAGGTTTCACTCCGCCTGAAAAGACGCTCGACATCCCCACCCTACTGGTTATCGGTGAAGATGATGAAATCACTCCGCCGCTACTGGTGCTGCCAAAAGCTGAAAAAACATTCTCAAACCTTGAAGTGATACTGGCGGATGATGACCATATGCTACATAATACTTTTCGAGAACTCTACTGGAACGAAATCATCCCTGCCGAATAAATCATATCCTCTGCAGGCAAGATCCCTCCTCTCGCAGCAGAGTATTAACCCGTAGAATACCTCATACCGATCGAGATAAAGATGAAGAAGACCAGAACTGCCAGCCGACCTGAAAAAAAGAAAAAGAAATCAGACTCTTTTACCGTCAAAAGCAACGGACAATTGCTCGATAGCCTAATTATCGCCTTTCCCAATAAAACCCGAAATCTCCTGAAAGCTGTCTTGAGAGATCAGCAGGTACTTGTAAACGACAGACCGATAACCCAGTTTGACCATGCTCTTGTATCCGGCCAGAAGATTGAAGTACTTTGGGAAAAAACATCCCCTCAGAATCGACCGCACGGACTCAACATAATATTTGAAGATGATGATCTGATCGTTGTTGATAAACCAGCTGGTCTCCTGACTGTTGCTACAGACAAGGAAAAACGCAAAACCGCCTATGCACTTCTCAGTGATTATGTAAAATCCGAAAATCCTGATAATAAAATTTTTATCGTGCACAGAATTGACCGTGAAACTTCCGGCCTTCTGCTTTTTGCAAAAAATGAACGGATCAAGCACAAAATTCAGGAAACCTGGGGTACAACGATCAAAGAACGCACCTATATTGCTGTTGTTGAAGGTGAAGTTCTACAGGATGACGGAACAATCACCTCCTATTTAAATGAAAGCAAAGCCTTTATAGTCTACTCTTCCCAAAATCCGACAATTGGCCAGAAAGCTGTAACACATTACAAAACGCTTAAGACGACTAAAGATTATTCACTGCTACAGATACATCTTGAAACTGGCAGAAAACACCAGATTAGAGTGCACATGCAGGATATAGGACATCCGGTAATAGGAGATGTCAAATACGGTTCTAAACAGAAACCTATTAGCCGACTCGGCCTGCACGCTCAAGTATTGGCGTTTACCCATCCCAAGACAGGTAAACTTTGCAGCTTTGAGACAGGTATTCCAGGAAAATTTAAACACCTTTTCTCCCAGAAGTAATTCTTTCAAACTCTACCAGAGCCGACCCGGAATTTTCGAGTTTTACGGCAGACTCTCAACCAGAGTCAGGATTAAACCATCTGAAGAAGTAAGGTAAGAGCTGTTGCTGGTACCGGTAACAGCTCTTACTACACTCATTCCTGATCTAAGCAGTCAGATTCGACATCACACAATTCAGAATTATAGACCTCATTCATCCTGGTCAGCTCAATTCACAGCAATTCCATTCTGCATTACAACCCCTTAACCAAACCACTGCCTTCAAAAGATGGTCTCATGATTTGCTGGGGACTTATCCCGATGTTCCTATGGGCACACCATGAACCTGTACCCGTTCTACAGTGATCTCTTTTTCAACCTTATTCCAATGTCGGTATTGGTTATTTATGGTCATTATTCACGCCAACAGCAAGCCGCAATTGACAGGTTTACGAGTAGAAGTATTAAGGATGTTCAATCCCTGGTGGCAGACTAGGGGGAACCGATAAAAACATGTAAGATTTAAAAAACGTGGAGGATTTAAATGAATTTCAGGAAACTCATTACAACAATGCTGTTTGTCTCAGTATTCGCTGTAACAGTACATGCAGAAGATAACTGCACTGCACTCTATGGTAATGGTGAAAACATCTTCACCCTGGCTACCGGCAGCCCTGGGGAACTTGGTCTGCTTGAAGAATTAGCAAACGAGTTCAACGCCGAAAATGGCACGACTATGTGCTGGCAAAAAGCTGGATCTGGAGAATCACTTAAACTGCTCCAAAATAAAAAAGTCGATCTGGTACTCGTACACGCTCCTGCTGCAGAAAAAAAAGCTATTGCAGAAGGTTGGGCTATTAAACGAACTCTCATAGGTTCAAACGAGTTTTATATCGTCGGACCTGAAAGCGACCCTGCCGAGATTGCTAAGGCCACCTCAGCTGCAGACGCATATACGAAAATAGCCGCTCAAAAATCACCTTTTCTGTCACGTGGAGATAATTCAGGTACACATAAGAAAGAGCTGGGAATATGGAAAACTGCCGGTATCGAGCCTGCCGGCGACTGGTATCTTATAACTAAAGAATTCATGATGGCCACCTTAAAAAAAGCCGATGAAATCAACGGCTACTTCATGACGGACTCATCCACCTGGGTGGCTGCACAGAAAGAAATGCAAAACCTCACAGTCCTCTTTAAAGGTGATCCAGTTCTCATAAATACTTATCATGGCCTCTGTCAGCCTGAAGGAGCAACCGAAGGCCAAGCAGCGGCATCAGCTTTTGTCGACTTTATCGGCTCAGCAAGGGGACAGGACATTATCGGGACATTTGGCAAAGAAATGTACGGTCAGCCGATGTATAACGATGCGATATATGCCGAAAAGTATGTACATTAACCTGGGGTAGCTTTCACCAGGAATTCGCTTACTTAGCTTGTTCTAAGAAGTAAGCGGTAAGCGAATTCTTAACGGCTTATGAAGATACTGCGCTGGTAAATGCTCTCTGCAGGTCTTCTATCAGATCGGCAGGATGTTCCAGTCCCACAGATAACCGAACTAATCCTTCAGTAACTCCAACCTTTTCCCTGGTTTCAAGAGGAACACCCGAGTGTGTCGTTGAGGCGGGATGACAGGTCAGCGATTCCGTACCCCCCAGACTTACTGCCAGTTTGAACAGCTGTAGTCCATTTAGAATCCGGAATGCAAGCTTGCGATCATTTTCAACAACAAAGGAAAACGTTGAACCGGGACCGGTGCACTGTGTTCTGTATACCTCAATAGCTGCCTCATCTGTGAAATGTTCCGGATGCAGCACCTTGCATGGCAGGATATCATTGGTGGCAAGCCACTCGGCAACCAGTGAGCCTGATGCAGCGGCACGTTCCATGCGGAGGATAAGCGTTTCAAGTGACCGTGACAACATCCAGGCAGAGTGAGGATCAAGCTGAAAACCAAAAGCGCCACGTGTAAGTCGAATCTTTTTTAACACAACTCCGGAACCTGTAATACCGCCAGCTATTAAATCACTGTGTCCGCCAACATACTTAGTCAGAGAATAAACACAGATATCCACTCCCAGGCTTATCGGCCTTTGAAATACCGGCCCAAGTAACGTGTTGTCACATACGACCAGAGGTTGCTGGCCATGTTGGTTCGCCCAGTCATCTACCACATTCCGCACCATACGAAGATCCGTCATTGCATTGGTGGGGTTTGCCGGGGTCTCGAGAAAGACAATCTTCACCGGGCCAATTTTCCTTGCCTGTTCCAGAGCCTTCAACAGAGCAGACTCTGATAAGCCATCCATAAAAGGTACCGGCGTCACCTTCCAACTGCTAAAAACCTTTGCCAACAACGTTTCAGTACCGCCATACAACGGTGTATAGTGAACAATTGTATCGCCAGGACGAGTAAAGGTTAAAAAGATCGAACTGATCGCGGCCATTCCTGACGAGGTTATGAGCGCCGCCTCCGCCCCATCGATTAAAGCCAGACGATCTTCGACAATTTCAGCATTTGGATGGTTAAATCTGCTATACACCAGGCCACCTGCTCCCCCATCTTCAGGTGCAGGCTTACGCCCGGCTACTACATCAAAGAAATCGGCTCCTTCCTCAGCCGACTGAAAGGCAAATGTGGATGTGAGAAAAACGGGCGGCTTGACGGCACCTTCTGATAGGGCAGGGTCAAAACCATACGCTGTCATTTGCGTTGAAGGATCAAGTTGGTGATTCCCCAGATGGGTTCGACGAAAAGATCTCTTGTGGGCCATAGCGTTACCCTTGTCGTAGATTTTAAAAGAATGCAGACTATTCTTTTAAATATACAGCACTACCTCAGTTATACTGTACACCGTAATTGAATAGAACAAGCCGGGCTAATCTTTATGCGTCTGCTCGCATCAATTTCTCTATTTGCGTCTCTCTATAGTGTGAAAAATTAGGATAAATCAGGAAATAACCAGCGTTGAACCAGGAAACCGGTTACTGCTGAAAAATAAAATCAACTGCATTCATCAGCTACTTCCTGGCCAGGCGTGTACGTTAAATCCTGCATTCCATTACTGAAAGCAGTTCTGTCATTGCTATACCCCTACGACTGTCAACCGCTGTAATTCTTATCAAGCAAATCCCTGACGGCACCAATAAGTTCCCGTTGAGAAACCGGTTTCTGCAAAATCATATCTGCTAATTCTAACTTACTCTGAGCCAGACTCTCGGCAGAATGGCCTGTACAGATAATAATCGGGATGTCAGGCCTGATCTCCCGCATTCTTTTAGCGAGTATATCCCCAGTCATATCCGGCATGGTTAAATCACAGAGAACCAGATCAAAGCTGTCAGGTGAATTACGAAAAAGTGTCATGGCCTCGCGTGAATTTCTTGATGATGTCGTCTGATAACCACTGTTTTGCAAAGTTCTTTTAAAAATATTCACAATTGCATCTTCATCATCTACGACCAGAATATGCTCTGAGCCGGTTCCTGCGTGGGGTTTGAAAAGGATCTGCTCAATAGACTGAGCCTTGTCGATCTGCGGCAGATAGACAGAAATTGTTGTCCCATGCCCTAGAAAACTGTTCACGACAATCCCACCGTTATGACTTTTGACAATACCGTGAACTACCGCCAGACCGAGGCCTGTACCCTTACCTGGAACTTTAGTAGAAAAATACGGCTCAAATATAGAGTGGATATGTTCCGATGCTATCCCCATTCCTGTGTCACGGACGGAAAGCTCAATATACTCAGCCTCTGGTGTCAGTTCCGGGCAGCGCAGCAGTAAATCATTTCCCGCCTGTATCATTCGTAGTTTGATAATAAGGGCGCCGCCTTCTTTCTCCATCGCCTGAGAAGCATTTGAGCAGAGATTCATGAACAGGCGCTGCAACTGCGTTGGATTGCCCATGATTGGCGCTGATTTAAGATTCTGGATATCATCATGAATGATTATTGTACTTGGCAAGGTAGCCTTAATAAGCTGAACGGTATCTTTCAAAAGGGAACAGAGATCAAGTGGCATGAGATTCTGCTCACCTTTTCGGCTGAAAGTGAGAATCTGCTGAATGAGGTCTTTAGCACGATGTGACGCTTTCACGACGCCCTTAAGATATTCCCTCATCTCCGGTTCCGACGATTTAAGCAATGCCAGTTCAGAATACCCCATAATCGCCGCCAGGATATTATTAAAGTCGTGCGCAATGCCGCCGGCAAGATGACCGATAGCCTCGAGTTTCTGACTCTGGACAAGAGTCTCTTCCAGCTTTTCCCGTTCGTACAATTGTTTCTGCACATTTTCTGCATACTCTCTAAGCTGTTCATAGAGGAGTGCGTTCTTTAAACTCAGAGTGACATCCCGGGCAGCAGCCTCAAGAAACGCTCCACTTTCCTCAAAATCTCTCGGTTCTTTTGAAGCAATGCCTATACACCCGAGAACATTGTTGTTTGCAACCAGCGGAACTGAGGCAAATGATCTGTATCCTGTGTTTTTACATTCTTTCATCGTACAGCGATTGTCGCTATGCATGTCATATGAATAAACGGTTTTACCGGATTCAGCCGCGAGCCCACAAAGACATTTACCAACGTGATGCTGCTCCGAGTCATGGAATACCGTACCGCTTTGTGCAGGTACCACATCTTTTAATATGAGGTTTTCACCGTCTCGTAAAAAAAAGACGGCGAGATCCGGTTTAATAATCTCAAGAATCTGATCCAGAATTGTTTTAACAACCGGTTCGAGGGAAATTTCGGAAGCAACCTGACGATGAATTATATGAAAAGCCTGCAATTCCCGCTCTCGCTCACGGAGCTTTTGAGTTGCTTCTATTGTATCGGTTATATTTATATGACAGATAAGAGAATAGTCAGGCTGTGAAGGTATCTGGGTGCACCGCATCAGAAACCAACGATTCCGATCCGGAGAATGACAGGGGTACGTCATTTCGAATTGATCGTTCTCCCCTTTCATCACCCGCTGAATTCCCTGCAGAGCTTCAAGACCATCTTTTGCATTTTCAGGGTTCAATGCTTCTCTGCATGCCGAAAGATAATTGCTGCCTACTCCCAATGAAGCAGTATCGGAACAATTCTCGCGTGCAAATTTCATCCACGCTGAATTAACCTTTACAATATTTCCTTCCCGGTCAATAACTGCGATATGCGATGAAAGCGCATTAAGCACGTCATACTGATAGTCATCTGGCACTGCAGCATTCTTTAAGCTTGAGATACCTGACAAATCAGAGATTTGAGTATTGTTTAATAAACTCATCATCAACCTTTTCGGGAAACATGTCGCAATCGACATGCAATAAATAGGATTTGTACTGAGGGACTATTCTCAGAGTTTGATTTCGGAATAATATACGCTAATCTGTTAGGCGTCAACGCATGTTGTTTAATAAATCATTTTTATACAAGAACTTATACAACGATCGCACTGCTAAAAAGGAGTAACCACAATTCCTTGGAACAGCTTTGAACACTGGTAATTTCGGCCCAAAGACCCTATGGCAAAAACATCTCCTCGACAGCACATCTTCTCGTCAGGAGATTTCAGACTATTGCGGCATCCTTACAACCAAAAGCCGTGGAAAAACACTGGAGACTCCTGCTTTTTGTTATCAGAAGAGTAGGGTTATTTAAGTAGTCTGAAATATCTTTTCAGAAGTTTCCTGCTGACCTCCCGTTTTGAAAGTGGTCGTTTATTGAGAGCGGGTAATTTGACCTTTAACGGAATCTGTTCTAAAAGCTGGCGAATTTTCTCTGGATATTTCATAGTCTATTGACATCCTCCCCGAAACTATTCTATACGGGATACCTTGTAGTAGCAGCCTTGTAAGCACAAAGACACATCCCTTCATGTGAGGTGGCAATCCTCACCTTGTTTTAAACAATAAGCGTGACAAGCGTACATGGTTAGATTTCCCATACCAAAAAAAATAATTGCCCCTCTTTTTCAACAAGAATGGTGAGGTATCAGGTGCAAGAAGTATACAGAGAAGTGTGTCTTTGTCACCAATATTGCTGCAGATTCTGTTTCATATGCGGTCCTTCGACGAATGCAGTTCACCCCTCATTCTTCACTGATCGAGCTGAACATCATGGATAATAAGATTCAAATTCCGTCCTCTTAACGCACCACCTCCTGATGTTGACAGTATTTTCTCATTACTGCCCGTAATAGAATATTCAGCAGGAGTCTCAGCAGGCATCTTCACAATCAATTTCACGAGGCAACCCCACCATTAACACTTGACAGTTGTTAGGCATTTGAGATAACACTATTTATATAAATGGACATATGCCCGTAATGTGACGTTGTCGCACTCCGCACCTGATTATTGCGAGAATAACAAGATAAATAGCTCTATTCAGCCTGGCTGATCAGAAGATCTCTATGCAATAGCTTCTGGTTATATCGTCAATTATTACACACAAGGATCTGAGCAATGAACGGAAGAACAGCACTCTACAGACGGATTCTCATTACCGCAAGTATCGTATTTCTCGCACTCCCTGTACTCTCCAAGGCACACGAATCGGGTCACGACTGGTATTGCCCCGATCCTGACGCTCATGCTCAGTATGAAAAACATCGTAAGTTGCACCATGATCATGAAACAGAAGTTGTTACAACAATGCTGCAGAAGCTCTATGCAGATCAACGTCTCAGCCCTGAAGAAAAAAACGCTAAAGCCATGGAACTTCTTACTAAATACACAGAAAAAGTAAAAATGGGCTTAGGTGATTAACCCGGAGCTCCCAGAGAAGTCAGCAACTGATTCAAGCCTGAAGCATGCATCTGGTTTTACATCTGCTATCTATCGGTTGAGGGATGATTCTGTTCTCTCAACCGGCACCAGTCAACAGGAGCAGGGTTATGTTGCCCTGCATCCTTTTTCTCCTGCTTTGGCCTACCCCACCGAGATACAGCCCATCGTTCATTGTCAAAATATTAATAATCATTAATATTTCATGCGTTTCCCATCAGATATTCCTTGAGTAGGCTGCCAATTTATCTTTTTTTCCTATTTGACTTATAGCTTTACCTTGATCTATGTTGTCTTGCCGTGTTGCGTGTAATTCTATGATGGTAATTACACTACATAGTAGCACTTTTAATTCAGGGAAAGTTCCTCTGATACTTGAACACACACCATGCCTTACCGTTTTCAGGAGTTTCTATGAGTAGACAATTTGCAGGTATCGATATCGGCTCACGGACCATTGAACTGGTAGTTGTAAATGAAGCGGGAGAAATCTGCCAAAGCCTGCAAGCGGACACTGGTTTTGATCCCATGCAGGAAGCCCAGCATCTTCTCTCAACTATATCGTATGATTCCATCATGGCCACCGGTTATGGCAGAAATCTCTTTGAAATCTCATTTGATGCCACAACTGTCACAGAAATTAAGGCACATGCACGAGGAGCGCAAGAATCTTTCCCCAATGTCCGTACAGTACTGGATATTGGTGGCCAGGACAGCAAGGTGATTGCTCTTTCAGACACCGGCAAAGTACAGAAGTTTGAGATGAATGACCGATGTGCTGCCGGAACCGGAAAATTCATGGAAATCATGGCCAGGACTCTTGGCTATACCATTGAAGAATTCGGCCCCGAAGCTTTACGTGCAGAAAAAGACATCACGATTTCCAGCATGTGTACTGTTTTTGCGGAATCTGAAGTAACCACCCTGATTGCCAAAGGAGAGAACTGCCGTGAAATTGCTCTCGGTCTGCATAGTAGTGTTACCCGACGGGTAAGCGGCATGCTCAACCGCGTATCTCCAATCGGTGATATTGTCTTTACCGGCGGAGTCGCCAATAACCCGTGTATGACCTCTCTGCTGGCTAAACATCTCGGACGACAAATACACATACCTGATACGCCGCAACGCATCGGTGCCTTCGGGGCTGCACTGCTTGCCCGCGATAACGCTTAACCGTGTTGCTGTTTCAACCTCTGACTACCATAAAAAGACTATGACAATCACACCACTTATGAATGATGGCCTTGACGGAATGCCGGCTAAACGGGTACTTCGCTACATGGAAGAGCATAAATCCAGCGGAAAACCCATTGTCGGTATCTACTGCGGGTATGCCCCCATAGAACTGATTCAGGCAATGGATCTTGCACCGGCTGTACTCTGTGCCTTTTCGGATGGCCCAATCGCCAGTGCCGAAACGACATTGCCCGCGAATCTCTGCCCCCTGATCAAATCAAGCTATGGTTTTATTCTCGAAGGCACCTGTCCGTTTTTCAACATGGCTGAAGCTGTAATTGCCGAGACAACATGTGACGGTAAAAAGAAAATGTTTGAACTGGCAGCAGAAGTCAAACCTCTGCATGTGATGGATCTGCCGCAATTGCCGGATGAAGCAGAAGCACTGCCGAACTGGACGGCTATGATCCGCAAATTACAGCGATTTCTTGAGACAACATTTCAGCGCACCGTGACTGATGAGGCAATTGAGTCTGCCATTCAGCAAACCAACCGCCGCAACAGCATGATGCGTAAAATTTATGACTACGCTGCAATGCACCCTCCAGTGATCAGCTGGGAAGAAATGTATGACGTAGGTTTTCTCGCCCTTCCAGCAACTTTCGATAAAGTTGAACCAGTTCTGACAGATGTACTGAAAAAACTCGAAAAAAGAGTCGCTGAAGGAGTTCATTTCGGCAACGAAAAATCGCCCAGAGTACTTGTCAGCGGTTGCCCTGTCGGCGGTGACGCTCTGAAGATATTCAAGATCATCGAAAAATGCGGTGGCCTGGTCGTAGCCCCGGATTCCTGTACCGGTATGAAAGCCTTTGAAGGAAGAATCGAGGAAAACAGTGACGACCCGGTCAGGGCGCTTGCTCAACAATACCTCAAGGTCCCATGCTCCTGCATGACTCCGAATGACGGAAGGTTTGCCGCACTCTCCAACATGATTGAGCGGTTCAAGCCCGATGTTGTAATCGATTTTGTCCTGACTGCCTGCCATTCATACAACGTTGAATCTTTCCGGGTTGGTCGTCATGTGAACGAGCAGCACAATCTGCCGTATCTCAAGATTGAAACTGACTACTCCAATAACGACGAAGGACAGATTCGTACCAAGATTGAAGCCTTGTTCGAAATGATAGATTAACAGGAATTCTCTGCACCGATTCACGCTCGGTCATTATATCGTGTTTGTGTATATCCGGCAGCAACGACAACCTCCCGGGGAAGAATCGTTGCTGCCGCTGTTCACTTTTGCTATAGCTTAATTCACGTCATCTTCTGATTTTTTTTAAGGATTGTGTCCATCTGACAGCTATCAGCCCAGGCCGCAACAACATTCATGTAATGAACAATTACTTTAAGACAATTACCTGATAATCACTGAAATTCAATCCTGCCTTTATTTCTCATCCTTGTCGCAAGCAATGCTTCTGACGATTTTTTCATATCGGTGAAAAGAACTGTGATTCACCGCAGATAAAATTGTGATTGCAGCAAAAACACGATAGGATTAAACATAAGTATCAGTTCGGCCCGAGCATCCCTATTACATTACCGGATGAATGACTTTGTGTGCGGTACTTTCATGCAATTCATCAGCTTTTCATTCCGGTTTTTATTTTGTCAGGCTCCTGCCATAACGTAGCATTTTCATTTGTACCTAAGGAACCTGTCGGACTTAGCAATGAATCTACTGCGAAAACGGTTAATCGGTCCAAATTTCCGTAAATATTGCCACGTCTTTATGATGGATGAAATTTACGAAAACCTGCCCTCGATGTTCCTTTTCTCGTAAAGATCCCCAGTCTGACAGAATGCTTCGCCCTGATGAATGGAACGAGGCAGCCAAAATCGCAATAATTCAACAACATCAAATTACTTACGCAGGACGAAATCGCTATGCCTATTGTCACAATTTCGAGAGGATCATACAGTCGAGGAAAAGAAGTTGCAGAAAAGCTTGCCCAAAAACTCAATTTCAAATGTGTCTCCAGAGACATTATTATTGAGGCATGTGAAGAATTCAACATTCCTGAAATGAAACTTATCAGGGCATTACATGATGCACCTTCGGTACTTGAGCGTTTTCAACACGGCAAAGAGAGGTATCTGAGTTATTACCGATATGCCATGTTAAAACATCTGCAACAGGACAACATTATTTATCATGGATTGGCTGGTCATTACATCCTCCGGCACATTCCCCATGTTCTGAAAGTTCGGATTATTGCAGATATGGACGACAGGGTTCAGGAAGAGATGAAACGGGAGAAAATATCAGCTCAAAAGGCCCTCTACATCCTGAAAAAAGATGACGAAGAACGACGTAAATGGGGACTGTACCTCCACGGAACAGATACCTGGGACAGCCGGTTATATGACATGGTTTTGCATATTGGCACTCTGACTGTAGATGATGCCGTCCAGATACTCTATGAAACTGTACAAAAACCTATTTTTCAGGCGACATCACAGTCTAAAGCCATCATTAAGGATATGACAACGGCTGCAAGTATTCATGCACAACTGGTCAATCTCTCGCCGTGCATCAATGTAATAGTAAGAGACGGCGTTGCTTTTATCAGTAATGTAGGGGAAGACCTGAAAACCGATTCATCTTTTCGAGATCGTATAGAAAAGCTGGTGCTCGGCATGGAGGGTATTACCTCTGTGACAATTCAGGAGCCACTCGCATCACGCTCAACGTACATAAATCCCTACCATAACATTTAAATGGATATTTCCAATTACCGTCGTTTCAAGGACTGAATATGGCGCCGGCTCCACTCACAACCGATATGCTGATTGTCTTTGGCTTGCTCGGTCTTGTAATTATTCTCTTTGTCTTTGAGATATTGCGGGTCGACCTTGTCGGCCTGCTTATGATGGTGCTGTTGCCACTCACAGGTGTCCTCAGCCCTGAAGAAGCCGTGGCCGGCCTTAGTTCAAATGCCGTTGTCTCTATTATCGCGGTTATGATCATCGGCGCCGGCCTGAACAAGACCGGCGTCATGAATGTCGTTGCTGCTCAGATCATTAAAATAGCCGGTAAAAGTGAAGCACGTATAATGATTGTGGTATCCACAACTGTGGCTATCATTTCCAGTTTTATGCAGAATATTGGTGCTGCCGCCCTTTTCCTGCCTGCGACCATGCGCATCAGCAGAAAGCTAAATATCTCAGCCAGTCGCGTTCTCATGCCTATGGGATTCTGCGCTATAACTGGTGGCTGCCTGACACTTATCGGTTCCAGTCCATTGATTATGCTCAATGATCTGATGGCAGCCTGGTGGCAGAATAACAGCGAGGCGGTGAATCATATGCCGTTTACCCCCCTCGGTCTCCTGTCAATAACCCCCATCGGCATAGCTTTACTCTTCACCGTCCTGCTCTATTTTGCATTTTTCGGTCGGCATCTCCTGCCTGCAGATGTCTGCGACCTTGATAACAATTGCATGGATAAACGGCTGCAGGAAATTTACGGCGATGAAGTTGGGGAGGGATATGAACTGCAGGTGCCGGCATACTATCCACCGCAGACACTCGGTGAAATGGAATTACGCCCCAAATACCATATCACAGTTGTTGGTATCGCCAAAAATGAGGGCTTCCATAAAAATCTTGCTCCAACCGAGAATTCACTGGTAGAGCCCGGAGATGTTCTCTGGATCATCAGCTCCCGGAAAAATATAGAGCGCGCTGCTGAAGCCCACGGCTGGAGTATTAAACCCGAAGCAGAGGTTTTCAGTGAAGAGAATTACAGTGAAGTATCAGGGGTTGTCGAGGGGGTAGTTATTCCACACTCCAATCTCAGCGGCCACACCATGGAGGAGTTGCGGTTTCGCCGGCTCTTTCAGGTAAACCCTCTGGCTATTGTCCGGGGTGATGAAATCATCATGGAAGGAATAAATCTCACAGAACTGCGCCAGGGTGATACTATTTTAATGCAGGGACGCTGGAAGCAGTTCCAGCTCCTCTCTCAACAAATGGACATTGCTTTCATTGAAGAAATACAAGGTGAGGAACTGAAGCCGGAACGAACCCGCTGTGCATTGTTTTTTCTGTTCCTTTCTCTTGTTCTGGCACTCAGTTTCCAGGTGAAATTATCTATCGCGCTCCTTACAGGAGCTCTTGGTATGATTATAACCAAAATTATCCGGGCCGATCGGGCTTACGAAGCTGTTGACTGGCGTACTGTCTTTCTGCTTTCAGGCCTTATTCCCCTCGGAACCGCATTTGAAAAAACAGGTACTGCAGCGTATATTGCCCAGCATATTCTGAGTTGGGTCGGTACTCCCTCACCGCTCGTGCTGATGCTAGTTGTTTCGGTGCTCACCGCTTTTTTTGCCCTGATAGCCTCCAATGTCGGAGCAGTTGTACTCATGGTACCACTGGCAATGAACATGGCCGCAAACATTGGTACAAATCCGACCATTGCCGCAATGGTTGTCGCAATCTCCGCCTCAAATACGTTCCTATTACCGACTCACCAGGTCAACGCTCTCCTCATGCGACCCGGCGGTTACCGTACAAAAGATTACATGAAAGCCGGCTTTGGTGTCTCGATACTCTTTACTCTTGTGCTTATCGGCAGTCTGGCCACGATGTATACGATCTAACACGACAA
Source organism: Desulfopila sp. (assembly GCA_041582995.1). GTDB lineage: Bacteria > Desulfobacterota > Desulfobulbia > Desulfobulbales > Desulfocapsaceae > Desulfopila. Next base: position 10,473 of record JBFHGS010000050.1, on the reverse strand, counting down.
CCTACTCAAGAAACACTCAAGAAGTACCTGTTTGTATATCGTATAAAATCGCAAATTTTGCACAATGCAATGATCTGGTGCAATTGTGAAATTGTTTACTGCTGATGACGCAATCAGAGCGGCAGGTCGAAGCTCTGAATAAAGAGCGCATCATTCAATTTGAATTTAAACACGAACACATCATGCCTATTACGACAACATTTTTTGGCCGTTTCAATGATCAGGAAATCACTGAATATTCCCTGACCAATTCAAACGGGATGACGGTTGCCATCATCAACTACGGTGGCATTATTACCAGAATGCTTGTCCCGGGCAGGGAAAGCATCAATGATGTTGTACTTGGTTTTGATACTCTTGATGGCTACCTGACGAATACAGCGTATATCGGCGCGATAATCGGCAGATTTGCCAACCGTATCTCCGGTGGCATGTTCCACCTTGACGGCACTGATGTGCAGCTTGAAGTCAACGATCCCCCAAACCATCTGCACGGTGGTTTCTACGGATTCGACCGATACCCCTGGAAGAGTGATCCATATACCGACAGAGGCGATCTCTGCCTCAGATTGCATCGTATCTCAAAACATGGCGAAGGTGGCTACCCAGGTAACCTTGAGGTCACAGTCGTCTACAGGCTCACTGAAAACAACACACTGTGTTTCGAGGTCAATGCTGTCACTGACAAAGCGACACCGGTCAGCATAACTCAACACAGTTATTTCAATCTGCGCGGTCATAACAACGGTGATATTTCACCCCTGCAGCTGCAAATTCTCGCAAATGCAATAACAGCTACGAATGAACAGAATATTCCGACTGGGACGCTTCAACCCGTTTACGGAACCTGTTATGATCTTAACGAACCAACCATTCTTGGAACAGCCCAAAACAGATTGCCGGGAAATTTCGACATCAACTATCAAATTCAAGGTGAACCCGGAGTCCTGCGACCGGCAGCTGTTCTTCGAGACCCCTCTTCTGGCAGAATTATGACAGTCTCAACCACGTTGCCGGGAGTACAATTCTATGATGGTACTTATCTGACAGGAACTACAATACTGGGTAAAAACAACAGTGCCTACTCGACGTGTGCAGGATTGTGCCTTGAAACCCAGCATTACCCGGATGCTGTAAATCAACCGACGTTCCCTTCAGCTATTCTGTATCCTCATGAAGTCTATGAGCAAACCACAACATACTCGTTTACGCACGACTGATGAATGCGTGCTTAACCACGCGGATACCACCAAAACGCATACTGAATCTTTTAAAATTTCACTTTTAGACATCTACGTTCTTTCTCTCAAAGACCAGATACCTCCTTACCTCCCGCCTGTTCACGCTGAGGTTCTGGGCTGATCAGATAATTACATTGAGCTTACGAGATATGCCTCCGGAACTTCTCTTCCGCTTCAACCACATCCAGTGTCATAGCTGAGAAAGTAATTCATAACAATGCGAAAAAATCTAACACCTCAAAATCATCGCTATAACAACACCATCCACTTGGAACACTTTTCACTACAGGCGTAGTTCCCTGATATTAAAAGGTTTTATTTAATTAATTTCATTTTACACGTAAAAACAAAAACATCGAAATTTCGTACGACAAAAAACAAAAATAATGTAAAAGAGTTGTTGACTTCAAATACAGGTTTTGGTAAATACCCTCCCACAGCAGCGCAACACCGCGGGAATAACTCAGTGGTAGAGTGCAACCTTGCCAAGGTTGACGTCGCGAGTTCGAATCTCGTTTCCCGCTCCAAATATAAAAAAGCGACCCTAGTTTTTTGGGGTCGCTTTTTTTTTGTCTGTCTTTCCTGCTACGGCAATCAATCTGCAGCGAAAACCAACAACACGAATCTCGTGTTGATATTTCTGCGCACTACCTGCGACACCCCGGCCTGTATCTTTCGGCCTGATGGGTTTCGTTCATATTCGACGTAGCCGCTTACCAGCTGGTAACAGGTCGGTACGCTACCTATTACGGGGAAATTACCCCATGCAGTGGTCTGCTCTCTGTGCAGAGTCTGCATATTGAGTTGACAACCGTACATGGTATTGCAACTCAATCCTTATCAACCGGGAAAAAATTGCCCCATCAGTATTTCAAAAAGGACCATTACCATTGCAAAAAACTAAACGTACACATGAGTTACGTTCCGTCAGGAACACGTTTATCTCGCTTCGAATACCACGACATAAAAACGTAAAAAACGATGTACTCTCCGGCCTCACTGTTTCACTGGCTCTGGTTCCGGAAGCAATAGCCTTCTCCTTCGTTGCTGGTGTAGATCCAAAGGTTGGGCTGTATGCCGCATTCATGATGGGACTGATAACAGCAATCCTGGGGGGACGTCCCGGAATGATCTCCGGCGCAACCGGTGCTGTAGCCGTAATTTTCGCACCACTTATTGCAAAAGTAGTTGAGTCGGGTAAAGCAGCTGGAATGAGTTCTGATATGATTATTGAGAGCTCTCTGGGCTATCTCTTTGCGGCTGTTATACTCATGGGCCTCATACAGATCACCTGCGGTATACTTAAACTTGGAAAATTCATCCGACTTGTTCCTCATCCTGTTATGCTGGGGTTTGTCAACGGACTGGCAATAATCATTTTCCAATCCCAGTTCCAGCAGTTTACAGAAGGTGGGAAACTGCTGGCTCCCCTGCCTCTTGCAATTATGGGTGGGCTGATTCTGTTAACCATGGCGATAGGTATATATCTTCCGAAAATCACGAAGAGTGTCCCGGCTACATTGGTGGGAATTGTCACAGTTTCACTTCTCGGTAGTGCAATTAATCATTTTCATCCCGGTCTCGTCAGAACTGTGCTCGATTTTGTGCAGGATGGGAATGCATCTATTACTACTATTGCAGCTGGCATACCAACATTTCAGTTACCGAATATACCGTTATCATTTGAAGCATTTAAGTTTATCCTGCCCTATGCTTTTCTTGCAGCAGCAGTCGGTTTAATCGAGTCTCTCATGACTCTTACGCTGGTTGACGAACTCACGGAAACGCGAGGTAAAGGAAACAGAGAGTGTATCGGCCAGGGGGTCGCCAATGTCGTTAATGGTTTCTTCGGTGGCATGGGCGGATGCGCGATGATCGGCCAAAGTATGATCAACATCAGAGGTGGTGGTCGCACCCGGCTTTCCGGGATAACCTCAGCTATCTGCCTGCTCGGATTTGTCGTGGTAGGTGCGCGCTTCATCGAGCAGATTCCACTTGCTGCTCTTGTCGGCGTTATGTTTCTTGTAGTCATCGGTACCTTTGAGTGGTCCAGCCTACGCCTGGCCAACAAAATTCCGGGATCAGACCTGCTGGTAATCGTGATTGTGTCTGCAGTGACCGTACTGGCCGATCTGGCCATTGCCGTACTGGTAGGTATTATTGTTTCTGCACTGGTCTTCGCCTGGCAAAAAGGCAAGGAAATGGGTGCCGACAAAAAAGAAGCACAGGGACAAACTGTTTACGACCTGCAAGGACCGTTATTTTTTGGCTCCGTGACATCCTTCAAAAGACTTTTTGACTTCAAGAACGATAATGAACATGTGATAATTGATTTTGCAAACTCAAGGGTTTGGGATCACTCTGGCCTTGAAGCCCTTCAAAACATTACCGAACGATACAGCCAGTATAATAAAAAGCTGCATCTGCTTAACCTGAGCGATGAAAGTCGCGTGCTGCTGGGTAAAGCCGCTAATATAGTTGAACTGAGCGTGATAGAAGATCTGGAGTGGCACCTGGCTACTGATGCACTTGAATAGGAACATGGACTAAGAGACAGTCAACTACAACATTGCGGCTGCAAGAGTACAGATGAGCGCAGTTCCTCAGACTCTTTTCAGCCGCATATTGCCGTGTGATCTATTTCCACTTAAAATCAGATTGTGGACCTGAATTTTCCTCCTGCCCGCCAGGTGGCGCAGTAACTTTGGGTTCGGTTTTTTTCTTGCGATACTGCAGTTGAATACCCTGCAGAAAATTTCGCAGCACCTGATCTTTACACGGCATGTAATGCTTATGGGTCGTTTTGCGAAAGAACGCACTCAACTCATGCTTACTCATCCGAAAATCAGCACGTTCAAGCAACTGCAGAATATCCTCATCCTTCAGATTCAGGGCAATTTTCAATTTCCGGAAGATAATATTGTTCGTAAGCCGCTTCTCCGGTTGAGGTTGTTCCCCTTCCTTTTTACCGCGCTTTGAGTTTATAAAACCATTCAAAAAAATAGCCAACTGCACATCACTGCACTGCTTAAATGCTGGGTCATCATCTTTTTTCAACCAATCGCTGATCTGTGCCCGTGTAACCCGATATCCGGTAGAGCTGAATATCTCCATCATTTTCGAATCGCCAAGATCGAAAGTATAGCGAATACGGCGTAATATATCGTTATTGTCCACTCAAATCTCCTACTCGTAACTTCAGTTGTTACATACTGATCATCGGCCTTACCAACCGCTCAATGTATAGCCAAACTATAATACTGCTCTTCTTAAGCATATTACCTCATCCCACGAAAAGATAGCCTACACCACACTGCTGCCACCATAAAAAAAATCCCCGCAATCTGCCTCTGCTATCATCTGAAGGCAAACATCGGGGATCAAATACCACAAGAAGGTGATTTCAGCCCAGCAGAAGCGAATCGTTGGCCAACTCCTCTCCCTGAGACTTGTAAAACTCGGATAAAAGATCCTCAACTGTAAGTTTTTCTTTATCCTTTCCTTTCAGGTCAAGAATAATTCTACCCTGATGCAACATGATCAGCCTGTTACCAAAGGCAATAGCGTGTTTCATATTATGAGTGATCATAAGAGTGGTCAGATTCTGCTCGCGCACAATATCCCGGGTCAGATTCAGAATCTGCGTTGCAGTCTTGGGATCAAGCGCTGCAATGTGTTCATCGAGCAACAGTACTGCCGGCTTGATAAGTGTGGCCATGAGCATGGTCAGCGCCTGACGCTGGCCACCTGAAAGCAGGCCGACCGTATCAAGCAATCGTTCTTCGAGCCCCAGCCCAAGATGTTTCAGCTGCTCGCGAAAAATCAACTTATCCCTGTTTTTTACACCGGGGGCCAGTCCGCGCTTTAAACCTCTGCGAATAGCCAGAGCCATATTTTGCTGTATTGTAGCCGACGGGCAAGTACCGAGCAGGGGGTCCTGAAAGACACGCGAAATAAATTTAGCCCGCTTATATTCAGGCCAGGCTGTCACATCACAGTTGTTAATACTGATAGACCCTGAGTCAGGAAAAAAGGAACCGGCAATGCAATTAAGGAGCGTCGATTTACCAGCACCGTTCGAGCCGATTACCGTTATAAAATCGCCTTCGGCGACCTGCAGGCTGATATTATTGAGAGGAAGGACCTCATTGACACTCCCCTTATGGAAGTATTTCGTAATGTTCTCTAAGCAAATCACCGGCTGACGACCCTCTTCTTGATATTTGGCGCGATCAGAGCGCAGATAACCAGGATGGCGGTAATCAGATTGAGATCACTGGGGTTAAACCTGAATGAGCCGAACTCCATACCAAGAGCCAGGGCAATTGCCAGCCGATAGAGCACCGATCCAAGCAACGCCGCTGTAAACGCGCGGCCAATGGTGCGATGACCGAAAACTGTTTCGCCGATAATTACCGAAGCAAGCCCTGCCACGATGGTACCAATCCCCATACCGACGTCCGCCGCTCCCTGATTCTGAGCAACCAACGCTCCTGAAAGCGCCACCAGCGCGTTGGAAATCCCGACACCGAGGATAATAATTGTGTGCGTATTCACCCCGAGACTGGTGATCATCTGAGGATTGTCACCTGTTGCCAGAATCGCTTGGCCCAGTTCAGTACTTAAAAACCAGACGATAAGGCTTACTACACAGACAGCAAACAGCCCGAAAATCAGGATGCCTGCATACTGTGAAGGCACACCGAGAGCAATGACAGAATCAAACACCGTATTCACACCAAGCAATGCCACATTCGGGCCCGACATGATGCGTATGTTGATTGAATACAGCGCAATCATGGTCAGGATCGAAGCAAGCAGATGCAGGATCTTGAATTTAGTATTGAGAATTGCGGTAATCGCTCCGGCCACGAATCCGCCGGCCAGAGCAAGCACCAGTGAGACATACGGATTAACACCGTTGGTAATAGCTACCGCTGAAATTGCTGCGCCCAGCGGCAGGCTGCCGTCAACTGTGAGATCTGGAAAATCGAGAATCCTGAACGTGAGGTATACCCCGATAACCATGATGCCATAGACGAAACCCTGTTCTACGGCACCAAGTGCTGCATATAAAGTCATATTCTATTTCCGACTGCTTATTCGTAAATCTTGGTAGCTTTCTCAAGAAGTGCCGCAGGCGCGGTAACGCCCATCATCTCGGAATACTTTGTATTGATATGGAGCTGCAGATCTTTCTGAAACTCGACAGGGATCTCTCCGATTTTCTCACCATGAAGAATCCGCTCAGCTACAGCGCCGGTCTGATAGCCATGTTTGTAATAATCAAAGCCCATAGCGGCGATCGCACCACGTTCCACGGAATCAACATCAGCTGCAAAGATCGGCATTTTGGACTGAACACCAATTTTCAAAACAGATTCGAGCGCAGAAATGATTGTATTATCGGTAGGAATAAATACTGCATCTACACGACCGACAAGACTCTTTGCCGCCTGAAATACATCGGCAGTTTTAGAAGCAGTCGCCTCCACAACCTCAAAACCCATCTTCTCTCCAAGTGCCTTGATACCGGCAACATTGGCCTTGGAGTTTGCCTCACCGGCGTTATAGAGCAGGCCGAGCTTTTTCAGGTTGGGTATATAGGTCGTAACCATCTCAATATGCTTATCAAGCGGCAGCAGATCAGATACACCTGTGGTCATGCCACCCGGCATGGCAATATCAGTAACGAGCCCGGCAGCAACAGGATCAGTAACTGCGGTAAACAGAAACGGCCGTTGCATATCAGCAGGAGCCTTGCTGTTAGCCTGGGCTACAGCCTGGGCGGAAGGGGTAGCAATCGCCATCTGCAGATCAGGCTTTTCGCCAATCATCTGCTTGGCAATCTGAGTCGCGGTTCCCATATTCGCCTGGGCGTTATGTACATTATATTTAACGTCTACATTCTTATCTTTCAGGTAATCCTGAAATCCTTTCAGTACAGCATCAAGCGCAGGATGCTCAACAAACTGATTAACAGAAATGGTATAGGTTTGAGCACTGACACTCTGTGCAACCAGTCCCGCCAGCATAAAGGCTGCGATTACTATTCTTTTCATCATCTCTCCTCCTTAAAAAATCTTTGGTGATCACGAAGATTCCACAACCAGCACCTTCATTCAGAAGGCAGGCAGGATCTCCCCGCAGTCCTGTTCTTCTTTCAACCTCAGACATCTATCCGATTATCAGCAGCAGGTCAACTTTGCTTTTCAGCGAGACGTAAGCAGAGGTGTGGCTAGAATGAATCACGCCTCTTACGCAACATCGCAAATATCTCGCCATCAGAAACACTGCTTCCGGATGGCAGCAACGCATCCCGGATGCTCTTTTCCCGACACCTCAGAAATGGATTTGTTTTCTTCTCTTCCATAAGGGTTGATGGAGTACTGTGTATATGCAGAGCCGTATTTTCCCGCACAGTCTGTAACCTGCTCGAAATATCCTGATTACCAGGCTCGATAAGCTCTGCAAAGGTGAGATTCTTCTCAGTATATTCATGTCCGAAATATACCAGGGTATCATCAGGTAAAGGTGAGATTTTCTCTGTCAGTGAACGATACATTTCGGCTGCTGTGCCCTCGAAAAGACGACCGCATCCTGCACCGAACAGGGTATCACCTGTAAACAGTACTTTCCCGAAATAATAACAGACACTTCCTGCTGTATGCCCCGGGGTATGCAAGACCCTGCCGCTGATCTCACCAAAACAAACGGTGTCACCATCGGCCAGTAGCGTTGTCATCTCCGGAATACGATTTCTGTCACCACCATAACCGTAGACAACGAGATCCGGCTGCTCACTGAGAAGGTCCTCGAGTCCGCCAATATGGTCCTGATGATGATGAGTACACAACACCGCAGCAAGCTCAGCCCCCGCAGATTCCACTTCACGCCATATCGGATATGCTTCATTTGGATCTACAACTGCTGCAGTTCCGGTCTGCTCGCAAATGACTACATAGGTAAAATTATCAAAACCACATGGAATTGAGATTATTTTCATTATTGTTTCTCTTCAGCCTCCTGAACAGGTATTGTATTTTGCCTGACAGCCTTTGTTTTTTTATTATCTATATCCCACAGGACATACAATGTATTATCGTCGTTTCGGCAAGACAGACCTGCAGATGCCCGTTATCAGCTTCGGCTGCATGCGGTCAATGCACAGTTGGACTGACCTGCCACTCACTCAAATACCGAACAACTCACATGTTAACCTTGAAGACCTGGCCAGAACAGCACTTGCACATGGCATTAATCATTTCGAAACTGCCCACGGTTACGGGTCTTCTGAGAGACAACTTGGCACGGTCCTTCCTAAACTGAACAGAAAGGACCTTATCCTGCAAACCAAAGTTGTACCGCATCAGGACCCAGAGGTCTTTATACGAAATTTTCATGAGTCACTCAATCGCCTGCAGGTTGATCATGTTGATCTGCTTGCCATTCATGGTATCAACGATTATCGCAGTCTCTGGGAAAGTTGTCGGAAAGGCGGTTGTCTCGCTGCTGCCAGGAAATTACAACAGCAGGGCAAGGCTCTGCATATCGGTTTTTCCGGCCACGGCCCGCTCGATGTGATTCTCGAGGCCATCAACCATCAAGAAGATGGCGGCTTCGATTTTGTCAATATTCACTGGTACTATATTTATAACATCAATTTACCGGCAATCGAACAGGCCACTGAGCGGGACCTGGGCGTTTATATTATCAGCCCGACGGATAAGGGCGGCATGCTCTATTCGCCACCTCCCGCTTTCAAGACGTGTTGCGCTCCACTCTCTCCCATTCTTTTTAACGATGTCTATTGTCTCAGCCAACCGGGTGTCACCAGTATAAGTGTTGGTGCAAGTAGGATTTCTGACTTTGATGAGCACCTCAAAGCACTTGAGATGGATTTATCAACACAACCTCAGAAAATACAGAATATAGCGCACGCGTTGGAAACGCTCATGCAAAGCAGAACGGGGCACCGCAGACCTGAAGGGATATGGAACGAATTACCGACTTGGGAAATGAGCCCGGGAAATATCAATCTGCGTTTTATTCACTGGCTCGGCAATCTTGCCCGTGGCTGGGATCTTGATACTTTCTCCAGAGCTCGTTACGACATGCTGGGTGCCGGCAGCTCCTGGGTGCCAGGCAATAACGCGGCTACGCTGGATATGACAGTTTTTGATGAGATGAGCAAAAAATATCCGGCATTCACCGAGTCCTTCCTCGGCGAACTGCGCGACACGCATATTGCCCTTAAGAAAAAGGTCTGAAACAATTTCCCTATATTGCAGGAGAAGATATTACCAGAAATACAAACCAGACCCCCTCCAGGCAGCGGGGGATACCGCCTGAAGGGGTAGGGAGGAGAAAGAGAAGAACTACATACTACCTTTTAAAAACCTTGGCCGCCCTGCATCATGTAACCACCACGGCCGCCGCCATTCATACCCATTCCTTTTCCAGCTCCGCGGCCGCCACCCATGGGCCCGATATACTGATCAACACCTGCAGCTTCTGCTTTGTCGCGCATTGCAGTGCGCAGGTCAAAAAGTTCACCGGTTAACTTGGCTACAGTCGCCGCATCTGGATTCGTACCGCGCAACAAAGCCATTTTTTCTGCCTGTTTGACTGCAATTTCTCTGCGCATTGATGCTGTTTCGTCGACGAAAGCATCAATTTTTTCCTGAATTGCTGGGTCAATCTGCTGCAAGTATTGTCCCTGTGGGCAATTTCCGCAATTATAACCATTCCCAGCTCCACCGCGTCCCCAATTTGCAGAGGCTACAGTTGATATTGCCAGACCTGATATAAGAACTGCTGCTATAATGTGTTTTTTCATGATAGTGCTCCTTTCGTTGTATTGACCATTTTGCAGGCACCGCCTCGCCGGCCTGGTGCCGCCTCATCATGCATCGATTGTTTACGTTATAAGTAGAGCAAACAGCATGCCACAACCGAGAGAAACAAGATAACATACCGTTAGTATTACAATTAATAATTACACAAGGATATCTGTATACACTTCTCAGTCGAGATGTGCATACTTTTTACCCAGCAAAAATAGTCAAAGTGGATAGTTTTTTCCATATTACTGCCGTTTGTACTAACGTGGCACTGAGGAGGTTTTTCTCTCTGGAGATTGGATTATCTGCACCCTCTCTCATATAATGGTTATCTGGTTACCCTTTTTTCAGCGATAATGATAAGGCGTTAGGCATTAGGTATAAGGAAT
>JBFHGS010000049.1:0-24951 GCA_041582995.1 Desulfopila sp. | reverse complement strand
TAACATCATCAATTCTGATATAACCGGGAAGGGTAACCAGCACAACGTTGCGCGGGGAATCCTTTCGTATGGCCGGATCTGCTTCAAGCCTTTTGGCAACACGGAGAGCAGCAAGGAACTCTGAGTAAAAGTTCTGAGAGGCGAAGCCGAAATGACCCTCCCGGTATTCCTGAAAGATCCTTCCATACGACCCTTTGGCTTTTTGGGCTCGAAGCATACCCGATGTTCCGTAATTATAGGCAGTGAGAGCAAGGGGCCATTCTCCAAGCAGCCGATAACTATTTTTGAGATACGCTGCGGCCCCATGAGCGGCGACTATAGGGTCGCGCCGTTCGTCAACTGCATCATCTATCTGCAGATACTGTTTACCGGTAGCCCGAGTGAATTGCCATATTCCGGCAGCACCGAATTTGCTGTAGGCTCTGATATCGAAGGAAGATTCAACATGGGGCAGATATGCAAGGTCGGTTGGCAGCCCGTTATCCTTGAAAATCTTTCTGATTTCGCTCATGTATGCACCGGAGCGGATGACCCCTTCGATAAACCGTTCTTTCTGTCCAGTCTGGGAGCGGACTCGTAGGGCTGCATCGGTCATGAGCTGGCGGGCCCGAGGGCCTTTGAAGAACGCGGAGACTCTTTTTTCCTCGGCAGTCCTTGGCACCTGTCCACGGCCAAGTGCCGCAAGAATCATCTGGTATTTTTCGACTCTCTGCTGAACGTAAGCCTGTTTCTGCGGTCCTGTTGCTGAGCTGTTGTTACTGGACAGATTAACTATTTCGTAGACCTTGGATAAATCGTCCCGGTCATGTATAACTGCTGAGTTTATAGAATGGGTTGAATAAATTTTTTCCCAGAAGGCAACGTTGTGCCTGATCTCCGGATATTCTGGAAACTCTTTTGCTGCAAGGTTCTGCCCGGAGATTATGGGTAGCAGCAGGGTGGATATCAGCAACAACAGTACGGCTTGAATTCGCATAGTATTCCGGTGATACCGGTCTAAAATTAAAGGATAGGCTAATTTCATAAAAGGGATGCTTGCCAGGCATTCTCAAGGTAGTTTTAAACATCTATATCACAACCCGAAGAGCATCGGAACAGTTTTTGTGTTGATGCCTAAATTAGGGAAATGACACGCAGGATAGTAGGAAAAAGGAGAGTTTTGTGTACACACCTATAGTTGCGACACTGGGCTATATACTTTCACCTGACCGAAAAAAAACGTTGATGGTTCACCGTAACAAGCGCAAAGATGATCAGCATCTTGGTAAATATAATGGTCTTGGTGGAAAAATGGAGCCTGATGAAGATATTTTCCAATGTTTAGCCCGGGAAATTTACGAGGAGGCTGGAATTCGCTGTCTTGACGCGGTCCTGCGAGGCACAATTAATTGGACTGGTTTCGGCCCTGAGGGGGAAAACTGGTTCGGTTTTATCTATCGGATCGACAGATTTGAGGGTGAACCAAAAAAAATGAACGAAGAGGGAGAGCTCTCCTGGGTCGATATTGACAAACTTCTGGAGTTGCCAATGTGGGAAGGTGACAAGTATTTCCTGCCACTGGTTTTTGACGATGATACGCGGATTTTCCACGGATACATGCCCTATGAAAATGCACGTCCATTGAGCTGGCACTATAGCCGGATGTAGAGAAAGAGCGTGCAGAAGCCTCCTGATTGATGTTGCGGAAGATGGAGTGCATGGTATAGTCTGCGAAACAAACAGTGTTAATTCTTATCCTACGTAAAGGAGTGAAGATATGTCCCAGGAAAGTGAGCTGAAAAGGCTTGAAGGTTTTATCAGCAAATTGCTGGTAAGCTTTCGTGAGTTGAAGGAGGAAAACGGCGGATTGATTCAGGATCTGCAGGACCGCGATGAAACAATCGTGACACTGCGTGAACAGTTGGCTGTGAATGATGCTGAGCGCAATGAAATCAATAACAGAGTTATTGGTATTATCGACCAGATAGAAGAATGGGAGATTGAGCTTGGCGAAGAAGTACTTACCGATGTACCTGTGAACGACCCGAGTCGTCAGGGCAATCTCTTCAGCTCAGTCGACGCAGCTGACAAGGTTTCCGATTCATCACAGCAGGAAGGTAACAAGTCTAACGATTATTAACGATTGCAGGCGGTTTCGTTTCGAGGTGAAAAAAGAGTGTAATGTCAGAGTCTGAACGTCTGGTCAGGTTCGAGCTTCTCGGACAGGAGTACAAGTTCTATACAGCAGCAAGTGAAGCAGATATGGATGATATTCTCTCTCTGGTTCGTGAACAGGTGGAGGGTCATGACGGTTCCTGCAGAGGAACCCTGCCTGCCAGCAAGGTTGCGGTAATGGGCTGTCTGAATATAGCTTCGAAATATGTTCAGTTGAAGCAGGAGTTTGAAGACTTTAAAGCTGATAGTGAAACACGTTTTGCCCGTCTGAACGAAGAGATCAGGATCAGCCTTATCGCAGGCTGATCCTGCAATGTATATTTTGTTTTCGTTTAGTTGAAAGTCTGCTATACTGACATTAAGTTTAGTATAGCATAAAAAATGCAGAAAAATAGAGTGATTCTACCGCTCACGGAAGTAGGATTAATAGTTTTTCCCTGCGCTGTTGGTGATCAGCTGTGTGTGTTGAGCCAACTCTCAAAAAAAGGGTACCTCCACTGTTCGTTTAAGGAAAATCCTTCGGGAATTACCTGATGCGGGCACGAGGGCTGCCCACCTAATTCATTAGGTTTAACTGACCTGCCGACACGGCAGTGCGGGGAAGTTGAGTACTCAGGGTGGATATGCAGTCGTTCACCCTGTTTATATATTCGGACCACGCCGCATGATTATCAAGGCTGGTGTGGCCGGGCTGAAATATAGAAGACTGAGTGCAGCAGGAATGCTGTTTGAAAGAAATTACGAACGATTAAGAAGCAGGGTAGCTTTTTTCAGATATCTGTTTTGAGTGCCGGTTGCAAAAGGCACTGAAAGAATATATCACCCGCTGCAGTAAAGCAGAGTTTCCGGAGGGTCTGCTTTGTACAGGCACAGGTTTTACAGGTTATCTGTGTGTGCCTGATACGATGTAATTTGGGGAGGGGTTTTCGTTGTCAATTCAAGACCATGGATAATGCTACAGAGGGTTAAACGGTACGTATCGTCAGGCTAGGATCACCGGGACTCTCAAATAGTATACTCTTTCCCTATCTGTCCAGCCGTGAGGTTGGTTGGGTAATCCTCCCGAGTGAACCGGGTGACCTTAAGGCAGGTGGCAAGCTTTTCAGATGTGCTGTATGCATAAAAGAACGCTTTTCCTATGCCCCGTATTCATGGAATATCTGCTTGGATAACATGCATGTTATATGTATTGTGATCCGGGCTCTGCCTTTGCAGTCTCGTCTCTTCTTTCCTTACGACATCAATTCCTTTCCTGCATTTCCAGTTACTGCATAACAGGAATTATTCCATGAGCGTAATGAACCATCCGTCGCTATTCATATTTCTTGGCCTGTCCGTGGGCGCTGTAGTCGGCTATTTATTGCGAAAGCAGTTTGTTGAAGGACATCAAAGAAACATTCAGGCTCAGAGCAGGCAAATCATTGAAAATGCTATTGTTGAAGCAGAACAGCTGAAAAAAGAATCGTTACTGCAGAGCAAGGAAGAGGCATATCAGATAAAACAGGCTCTTGAGAAAGAACTTAAAGCGGATAGAGAAGAACTGAAAGGGGAAGAACGCCAGCTGAGCCGTAAGCGTGAGAATCTTAAAAAAGAATGGGAAAGCCTGGAGAGGAAAACCCGTGATCTGCAGAGTGTCGAAGATCAATTGCGTGAGAAGGAAGCGGCAGTCGATGACAAACATAAAGAAGTAGATAACCTGATTGGTAAGCAGCGTTACGAGATGGCGAGAATCGCAGGGATTAGCCCGGAAGAAGCGAAGAAGATGCTGATGGATTCTCTCGAAAGTGAAGCACGTATGGAAGCTGCCAAACGGCTGGCCCGTATTGAAAACGAAATGAAAATGGAGGCGGACAGAAAGGCTAAAAATGTGCTTGCTCTGGCTATCTCCCGCTATGCCGGTGATTATGTTGCCGATAAGACCGTTTCTATGGTGCCTTTGCCAAATGATGAAATGAAGGGACGCATCATTGGCCGTGAAGGCAGGAATATCAGGGCAATTGAGGCCGCGACCGGTATAGATATAATTATTGATGATACGCCTGAGGCGGTGATTCTCTCCGGTTTCAATCCCGTCAGAAGAGAGATTGCCCGTCTGGCATTACTGCAATTGATTAACGATGGCAGAATTCATCCCGGCCGTATTGAAGAAGTTGTGCTGAAAGTCACCAATGAACTCGAGGTCACCATTCGGGAAGCAGGTGAACAGGCAACTTTTGACGTTGGTGCTCACGGTGTGCACCTCGAATTAATCAAATTGCTTGGTAGATTGCGGTATCGTACAAGTTACGGGCAGAATGTATTGCAGCATTCATTGGAAGTTGCATTTTTATGCGGCATCATGGCGGCTGAACTTGGCCTGGATGTGAAGATGGCGAAGCGTGCCGGTCTGCTTCATGATATCGGTAAAGCGGTTGATCACGAGGTTGAAGGCTCTCATGCAATTATCGGCCGGGATCTGGCCAAGAAATATGGTGAACCTGAAGAGGTCATTTATGCAATTGGAGCACATCATGAAGACCTGCCGCCGCAGAGTGTTCTCGATGTACTTGTTCAATCTGCTGATGCACTTTCCGGGGCTCGTCCTGGTGCCAGAAAAGAGATGTTGCAGAGCTATGTTAAGCGTCTTGAAGATCTTGAAAATATAGCAAATTCTTGTCATGGTGTTGAAAAGTCGTATGCTATTCAGGCAGGACGTGATCTCCGTATCATTGTTGATGCGAGCAAAATCAATGATGATGAGGCCATTCTGATGAGCCAGGATATTGCACGCTCAGTGGAAGAGAAACTGACCTATCCGGGGCAGATCAGGGTAACAGTAATCAGAGAAACACGAGCCGTAGAATACGCAAAATAATGAGTAGTAAATGAAACTTGAAGGGGCTGGGAACTAGAAAAACTGAAAGTCATGATTCCTGGTGCATAGCTGCTGATATCAGCCCCCAAAACTGATTGCTACAGTTGAATAAAAAAGGGGCTGTTTCCTGAGATCAGGAAACAGCCCCTTTTTTATATCATCCGGTTTGCAACTGTAGCAGGGATGGTCAATCAGGCTTTTTTTCAAGGCATGAGTAACATATTCCTGAAAATTCGATATGGTGGCCAAGTACTTCATAGTTGCTGGCTTCCATTGCAACCTGATTGATATGCTCCTGTACTGGAATATCAATGTCGTCTACTTTTCCGCAGGCTGAGCATCGAATGTGATAGTGTGGGTCGACCGTAGCATCAAAACGCTTCTGGGTGCCGCCGACTTCTAGCTTTAAAATGATCCCGCTATCGGCAAGAAGCTCAAGATTGCGATAGACAGTGCCAAGTCCGATGCGTGGCAGCCTTTTACGCACCATGTCGTAAACCTCATTGGCAGTTGGGTGTGAGGTTACTTTCCCAAGCTCTTCGAGAATAATCTGTCGTTGGGTAGTCAAGCGCATATTTGGTAGTGATTCCATAGTTTTTACCTGGTGGCATCGGTTAGAAGTGATAAGATTTATTAGTTGATATCATATATCAAATTGAAATTTATTCAATCTAAAAGTACACAATAGTAAATTCTTATGCGAAACATGACGAGTGTGGTACTTGATTTTGCTTGAAATTATCGTGCTATTGTCGGCGATGAACAACCAGGGTCTAGAGAGGGGTTGAAGTAACCGTAACGTAGCGCTGGAAACTCCTGCTGTAACTGAGAATACCACTTGTGTATTCCGAGTGCAGGCTGATTGGCAGGGACCTGAATTGTCTGAAAATACCATTCTGGGTCCATATTCAAATTACGCAGCTGGATAAAATCAGGCGAGAGTTCGTGGATAAAATCGCAGAGAGTTTCATACTCTTGCAAGGCATCCGTAAATCCGGGTAATATGAAGTAGTTCAGGGAGACGAATTTACCTGAGTTTTTCATGACCCGAATAGATTGCTTGACATCCTCAAAGCAGTATCCTTTGGGACGGTAATAGAGATTGTATCTTTCTTCCTGAACAGAATTAAGACTTACCCGTATGCTGTCGAGACCGGCAGCAGCGAGTTTTTCAACACTCATCGGCAGGCTGGCGTTAGTATTTAAATTAACGGTTCCTCGAGAAGTGGCCTTGCGCATCAGTATGATCGCTTTTTCAATAACATCGGCCTGTAATAGGGGTTCGCCTTCACATCCCTGCCCGAAGCTGACGATGGCCTTTTCAGCATGTTGGAGATGCGGAATTGCCATCTGACTTATTTCTTTAGGTGATGGTACAAAGTTGATACGATCCTGAGTGGATGGGCAGCAGCCAGACTCCTGGAGTGAAATACAACCGAGGCATCTTGCGTTGCATGTTGGCGACGTCGGTAGAGGAGCTTCCCAGCGACCCAGGAAATAGTTTCTGGCAGCAGGACAACCATAAGTCAAACAACATTTGCCGAGATGCTGAATGAGACGATTAGTTTTACTGGATTTCAGCAATGCTTTAGTTTTGCGAACAACGGTTTGCTGCTTGTATTGATTGCAGTCTTGCCTGATATCCGGATCACTGCGAAAAGCAGGAACCCAGAACCTATTGTCGTACCAGCCTACAGCTGTATATGCAAAAAGTGGTAGAGTCGGTGCGTCCGGCAAGCTCTGATAGGCACTGCTCAGCATGCTGGTGTGAGCAGGAGCCATAAATGCGGCTACCGCCTGTACCTTTTTACCTGCCAGATAGGGGTTTTCTTCAAGCAACAATGGTTCCCCGGATTGCAGGTCGAAGCCAACAGGCAACCGCATGGGCAGAGCAAAGAGTTCACTTCCTTCCGGCAAAGGAATTAAGTGCTGAAGATCTGGAAGAACAAATTTCCCAGCTGACATGCCGGCCATATGCAGATCAGGGAAATCAGAAATGTTTCCCTGGTCATCTGCAATGACCAGGGAGGGTGTTTCGCGTGGATGAATCACTGTTCTCTAAGTACTCTCATTACAGAATCGATGGCACGGTACACGTCCAGATCGTCGCCAAATACATCCTGGATATCGGGATGGTTAATCAGATCCTCAACCACATACTGTGAAAGGTAAAGACTGACGATATTCGGATCCTGAACGAGGGTGCGGATCGGAGCGATTTTCAGCTGCAGATCGAAATCGTCAAGATGAGGAAGTTTCTGCAACTGGTCTTCAATTGACTTTCTGATGCCTGCAACGGAAGATGCTTCGATTATTTCACGATCAATAAGCCGCTGTACGAGTTTTGCTGCAAGAGGCTCTGCGTGATCTTTGGCAGTACGGAACATTTTTCGTCGTTCACGTTCCCGCTTACGATCTATCGCGCGAATGGTTTTATCTGTAGCTCGGTTGGCGCTAATACTTACTTTAGCCATAAGGTTCTCCCGGAAGTTGTCCCCGCTCACCGTGAACGATGACTTGGAATTCGGCTGATACACATTATTTCAACCACGCTATATAAACCGAAAATCTAAATATCACTACTGTAAAGTTTCGCATAGCCCGCCATTTCCCGGATTAACTGCTGGGGCAGGTCGAGCTGGTAGCGTTGCAGATACTCCGCAGCCATGCGATGTGTATTGAATACTGGGACGTTAAGGTTGAGATTCATGATGCTTTTGTCAAGAAAGTGTGGTGACTCTTCTGCTTTGTAAAATTCGTCGAGTATTTTCGGAAGTAGAGTGTAGAAGGAACTGGAGTCCTCAAAATAGAGCAGTTCTTCACGGGATTCATTCAGGCTGGTACTGTCAATGGGACCTTCGTGACCAAATTTCCAGCCGGTGGCACCTTCGTGATACCCTTCAACCCACCAACCATCCATAATAGATACATTTGGAACTCCGTTCATAGCAGCTTTCATGCCGCTTGTACCTGAAGCTTCGAGTGGTCGTTTCGGGCAGTTGAGCCAGGCGTGAACACCTGAGACCAACATCTTCGCAATTTTCATATCGTATCCTGGAATGAAAATCAGGTTGGCTAATCCATTACTCTTTCTATACAGGTCCTCTTGGCGATTGATGATTTGTCTTAGAACGTTTTTGCCAGGCTCATCAGCTGGATGAGCTTTCCCTGAAAAAACAAATGTAATGGGATGGCCACAGTCGACAATGATTCTACAGAGCATGTCTATATCATAGAATATAAGATCAGCTCTCTTGTATGTTGAAAATCTGCGGGCGAAACCAAGGGTAAAAACGTCAGGCCTCAGCAATGCATCGTTATCATGAATTGTAGAGAGATAATTTGGAGGATCGATCCAGGTTTCAGTCATCTGTTTGCGATGCGTCTGGAGCATGTCATTAATATATATGATCAGCGTGCGGGTATCATTTTTCCAGGCGTTGTGAAAACGTTTGCGGAACCCATCGTTTTTCAGGAGACTGCCAGCTTTTCTAAATACACCTGGATTGTTACGCCAACCGTTGAGTTGCCCGGTTGCATCAAAGACGCGCGCTCGTTCATTGCTGATCCAGGTGAGATGGTGGACGCCGTTGGTGATAGCTGATATTTTCCTGGCAAATTGAGGAAATTGTTTATGTGTCACATCACGGTGCAAGCGGCTTACACTATTTGCAGAACGATTAACCCTCATCGCCATATTTGTGAAATTGTACTCATCTTCATGCTCTTCATCATGAGCAAGAATGTCCAGCACATGCTGACAGGCAGTATTGGTTATTTCACGATAGAGCGTTTTACTAAACCTGTCATGACCTGCTTTAACAGGAGTGTGAATGGTATAGACGAGCCTTTCGGCAACGGTGGCAGCGGCCGTCATGATACGTTCTCGACTTATATCTTTATCATTGCTCTTTGCGAGTGAGGCGTGCAGTTCTTCGGCTATGAGTTGCATTGCCAGCACGACACCGTGCTGTTCATTGAGATGGAATGTTCTTGAAGTAATGCCGAGAGACCGTAGTGCAGGAAGGATGCCAATACCAAGCATTCGACGCTGAATCGCTTTCGTCAGAGACGATTCGGAGTTGTAGAGCTGAGAGGCGGAAGATCTGATCATCGAAGGCATATCAGGCAGGGCAAAGTCGAGCAGTATCTCTGGCACAAAGTAATCAAGCGTATGGTTAATTTCCATCTTCATCCAGACCTGTGCTGAGACAAACAACTCTTTTGTATTTCGGATGAAAAAAGGAACCTCAATTATGAGAGGTTTATCAGGGTTGACAGGGTCCCGGAGGAGGTATAGGCCAGCTGTATTTTCTGGGGCCCAGTTGACCTTCTGCGAAATCTGCCCCAACTGCGAATCTACAAATTGTGAAAAATAGCCTTCCCGATACAGGAGGCTCACGGCAACTACAGGAATACGACAATCTGCAAAGCTTTTGAGTGTATCTCCGGCTAGAATTCCAAGACCTCCACTGTAGGTTGGAATCTTTTGCGGACCATCAATAAACTTATTATAAATATGATCGTATTCGCGGGAAAATATTTCAGTATGAGGATTGGAAACCAGGAAATCTCGTACGGGGCTGTATACATCAGGGTCAGCACCAATCTCCATTGAAATGTATGCAACTGAATTACCGTTGTAATCAGTGAGATTATTCCAGACCCGATCAAAGGCTGACTGGCTAACTCCGAAAAATTGTCCAAACTCCTTGGAGGCGGTCAAGCTTTCTTGAATCAATGCTGCTGAAGTCGTCATTTTTCCTAGCATAAAAAGTAGTGAAGTGGTATCTGCTCAGTTAAGTGGCTTTTGTAGAAAAGTATAGTACCAACTACATTGCATGTCACATAGTAATTATCTTATCGCTGTTACGCTACTTTTGGCAGAAGGCCTCTCGGGCAGATGGAGCGGCAAGGATAGAGGGTAAAAAAAAAATGATGAAAAGGGTGTACTTTCATTAATATATCTATCGTTTTGTAATAAAAAATGGTATAGAGGAAGTAGTCGATCGTTAGAGAGATAAAAGCGCAAACGAATCGATCGTTAGGGCATTTTCCCAGGTGTCTGTCGTTTGAACAAAAATAACCACTTAGAGTATAGGAGATTCCGGTCATGATGCGAAATTTACGGGCTGTGTTGCCCGCAATGTTGTGTGTTTCAGTACTTACCCTTTCCGGTTGCGGAACCAAAAAAGCTACTGATACAGAAATGAAAGCCGACGCCGGTGAGGCTATGGGAGTGGAAGAGCCGCTCGAGTCAAAATCAATGGGCATTATGGAGGGTCGCACCTCTGGACCAATGCTTCCAGTATATTTTGATTTCGACTCTTCTGATGTTCGTGGTGACCAGGTATCCCGGATCCAGGTAAACGCGGATTTTCTTAATAATAATCCTGCTGTTAACATTAACATCGAAGGTAACTGCGATTCTCGCGGTACAAATGAGTACAACATGGCTCTTGGCGAAAGACGCGCCCTGAGTGCTAAAAAGTATCTCATGAACCTCGGTGTAGGTGAGCAGCGGTTGACCACCATCAGCTATGGTGAAGAGCGTATTCTTCTTCATGGTCATGATGAACTCTCATGGGCTCAGAACCGCCGTGATGATTTCGTGATTGTAGAGTAAGAGGATAACAATTCGGGAAGCAGGGTTACCTGTTTCCCGGAGTATCTGGAGAAGGGAATGACATTAAAGAATTGGATGGTGTCGCTGACGCTGGTGGCTGTGATAGGGCTGATATGTACTGGGCAGGCTGTGGCAGAAACGAAGATAGGCGTAATGAACGTTCAGAAAATCATTACCCTCAGCGATGCAGGTAAAGAGGCCAAGGGCAGGTTTGAGGCCAAAATGAAAGATCTGCAGGGCAAGTTCAAGTCTGAACAGGATACTATAGTAGCTCTTCAGAAAGAGATTGAAAAGAAAAGCTCTGCCTGGAACGAAGAAAAGAAAACTGAGAAAGCTCGTGAATTCCAAAAATTACGTCGTGAGTTACAGGCGAAAAATGAGGATGCTAATTTCGAGCTGAAACAGTTGCAGGAAAACGAACTCCAGCCGATCCTCAAGACCCTGGAAGGGGTTGTTACGGAGTACGGTAAGAAACACGGTTACACTGCAATTCTTGATTCTAAAGGTGGGGTCATTTATTTTGACAAATCTGTTGAAATAAGCGATGCAATCGTAAAGGAACTGAATGCAGCAATGCCAAAATAATTATTGCTGTTGTTGTATTTAGGGCACAAGGGTTGCCAGTTTTAGTGAAAACGATGCAGAGGGCTACCTTTGCATCGTTTTATTTTTTTGCGCACATAAAAGAAGGTTAATTATGGCTGTACGAAGCATGACCGGGTTTGGTCTCGGGGAGATGGAGTATTCTGGTAGAGTATTGAATATTGAGATGCGCTGTGTAAATAACAGGTTTCTCGATCTGAAGACTAAATTACCAAGAGGGTACAACAGTCTCGAGGAGCGGATCCGCAAAAAAGTAGCAGAATATCATCAGCGTGGCAGGGTAGATCTTGTATTGACCGTAAGTGGTGACTTTTCGGATCTGTTGCACGTTAAAGTGAATCTGAAACTTGCCGAAAACTATCGTGCCGCTCTTCTCAAGATTGCAGACGAATTTAACTTGGAAAGTACTATTTCACCGGCACTTCTTGCCTCCTACCCGGAAGTCATGATTCGTGAGCAGGAAGAGGAAGACCTCGAGGCTGTTTGGCCTGCAGTGGAAAAAGCACTTGAGGGAGCTCTCAATAGTTGCGATGCCATGCGTCGTCAGGAAGGGATTGCCCTCGTCGAAGATCTAAAAGCGCGCTTGAAATTTTTTACTGATACTGTAACGGAAATAGAAACGTCGATTCCGCAATTGCTGCTTCAAAGGGAGAAAAATCTCAGAGAAAGACTTGAAAAGCTTTTGGGGATGACTGAGATGGATCCAATGCGGCTGGCACAGGAAGTTGCAATTTTGGCAGATAAGACAGATGTGACTGAAGAGGTTGTACGACTACGCAGTCATATTCAGCAATTTGCAAGTTTTTTAAATGAAGAAGCTGCTGTGGGCAGAAAATTAGATTTCCTTATTCAGGAGTTTCTTCGTGAAGTTAACACGATGGCATCAAAAATCAATGATGCGAGTATAGCGCACCTGACAGTTGATTTGAAAAGCGAGCTGGAAAAAATGCGTGAACAGGTACAAAATATAGAATAAGACCTGCTTTAAACTCCAACCGTGTGAGAATTGGCTCCCTTTATTATGTACCCGTCAATGTTGTATGTGGATAAACTCCTTGCAGGTAGATTTCATATTGAAAGTCCTGTGTACATGCACATACTAAGAGAATGCATGCATATTTGTGCTAGAGCTGGTTTGAGGCAGTGCTTGACAGGATGCAGGAGAACGGCATGAAGCTCTTGAATGTGGGGTTTGGTAATACCGTTATGATTGAACGGATTATTGCCGTAGTAAATACCGGTTCATCACCGGCAAGAAAACTCAAGGAGCTTGCTAAGCAAGAAGGCAAGCTGATAGATGTCACAGAAGGACGGCGGACCCGTTCAATCCTTGTTATGGATTCTAATCATGTGGTTCTCTCCTCTGTACAATCCGACACCATAAGTCAGAGGATGCAGGCAATGTTTCCTGATTATCATTTGGCTGAACTGGAGCGGGAAAAGCAGTAGCGCAACAGACAGGTAACATGAATAAAGGTATACTATTTGTTATTTCAGCCCCTTCGGGTACCGGAAAGACGACCTTACTGAAAAAGGTCATGGCTCGGTTACCGGGTTTGAATTTTTCGGTTTCACATACTACCCGTTTGCCGCGAGACGGTGAGCGTCATGGGGAAGATTATTATTTTGTCGATCGAAGCGAATTTGAACATATGGTCGACAATAAGCAGTTTCTTGAGTGGGCTCATGTGCATGATAAATTTTATGGGACCAGCACCGAGGCTGTAGTAAAACAGCTCAAAGATGGGCTGGATATCATTCTTGATATTGATGTTCAGGGTGCCGCAATTATTCGCAACAGTGAGCAATTGAAGGCAGTTCAGATATTTATAGCTCCTCCAGGGATTGCTGAGCTTGAGAAGAGACTGCGCGGACGTAATACCGAGGATGAGCAAACTATTACCTTGCGTCTGCAGAATGCCATAGCGGAAATGCAGGCGGCAACCATGTATGACTATCTTATTGTCAATGATCTGCTTGATGAAGCAGCAGAAGTGTTGGCATCCATAATAATAGCGGAACGTTCCCGGGCGCATCGGCGCCCATCTGGTGAACCCGTAAAACTCGAGCTGACCAGATGAAAAAAACACATCAGGAACCACAGCGTTCACAACGACCAGCAAATGAAAAACGTATTAAAATCACTGACGATCTACTCTGGGGAACTCACCCGGTAGTAGAGGCACTCACGCATGAGCCTGATCGTGTGGCTGAAATCATTCTCCTAAAAGACCGGCACGGTAAAAAACAGGAAGATATCATTGATCTTGCCCGTCAGGCAAAAGTGAAGGTGACGTTTGTCTCTGCCCTTCGCCTTACTGGAGAGGGTGCATCACAAGCACGGCATCAGGGTGTGATTGCCAGGACCTCCGCCAGTTCGCTGATGGACTTTGACCTGCTGGTAGAGAAATTTGCTACCAGTGTTAACGCGGGTGAACGGCCACGTATCATCGTATGTGATACTTTGCAGGATCCACATAATCTTGGTGCGATTATCCGCTCTGCTCTGGCTTCCGGAGTAAGTGGTGTGGTTATTACCCGTGAACGTTCAGCACCTCTTGGCGGGACCGCTGCAAAGTCATCTGCGGGTGCCATGTCTCACATCGATATCAGTCAGGTGACAAACCTTTCAGAAGCGTTGAAAAAATTGAAAGCTGCTGGTGCCTGGGTGTTCGGTGCGGTGAAAGATGATGCCGCTCAGTCACTCTACTCAACCGATCTTAACGTGCCTGCCTGTGTGGTTGTTGGTAGCGAGGGAAAAGGTATACGGCCGTTGGTACGGAAGGAATGTGACGTACTGGTTTCCATTCCGATGGTTGGCACACTTGATTCATTAAACAGCTCTGTTGCGGCAGCTGTTATCATGTTTGAGGCGATGCGCCAGTCATTGGCTGTTGAAAAGTAAAAACAGTTTCGGAGAGTCAGTATTTCTCGTTAGTTCAAGCGTGTCAGTATAATATCGCAGCCCGGAAAATCGCAAAAATTTTCCAGGCTGCGCTTGCGAAGCTGTGTAGAATTATATTTATTTCTTTTTCTGTTGCATCTTGGCTTTCAGAAGTGCTCCGAAACTGCCTGTATCTTCGCTGGCTTTTTCTTTCTGTTTAGCTTGCCGTACGTATGAGGTGTAATCAGCTTTTTCTGCTGAATCCTTGCTTTCCTCAGAGACATAATCCGTAGGGGCAAGACTGATACGTCTTTCATCAAGATCAATTGATTCGACGACTACCTCAACGTCCTGACCTTCTTCAAGCACTTCACGAGGGTGATTGATTCTGCGTCCTCCACCGAGTTTAGAGATGTGAACAAGACCATCTACTCCGGGTGCGAGGGTGACAAATGCACCGAACTGGGCAAGTCGGGAGACCTTTCCTGTCTGAGTTGAACCTTCAGGGAAGTTTACAACAGAAGCCTCCCACGGGTCGGTCTGGGTCTCTTTGAAGCTCAGCGAGATGCGATCGTTATCCCAGTCGAGCTTTTTTACAATCGCCTTAACCTGCTGGCCGACAGTAAAAAATTCCGAGATATTGTCTACTCTTGTCCAGCCAACCTCTGAAATGGGGATCAAGCCGTCAATGCCACCGATATCGACAAAGGCACCAAAGTCACGGATAGAGGTGATCTCTCCTTCAACAAGATCACCTTCGGAGAGACTCTGGCGTAATTCTTCGCGTCTGGCTTCTCGTTCCTCTTCCTGGATGGCCCGTGCTGAAACCACTATATTCCGTCCGTCCGATTCGAATCGGGTTATACGGAAGGTCATGCGGGTTTCAAGATAAGTGGCAGCGGCATCTTCAACCCTGCGTAATCCCATTTGAGAAAAGGGGCAGAAGGCGCGGACATTCCCGCCGA
This sequence comes from Desulfopila sp., assembly GCA_041582995.1. Taxonomy (GTDB): domain Bacteria; phylum Desulfobacterota; class Desulfobulbia; order Desulfobulbales; family Desulfocapsaceae; genus Desulfopila. The sequence continues at coordinate 9,865 of JBFHGS010000049.1, read as the reverse complement.
GGGTGATTTCAAAACCACCCTTTGTCTCGGCCTTGACGAATCCTTCTACAGGAATACCGCTACGCCAGGCTTCCTCTAGCTGGGCTGCACCGGACCCTCCACTAAGCTTGGCAGCAAAGATCATTTCTGAGCCGCTGGAACGGAGAAAATAGACCTCGATACGATCACCTGCTTTAGCTGTGATTTCGCCGTCTTCATTTTTAAGATCTGAGCTGTCGAGAACACCCTCGCTCTTTCCTCCGACATCAAGAAAAGCTGATTCGCCACTGATGTCAATAATGGTGGCAGTGAGTTTCTGCCCTGGGGTGAAATGGCGAAGCTTCTTGGTCGATTCTTGTTTGAACAGGTCTTCAAAGCTTTCGTTGTGTGCGTCCATGGTTGTTTCCTGTGTAATACGTTTGGCTCAATTGGGGTTAGCGGTTGTGGGTTTCTTGTGAAGGCAGAATAGCCGATTCAGGCACTACGCTGACCTCCCTGTTGAACATGCATTCGCCAACCCTGATACGACGGGTTGACATAGTGGTGCAGTCAAAAAGTGTAAAACCAGCCTGATCATCTTCCCCTAGCATGTGGCCGGGATTGATAAGTAAGGTATCATTACTCCACTCTACACTGTGTTTATGATTATGACCGCAACAGACGACATCATAGGCAGAATCTAAAGTAAGTCCATATGCAAGTTCTGGAAAATGGACGAACCCTATTCTGAGACCGCAGAAATTTATGTCACCGAGTAGCCCATGGTGAGATATTGATGTGAATCTATTCTGACAGCGGCTGGATATGAGGTGTTGATCACCGGCATTGTTGCCATATATAAGATGAGTTTGCCCTTTGAATGCGGCAAGTTCCTTCAGCATAAATGGTGAAATAAGATCACCACAGTGAATAAGCAGTTGTATATTTTCATGATTGCAATAACTTACAGCTGCCCGTAAGTGAGCGATCTGATCATGTGTATCGGAAAGTATGGCAATTGTTGACATAATAGAATGTTGCATATCAAGCCGATTTCAGGCTAGCTTGACGTTTGAGCAGCTGGCTATGATTACGAAGTAATAAGATTAATGCCGGTGTATGGCAAGTGATAGAATCCGGTTGTTTTCCCTGTACATCAAACGTTTTTGACAGAGTTGATGAATAAATGCAAGTATTGCTGATTCTTTAAGGTTTTTAAACTGTCCGCATATGTCGTTAACTGTACGTATTTCATCACAGAACAGGTAGATGGCCCGAGAAAACCCCTGCAAACGATGACGAAGCGGTGGCGCTTGAGGTAATTCCTGACGGATAATCAGAAAGCCTCCGCCATCTCGATAGCTCAATGCGCAACTAAATGTTGAATTTCTATGAGAGTGGAAGTGCTGCCACCTAGCGATGGATTCTCTTACCGGTTGCCAGAGTTTTCTCTGCTTTTGCCGGTCCCCCCGGTATTCTTTTGTTAAAAGGTCCAGGTTTTGAAAAATGTTCATCGGGAAGAGTGCCCGGTTTTTTCGATGCCGGGTGACAGCCTTGATACCATACGCAACAGGGCTTAGATCGATAGGTGAACCGTGGCCTAAAAAGAAGGTGGCAGCTGAAAGCGGGTGGTAGGGACGCACGTATTCGAGATTTTCTACGGTTTTATTGACTTCCTCAGAAGTAGAGCCCGGGAACTCTATAATGAGGTTACCTTCAAGTACTATTCCCGCTGTCATCGCATATTTCATAATCGCGATATTCTCGATGACGGAAACTCCCTTCTTCATTTTTGCGAGTAATGAATTGCTAAGAGATTCAATCCCTACCTGAATGGTGTCGAGTCCGCCACAACGATGTTTTTTCAGTTTGTCAGGCGTTGTTATTCCACGAACCTCGGCAAAGAAACGGTAGTCTGCATTACTTTTAGTTACTGTGTCAAAGAATACGTCAGCTTCGCGCGGAGGCAGCGAATTGTCCGTAAACGTATAGTCAAGACATTGATGTGATGTGGTGAGTTGTTCGAGCTCTTTCAGAACTTTCGTGGCTTTTTTCCACCGATATCCAGACCATTGAAGATTAAGATTACAGAATGTGCATTTGTTCCACCAGCAGCCCCGGGAAAATTCCAGAGGGAGGGTAGGGATGAATGGCGAATCGGGAAAAACACGGTGCAATTCCTGAAAATATGATGAATAGTCGGGTGTCGGCAGTGTATTGATGTCTGTAATATCCGGTGCAGCAACTCTATCCGTGAAGGATCGTCTGCTGAGAACTCTTGCCGGGAGCTGATTGGAATCTCCGGAAAGATAAGCGCACAGTCCAGCCAGAGGAGTTTCCCCTTCGCCATCAATGATGTAATCGATAACTGAAAAAGCACGCAAGAGTGAGGTACCAAGTGTACCTCCGCAGGAAGAGCCGCCGAAAACAATTGGCGGACAAGCTGGCATGTGCTTCAACTGTGTAGCGATATACAGTGACGCCAGGAGCTGACTGAAGCAGAGTGAAAATCCGGCGAGCTGGTAGCTGCGCCAGTCAACCCGATCAATCCATTGTTTACAGCTTTCTTCAAGATTGCTGAGCAGAGAATCAAAGGCTGGAAGCTGCTTTGCTTTCAGTCCGAGACTTTCTTTAAAGACTTTTTTAGCTTTGTCTCTCTGGGCAGGGAAAAGCAGTGCGGAAAAAAGAGCTTCACCGGCCCAGCTGTTGTCTGCAATGATGTTATAATTCGTTATGCCGATAGCCTGTGCGATATCGAGGTATGGATGCAGGGTTGTTACCCTGTACCGGGTTGAAGTTTCGATATAACTTTTCAGGCATCCCAGTTGAATGGATGGGCGGTTGAAGATTGCCCACGGCATCGATGCAAGTATAATCTGCGGATGCAGTGACGAATGCGTCATAAGCTACTGGCGTATTATTTCAGTTCCTTCAGGCGGCGTGAAGGAAAAAAGTTTCTCTGCTGTTTCCTTTGATTCTTTTGCAAGAAAATCCAAAGTGATATCTTTAAGATTCAAAAGAGTAACGGTGTCGAAATGATCGCGTATTTCGATGCGGCGAATAATGGAATCACCAGTAACCCAGAGATGAATAGATTGTACCTGTGATTGTGGTTCACGTGGTACGAGCTTTAGGGCCTTTGGTCGATCCGTTGTAGTTGATGTATCGATATATTCAGGATCAGGCGGCAGGATATGAAATTTTTCGTCCAGCCTGGCACGGCCACTGAAAAATGAGTAGGTAAGATCGTTGTCCAGAGTATCTGCCGGGGTGATAATCATCTGCCGCAGTTCAGCAAAATACATGGAAAAGGTTGTGCCATCACTGATCAGAACCTGTTCGTCAGGAGCTGTGTAATCCCAGCGCATTTTGCTTGTTTTTCCGTTTTTGCTGAAATAGGCGGTACCGCTGCCTGTTTTTGGTCTGCCGCTGACCTGCCCCTGACTGCGCTGACTGAACATAAAGGAAAGACTCTTCATTTGATCGTATTTCTGTTGAATACGTGCTGCGATGTCTGCCGGGTATTCTTCTGCTGTCTCTGCAAGGACTCTCTTTTCTCCGCCCATAAGGAACAGGGTGAGCAGCAAAAGAAAAAATAGTTTTGATGTATGAAGGTGTTTCATGCTGGGATAAGCTCTATTGTGCGTTGAAAGATTGAATTAGCCGCTTTCTGAGCGGTTGCTGTAAGATCTGTGACAAAGTATCGGTGGACGGGTGCTGTGTTCTCCGGAGTGATCAGGTGCGGGTTTTCCTGCAGATATTTTTTCAGGTAAACGGCAACGCTCTCAGAAGAGTCTATAAGGCGGACACGCTTTCCTATCCGAGGCTGAATAAGATGTTTCATCAGCGGGTAATGGGTACAGCCGAGTACCAGAGTGTCGAGCTGGCGGTCTTTAAGTGGCCGCAGGTATCTGCGCAGGATCATTTTAGTCTCACGCTTATTCAGCCAACCTTCCTCGACCAGCGGCACCAAAAGCGGGCAGGCCTGGGAGTGCACCTGATACTCTGGATGCAGGGCCTGAATCTGCTTAGCATAGACGTCGTTACGAATAGTGGCGCTGGTTCCGATAATTCCTATCCTGCCGTTGCGGGATTGCTGAAGGGCTTCTCCTACTGCCGGGGTAATAACCTCGATGATAGGCAGGGGAAATAATTCCCGTAATCTCTGCGTGGCCACGCTTGAGGCGGAGTTACAGGCAATAACGATTACTTTGGCACCCTGGCTTATCAGGAACTCAGTGTTTTCTATTGAATATTCAAGTATTGCAGTGTCGCTCTTGGACCCGTATGGTGTTCTGGCGAGGTCACCAAGATAGCAGACCGGAAGGTCCGGAATACGTTTTTCAACAGCACGAGCGACGGTCATGCCGCCGATTCCGGAATCGAAGATACCTATCATATGTAAAAAAAGAGTGAGATATAACTATTGAGTGAGGATGTTTTTGAGGGGGTTCAAAGACCATCCGGGATTGCAGCATGTCTACTGCGTATATATACCAGAAATGCTCTGAAACAACAAGCTGCAGACATTGTTCATTATGCGTCCGGCTCAATCTGAAGCAAGGTTAAAATATTGTCATATGTTAAGAGTGGTTGTTGACACAGAGATGCAGGAGAATTACTTTAAGCGCTGTTTTAAGAACAGGGCCAGGTAAAGAGTACCTGTGGTTCATTTGTGTTTTTCCATTATCTGAATGTATCAGGAAATATAGATTGGAGTAGGAAATGCCGGTTTACGAGTACGAATGTAATGATTGTCACAAAGTTTTCGAAGTTCAGCAAAAGATGGCTGATGACCCGCTTACTGTCTGTCCTGAATGCGAGGGCGATCTGAAAAAGCTTATGTCAATGAGTTCATTTCAGCTGAAGGGTAGCGGCTGGTATGCTGACGGGTATTCGAGCAGTTCAGCCACTGGTACAGCAAAAGCATCCTCTGACAGCGCTCCAGCCTGCGCTTCCGGTGGGGGGTGTGCCGGTTGTCCTGCTGCTTCGGGAACCTGATTTTAGAAGATTACGGGTTATTGTGGTTTGCTGTGGCGGTGTCGTGTATCACTGCCATGGCATCACCATATGAATAGAAACGATAGCCTTCACGTATAGCTGTTGCGTAGCAGTCGAGTAGGGTTTCCCTGCCACAGAGAGCTGAGACGAGAAACATCAGTGATGATTCGGGCAGGTGAAAATTGGTTATCATGTTATCGATTACCCTGAAAGGGTACCCCGGATAGATATACAGATCGCACCAGTCTTCAACCGGTTGCAGTGTGCCGCTTTTTGCGGCAAATTCAAGAGACCTTACTGTTGTTGTTCCAACTGCCCATATCCGCCCGCCACGGGCTTTGGTTGCCTCTATCTGCGCCACGGTTTCGGCTGGGACTATCACATATTCTTCGTGGATTCTGTGTTCTTTTATCTGTTCTGCACGTACCGGGGCAAAGGTGCCGTAGCCGACATGCAGGGTGATGGTTCCGAAAAAAACTCCACGATTTTTCAGTTCGGCAAGTAATTCATCCGTAAAATGCAGACCGGCAGTCGGTGCTGCCACTGCTCCAGGTTGGTTGGCATAGACTGTCTGGTATCTGGAAACGTCTTCAGGTGTGGTCCCTTCTTCTCTGCTGATGTACGGAGGTAAGGGTACCTGTCCGCATGCTCCGAGAATTTCTGCCAGGTCACCTTTTGTATCAAAATCAAGTTTGAGTCGCGCCTTGCCGCCATCAAGCAGTTCAAGTACCGTGCAGCGAAGCTTCTGGTTGATAGTTATAACCGATTGCGGTTTTGGTCGTTTGGAACTTTTTATAAGTGCGGTAACCTCGGCTTCACCGGGATTTTCATCGGAGAGCACAGGGAAACCAAGCAGAAAAACTTCAGCTTTGCCTCCTGTCTCTTTACGGCCGAGTAATCTGGCCGGGAAAACCCGGGTGTCGTTTACAACAAGCATATCCTCATCACGAATATATTCGGTGATGTCGGAAAAGCTTCTGTGGCTGATTTTTTTGTTCTCGTTGTGCAGAACAAGCAGTTTTGAATTGTCACGCTTATCAGCAGGTTTCTGTGCTATGTTTTCCTCGGGGAGGTGGTAATTATACGCCTCGAGGGTGAAATCCTTATCCATTTATGTATACTGTCCCGATTGCAGTTCTATTTGGCTTTGCCGTGCTTGACGATGTGGTATAGTGTCGCAGAGCAGATTTGATTGTGCCGCTGTGGCAGCCGTAATTTATAATAGTTTGTGGAGCTGATGTAGATACCATGATACTGGTAATCGCTGCAACTCAAATGGAGCTTGATCCTTTTCTTGCACGGGCAGGAGAGCAGTCGCACCACTGGACCGCCCTTACCACAGGTGTAGGTCCTGTCGAAACTGCGGTGACTGCCGGGAGGGTACTGGCCGGGAATCATAAGCAGATCAGTGGAGTGCTGCAGTTTGGCATTGGTGGCGCATACATTCTCCCTGAATCTGCAGAGCAGGTCGCGATACTGTCTGTGTGTCTTGCTGAGCGGGAAGTCATGGGAGATCTCGGAATCTGCCATAGAGATAGCATTGAATATTTTCCGGCAGAGCTTGGCGGATCTTTGTCTTTTCCGCTACAATCTCCATTGCTTGCCAGAGCGGAGGAAGTGCTGGAATCGCTCAGTATTCCATATCACTCAGGTACTTTTATCACCGTAAACAGTGTCAGCGGCACAGCTCGACGCGGGGAGATGCTGCGTAATTACTGGCAGGGACTGTGTGAGAACATGGAGGGTGGTGCTGTAGCCCGCCTTTGCGAAGAATATGCGCTTCCTTTACTGGAAATGCGCGTAATTTCCAATATGGTGGAAGATAGAAATATACACAACTGGCAATTGCGCCAGGCATGTGAACGGGCTGGTGAAGTTGCCGCCGTGCTGATTAAGGAGTTGTCATGAACACGCCTCTTACTCTGGGTTATTCACCATGCCCCAATGATACCTTTATATTTTACGGCATGATGCATGGCCGGGTTGATCTTGGTGGTCTTAGTTATGCAGAGCCCTTGCTGGAGGATGTCGAGACCCTGAATAACTGGGCTATTGAAGGGAAGCTTGATGTTACCAAGCTCAGTTGTCATGTTCTTGGCCATGTACTTGACGAATATTGCGTACTTGCCTCCGGTAGTGCTCTCGGCCGGGGTTGTGGCCCTTTGCTGGTTGCAACTGAAGCTGTTGATCTGGACAGTCTTAAAGGGAAACGTATTGCTATTCCCGGTAAATACACCACGGCAGCACTGCTGCTGCAGATGCTGTTGCCAGGTTGTACCAATCTTGTTGAAATGCGTTTTGACCACATCATGGCAGCTTTACAACGAAAAGAAATAGATGCAGGGGTGATTATTCATGAGAGCAGATTTACTTATCATCAACATGGTCTTATCTGCCTGAGTGACCTGGGACAATGGTGGGAAGAAATATCTTCCATGCCGATCCCGCTGGGAGCAATTGTCGCCAGGAGGAGCCTTGGTGCCGATAATATCCGACGTATAGAGCAGGCAATCGGAGAAAGCGTGGCCATTGCTTTTAATAATCCGTCAGTCTGTCTGCCGTATATCCGTCAGCATAGTCAGGAGATGGAACCCGAGGTCGTGCAAAACCATATTAATCTCTATGTTAACAGATACTCCCAAAATCTCGGCGAAGAAGGGTTCAGTGCCATTGAACAGTTTCTGGAACGTGGCCGGGTGGCAGGTGTTCTGCCAAAAACAGATTTCGGTTTGAGGTTGTAGCCCGGATCGCCTGTCAGTTCAGGCGTAGTACGTTCAACATTATGTGTGGAGTTTATTTGTGTCGGAATATGCTGTAGATCTGCCTGTTTATTTGCTCTGTGGGCATAATGAAAATGTGTTGCGGCACTTTTGTTCTTCAGTGGTACCTGCAATAACTGCCAACGGTTTATGTGTGGCTGTGGTGCATGTGGAAGCCAGCGGCAGCAGTCAGCTCTATCCAGTGATTACGCCAATATCTAACGTCTCGGTATCCAATGAATGTGCGACCACTTTTTGCCGCTATAGCTATTATGGGCCTGAGGAATGTGTTGTTCCGTCTCTGGTGAGGCTGCTGAGAGATTTTGATATTATTTTTGTTGCTGGCTGCCTGGACCAGCAACTCACACAGATTCTTTTGCAAGCTGTCAAGGGTGAGAGTGCTCAGCAGCTTGCGCTTGGCGATGTTCTCAATTCTCCGGAAACAGCCGCACAACGCATATTGGAAGACGTGAAAACGAAATTTGCCAAACGTTCAGTGTGGGCATGTATTCTTATCGGTGGCAAAAGTTCCCGGATGGGGCAGCCGAAACATCTCTTGCAAGACAGCCGTGGCAGGTCATGGCTGGAAGCAATGGTTGGCACAGTTCAGCCACTTGTGTCCGGTGTCGCACTGTCCGGGAGAGGGGACGTCCCGGAATCTTTATCTTCGTATGTCCGCCTGCCTGATATTCCCGGTGTTGCCGGACCGCTGACCGGTCTTCTAGCTGCTATGCGCTGGCAGCCTGATGTCTCCTGGCTTCTACTTGCCTGTGATATGCCGGAGGTGACAGAAGAGTCTATTGGCTGGTTGCTTGATCAGGCCGGACCAGGTTTCTGGGGTACTGTTCCGGCTATTGGCGGTAAAAGTGGTGTCGAGCCGCTTTTCGCTCGTTACGAGCCCCAAGCCGCGTCGATTTTCGAGCAGCTTGCTCTTGCCGGTGTGCGAAGGATTAGCCGCATCACTGCGTGTGAAAGAATCAGAGTAGTCCAGGTGCCGCCCTCTTTGCAAAATGCCTGGGAAAATGTCAACACTCCTGAAGACGTGAAACGTCTCAGTTTATAATTGTATGCACATTATGGAACAGAAGTTCCGGCAACGCATCGGCGTAAAGCTTTTTATTCTTCTCGCTGCGTTGATTTGCCTTGCGATTGTGCCGCTTGGTTATGTGGTTTTTTCAGCAATTTCATATTTCGGCAATTATACGGCGGAGGTCAATCGGGACCAGATAACAAGCCAGGCCCGCTCCTATCTGACTACTATTGCCAGAGAGCAGGCGCATAAGTATGATGCGTTTTTTTCGCACGTGGAAGTTGCCTCCTCTATTATGGCCGCACAGGCGGTTGAAGTGTATGACAATATAGACTATTACGCCGGGTTTCCTGCCAGCAGAATCGAGTTGAAAAAGAGTAACGAGAATGGGGTTTTCTATACTTCTCCGGGTGAAGACGTGATTACCGGCTTCTGGGGGGATGAAGAGCTATCCGATCAGACTATGCTTGAAATTCAAGCGCTCTCCAGGCTTGATCCTGTTTTCAAGGGGGCAAAAAAGGAAATTCCCGAAAGCCTTGCTGCCCACATGCTTACGGTGAGCGGTATTGGCCGGTATCTCAGTTACGTCCAGAATAACAGAGATGCCGCCTATAGGATCGCCGGTGCGAAAGAATATGACCAGCGGGATAGAGAAACTCTAGCCCTTTTCACCCGACAGGAAACCCCATCTCTTAAGACAATGTGGACGCAGGTATATTGGGATGATGTCAGCAATGGTCTCATGATAACTGCCTCTTCTCCAGTGGTTGATAAAGAGGGGATCTTACGGGCTGCAACAGGAATAGACATCCCGCTTGAAGGTATTCTGGAAGATCTGCTTGATGCAGATGCGCGTAGGCATAAAGATCAGACGAGTGAGATGCTTTTTGCTTTTCTGCTTGATGACTTCGGGAAGATAATTGTGTTTCCGAGGGAATATACTGCTTTGTTTGGCATTGAATTTGATGCTGCCGGATTAAAAGATGTGCATGGTGCTTTTGATTACGAGCTTGCTGATTCGGTCAGGACCGAAATCCAGGCGATTGCACCTCTGCTTCTGGGGGAAAGTAATGATGCTATAGAGGTCCAATTGGGTAAGGACAGGTTTATCCTGAAT
>JBFHGS010000048.1:0-24986 GCA_041582995.1 Desulfopila sp. | reverse complement strand
TAAAAAGTTCGGTGCGTTGGTAGGGAAGAATTGCTATGAGGTTTTTCAGGGTTTCAACCAGCCTTGCCAGGGGTGTCCGGTACCTTCTACCAGCAAAGATTGCTGCATCCATCAGGGGGTGGTTTATAGTGACAGCATCGATAAAACACTCGATGTTCGTTCATCACCTATTTTTGAACAAAATGGTGCGTTGAAATGGGTAGTACAGGTTGCTCGTGATGTGAGCTCCAACCCCAGGAAGGAGGATTGTCAGGAATTACTTACCCAAGCGATTGAGCAGGCATCAGAAAGTGTTTTTATTACCGATTTGGAGGGGAAACTGCTCTATGTGAATAAAGCGTTTTGTACAACAACTGGATATACGCCAGAAGAGTTGCAGGGCAGCAATGCAGGGATTTTGAAAAGCGGAGCGCAGGATAAGGAATTTTACAAAGAAATGTGGGCGAGTCTTGTGGCCGGGAAAGTCTGGCATGGTCGCATGACCAACCGCAAAAAGGACGGCACCCTGTACAAGGAGGACGTAACTATATCACCGGTTCTGGATTCTGCCGGAGATATTACCAACTACCTGGCGTTAAAACACGATGTAACTCGTGAAGAAGCACTTGAGCGTGAGTTACAGCAGGCTAAGAGGATGGAGGCGATCGGTTCGCTTGCAGGAGGATTAGCCCATGATTTTAATAATATTCTCTCGGTGATCATGGGGTATAGCCATATAGCCAAGAGCAAACTTGAACAGGATCACCCTTTACAGGCAGACCTGGATCAGATTCTGGCCGGCGGAGAAAGAGCCGTTGATCTGGTCAAGCAGGTTCTCATTTTTTCTCGTGGTGAGTCGCGACAGCAATTTCGTTCACTTAAGGTTCAATATATCATTAAAGAAGTGGTTAAACGGTTACACTCCACATTGCCATCTCATATTGAATTAAAAGAGAATATTGACGCGACATGTGGGCCGATCGAGGCAGATCCCGGACTGATACATCAGCTTCTGGTGAACCTTTTTAACAACGCAAAGCAGGCTATAGGTGATGATGCCGGAGTGATTACAATCAGCCTCAGTCAGCATGTTGCAAAAGAGGTCCGGGTTTCCCAGAAAAATGGCAGATCTGCTTCGGGAAGATACGTAAAGCTCATTGTAGAGGATACGGGTTGCGGCATGGAGAAGAAGATGCTCAGTCGAATATTCGACCCGTTTTTCACAACGCGATCAAAAGAGCATGGAAGTGGTCTTGGGCTTGCTGTGGTGCATGGAATAGTCAAGAAACACCGTGGTGAAGTTTTTGTAGAGAGTACTGTGGGTAAAGGTACTGTTTTCAGTATTTTTTTCTCAGTTCTGGAAGATAAACAGCAGACTTCCGGGGTTGATGATGGGGCGGTTGTCTTGCTGGAAGGGAGTGAACGGGTCATGATCGTGGATGATGAGGATGTCGTTGCTACGGTCCATGAGAAAATCCTGAGCAAACTGGGATACAAGGTCAGGTCTTATACAAACAGTATGGAAGCATTGAAAGCCTTTGTAGTAGACCCCGGTTGCTGTGACGTGGTAGTAACCGATATGAGTATGCCGAAAATGACCGGAACTAAATTGGCACAGGAGATGCTGAAGCTTAGACCGGAGTTGCCTATCATTCTCATAACCGGTTATAGCGATGAAGTTGATAAGGAAGGTGCATTGCACCTTGGTATTCGGGACTTTTTACTAAAACCTGTAACAGCGGAAGTTTTATCGGCTGCAATACGTCGGGCTTTGCCGGCAGGTGATAATATACATACTACATGAGAAATGCAGGATGCCAACCTTCTCTCAGGTTCCATCATGCTGAGCTGAAATACATTTTGGGGTTGGTCGAGATAGTGGTGGATGTCCGTATTAATTCTCCGTATTTTCTGATACCTATTGAAATTAAGGGGTAGTCAAATACTAACTTGATTACCCCTTAATTTCACCTGAATGTTGAGTGGTTGCAACATGAATCGTTGCGCGCCACTAACAGCTAAAACCTCACCATGTTTACTAAGAAAGAGGGACAATCAGAATCAGATATAACTCTTCCCTCCCTTCCATATCCGGGCAGCGAATTATTCTCTTGCCTGATATTTTTCAGGTGTTCAGGTGAATGAAAAGCTATCTGCATTCAAGAACATAGCTGACAGCATTGTCATTCACTATTATTGAAAAGTCAAACGCTCCTCGGCAGAAGTGCTTACTGGTTCCTGTACCTGTGTATGTGTGTCCATTGACACTTGTTAATGTTCCAGAGGCGCTGCCCAGAGTTTCGCTGTGCAGGCTGAATGAGCAAGTGGAGCCGATATCAATAGTCGTCGTCTCTGTTGTGGCTTCTTTGTCCCCATCTGCTTCGATAGTTTTAGTTACGGTATACGTTCCCCGGGCAGAACTGCAGTTAAGGCCTTTGCTGGTGACTGTGGTTTGTGGTTTATCGTTGTCGTCATCATCACACGCTGCAAGGAGAAATACAGTTGATAAGCATATGATTGTTTTAAATAGTGTCTTTCTAATGTCCATCTCATTCCTTATAGGTTATTTAACAATGTGAAACAGGTTTTCGCCGATTCTGTGACCATCCAAATATGATATTATTTTCCACTCTCCATACTGACTTGCGGCAAATTCTTCCCCTGATAAAATCTGACTGAATATTCCTTTCCGATTCAATTTGAAGGAAAAAAATGCCACATAGCTCTGATGTGCATTTATAACGAATGAGTGTGAACTGTTTCTTTGCAGTTCACCTTTCGGGCTAGTCCATTCTAGATTTATAGTGTGATCGCCTGGCGTGGAAATTGAGCAATCGAACTTCAAATAAACATCGTCATAAGCAAAGAAGGAATTCGCTTTTTTGAGGTATGAGTTGTCGCTGTAAATGTCGGAAGTACATGTTGAGTTACTATTGGTATCTTCATATTGTGCATTTCCGTTTACAGCAAAGATAAGGGCAATAATTGGGCAGAGAAACGCAATACGATTGAGTTTTTTAGTACTCATTTCTCCCACAGATAATATTTTTACAAAGGAATTTAGCCTAATCATAAATAAGTATAATGTACTGGTATGTATCGAATATAGATAAAAAAGTTACATAAAGAGACTATACTGAAATATGATTTGTCAATGTTCTTTTTCAATCTCTTTTGTTCCGGAGTTGAATATTTTTCAAAGTGGATAAAGATATGGATGAATGAAAGGGTTAGGGGAATGTTCTTCTCTGTTATACACAGATGCGGATGGGATGTATGTTGTGGTCGGAATATGAGGTGTCCTGGCGTATTTGTTGAAATGTAAAGAGTTCATTATATCGAGAATCGATATATGTATTTAAAGGATTCTCGTATTTAATAAAAATTGAGAAAATTATTGTGAAATAGTTCCTGGGAGCACATCAACAATGTCTGGTTCGCTCAGAACTATGCACATTCATCAATACATTTGCATAACCGCTGTTGGATATAAACTGTACTCTTCGCGTATTTAGAAAATATAGAAATTATGATGCTGAGAGCGAGAACAGCGAGTCTGATAAACTATCTGATTACTCTTGAGGCTCAGCTTGAACAGGTGAGGGGCAGGAGTGAAGGGTGAGGCGTGAAGTGCATTCGTCACAGGTAACTCCATAAAATACAGCATTTAACCTAATATTAAATGGTTGCAACATAAATAGTTGTGCGCATCTCTTACCTGACACGTAACACTTCACTATGTTTGCTGAGCTGGTTCACGGTTCGAGATGTTGCCCTTATTGCCTAACTCATGCCTGTGTTTTTCAGGGTTGTCAGTAAATGCATGTGCAACCGATATGGATGTTGCGTATATGCGGTCTTTCTCGTTGAATTTGCGTAATTCATGCTTGATGTTATTTTGTTGAGTGCTTAATTGATTACAGACGTACCTTATTGTCAGTATTTCGCAGTGAGAAAAATGTTTCATAAAATTGCATGCTGAAAGTTTCTTATGTTTGTAAATGGGACTGACAGCTTTTGTTGATTCACCTGTTTTTACTTACTGTGTTAACAGGAAAAACGGTGATCAAGTGCGTTGGATATTCAACAGACGAGGGGTTGCAAAAAGCGTTCGCGTGTATTTTTTTTATAGCATTAATGTTAGGTCTGATGTAATGTGCCCGGTTTTCTGAGGAACTTTTTAATTGTCAGGTTGAGATCCACTCCTGATAAGGACGGTTTCTGCAGAATTTCCGTTGATGTCCTTTTGTTATAGTCACTTACAAGGTCAACAGCGACAAGTACTACAGAAGAACCGAAAGCCCCCGGGAAATACGCGGGGCGATGATAACAGTGTTCAATTCCTGACTTGATACGAAACAGATCAGTTCAATAAGGAGTTGCAGGGAGCTGTAGCTCCTTATTTTTTTCATTACCCAAACGATTGACAGTGGGGCCGGAAAGCTTCCGGTGTGCAGAGTTGGTAGAGGATAGCAGCCATGAAAGATTTATCGAAAGTACGTAATATTGGTATTAGTGCCCATATCGATTCGGGAAAAACCACCTTGACCGAACGTATTCTGTTCTATACAGACAGAATTCATGCGATTCATGAAGTTCGCGGAAAAGATGGTGTAGGCGCGAAAATGGACTCCATGGAACTGGAGAGAGAGCGCGGAATTACAATTCAGTCTGCGGCTACTTACTGCTCCTGGGGAGATATCGATATCAACATCATCGATACCCCGGGCCACGTAGACTTCACCGTTGAAGTTGAGCGTGCTCTTCGGGTTCTGGACGGTGCAATTCTGGTACTCTGTTCCGTAGGTGGTGTTCAGTCTCAGTCAATTACCGTAAACCGCCAGATGACCCGATACAACGTTCCGCGTGTTGCTTTTATCAATAAATGTGACCGTACCGGTGCCAATCCTGCAAAAGTTACCAAGCAGCTCAGAGAAAAGCTTGAACTCAACGCACACATGATGCAGATGCCGATCGGCCTTGAGAGTGAGCTTGAGGGTCTTGTCGACCTTGTACTCATGAAAGCTATGTATTTTGATGGCGAAAACGGCGAAAAGATCCGTGTGGAAGAGATTCCTGCACATTTGCTTGATGAAGCAGAAGAGAGACGTGAATCATTGCTTGAAGAGATCTCCATGTTCTCTGAAGATTTGATGGAAGCAGTGCTTGAAGGTGGAGATATTCCACATGAGCTCATCTGGGAAGCTGTACGAAAAGGTACTCTTGCTCTTGAATTTACCCCTGTATTGATGGGTTCTGCTTACAAGAACAAAGGTGTCCAGAAGCTTCTTGATGCGGTCCGACTGTATCTGCCGGGTCCAAAAGACGTTCTTAACTACGCACTTGATCTGAAAAATAACGAGGAAGAGATTGCTGTAACCAACAATCCTGAAGATCCTCTTGTAGCTCTTGCCTTCAAACTTGAGGACGGACGTTATGGACAGTTGACCTATATCCGTACTTATCAGGGTTCTCTGCAGAAGGGTGACACGGTATTTAACATGCGTACCGGCAAGAAAGTGAAGATTGGTCGTCTCTGCCGTATGCACTCAGATGAAATGGAAGAGATCGAGTCTTGCGGGTCAGGCGATATCGTAGCACTCTTCGGAATAGATTGCGCATCAGGTGATACTTTCTGTGATGACAAGATTGCCTGTTCAATGACTTCCATGCATATCCCTGAGCCGGTTATTTCTCTTGCTATCACACCGATTGATAATAAGGCGCAGGTTAATATGTCAAAAGCGCTGAATCGTTTTACCAAAGAAGATCCGACTTTCCGTTCTTTTGTTGATAAAGAGACCGGTGAGACCATTATCTCCGGTATGGGTGAGCTGCATCTTGAAGTTTATACCGAGCGCATGAAACGTGAGTACAAAGCGGAAGTTGAGGTAGGTGCTCCACGTGTTGCTTACCGCGAGGCTATTTCTCAGCGTGCCGACTTCAACTACACTCATAAAAAGCAGACTGGTGGTTCCGGTCAGTTTGGTCGTGTTGCCGGTTTCCTTGAGCCGCTTGAAGAGGGTGATTTCGAATTTGTTGATAACATCGTTGGTGGTGTTATCCCACGCGAATTTATCAGCTCCTGTGAAAAAGGTTTCCAGAAAGCGGTTGCCAAAGGTTCACTTATCGGCGCTCCGATTACCGGTGTTCGCTGCACCATCAATGACGGTGCTTTCCATGCGGTTGACTCCTCCGACGTTGCTTTCCAGCTTGCATCTTTAGGCGCTTTCAAGGAAGGTTACATGAAAGCCAAGCCGCAGATCCTTGAGCCGATCATGAAAGTTGCTGTTGAAGGGCCTTCTGAGTTCCAAGGCGGTATTATGGGTTCTATCAATCAGCGTCGCGGTATGATCATTGGTACTACTGAAGAAGGTCTGTACACCGTAATTGAGGCTGAAGTACCACTTTCTGAGATGTTCGGCTATTCAACCATCCTTCGCTCTCTTACTCAGGGCAAGGCGGAGTTCACCATGGAGTTCTCAAGCTTCAAACCTGTTCCGAAGGGTGTTAGCGAAGAGCTGGTCAAAGCGTACCAGGCTGAGCAGAAGAACGGTTGATTATAAAGCCATATCGTACTAGATAGAGACTATATCAGGTGCATTCTTTGCACCTGACTGTTGGCTGCATTACACGAAGTGCAAGTTAACACGAAATATTAAGAGGTGATTTGCCATGGCAAACAACGATTTAGTAGTCAATAATCCGCTCAAGGCCCTTGGTCTTGAGAAAAAGGCTAAAGATGGAATCCGCAATATGGGTCTGGTTATGTCCAGAGCCGGACTCGGAAAAACTGCAGTTCTTGTCCAGTTTGCACTTGATTGCATGCTCGTCGGCAACAAAGTTTTGCATGTATCCATCGGTCAGACTGTTAACAAAACCAGAACCTGGTATGACGATATTCTTTCTCTTTTGACAGATGGAGAGAAAGTTGAGTCTATTCCTGCAGTCATGAAGAACAGAATGATCATGACATTCAACGAGAGCTCTTTTTCCAAGGCAGTTCTTGAAGAACGTCTCGACGATCTGGTTGAACAGAATATTTATAAACCTGAATGTCTTATTATCGATGGTTTTGACTTCGGTACCGCCAGCCGTGACTCCATTCAGGAAATGCGTGATTTCATGGAGCAGCGTGGCTTGAAAATGATCTGGTTTTCAGCTGTTCGTCATCGTGAAGATGATCGTGTCAGTTCGGACGGTGTGCCTGCTCCGTGTCACGAGTTTGATGACCTGTTCGATACCGTTCTGCTCATTAACCCACAAGGCGATGAGATGAATCTTGATATTCTCAAGTGCGAAGAGTGTACTGTTGATCCAGGCACCACTTTAAAGCTTGATCCTTCTACCATGCTTATCCAGAAAGGGTAAGTAGCGGGAGATTATGATCAGCAGCGCTGAGCAGTAACAGCATAGTATAAAAAACGGGATTTCCGCTCAGGCGGATATCCCGTTTTTTTTTACCATAAGGACATCATGAAATTTAGACCCTGTATAGATCTTCATAGCGGCAAAGTGAAACAGATTGTTGGCTCATCGCTCAGTGACGATAATCCGGAAACATTGAAAACAAATTTCACGGCCGAAAAGCCTTCATCATGGTTTGCAGCATTATATCGTGCAGACAATCTCACCGGCGGACATATCATAAAACTGGGACCTGGTAATGACGAGGCAGCACGGGATGCACTTGCCGCCTGGCCCGGAGGCATGCAGATAGGTGGTGGTATCACTGCTGAAAATGGTGCAGAATGGCTTGAGGCTGGTGCATCTCATGTGATTGTGACTTCATATGTTTTTTCAAACGGAAATATAGATATCCAGCGACTGGAAAAACTTGTCCAGGCCGTTGGCAGGGAGCGACTTGTCCTTGATCTCAGTTGTCGTCGAAAAAATGACGAATACTATATTGTGACCGATCGTTGGCAGAAGTTTACGGATGTGGTGATAACAGCGACAGTGCTTGAAAAACTCGCTCTGTCATGCGATGAGTTTCTCATTCATGCAGCAGATGTGGAAGGTAAATGCTCCGGTATTGAAGTTGATCTGGTGAAAAAACTCGCTCAGTGGTCTCCGATTCCCGTAACGTACGCAGGTGGTATCCGTGATCTTGGCGATATGCAGCTTATCCGTGAGATAGGGCAGGGAAGAATGGATGCTACCATTGGCAGTGCCCTTGATATCTTCGGCGGAACGACACTTCGTTATGAAGATGCCGTGAAATTCAGTAACGAAAGTTAAGCTGACAGTATACGATGTGATACTCTTTTCCGTATTGTATAGCAGCTGTTAACTGCAGTTTCTTGACCTGACGGGTATCTTTGGATACAATGCTGTATTGTTGTGTTACCGAGCTGCATGTTATTGAAATTTTAGGCTCTTCAGGAACGTGATCACATGAGTTTTGATAAAGATAAACAGAGAAGGGATATTGAACGGTTCATCCAGAAGATGCCGAGTCTGTCAACGACAGTCGGCAAGGTTATGGAAATATGCAGCCGCACTGATGCTTCCCCGAATGAACTGAACAAAGTCATCTCTCTTGACCCGGTACTTACCGGTCAGGTGTTGAAGTTGATCAATTCTGCGTATTACTCGCTGGTAACCAAAATCACTTCACTTACCCGTGCTATCACTATGCTCGGTATGAACACTGTGAAGAATATGGCTCTCAGTACTGCCATTATCCGTACAGTTGCCGGTGCAAAAAAATCCAAGGTTTTGCCGACCTCTCGATTCTGGGCGCATACCATTGGTGCCGGCGTAAGCGCTAAAATGCTGGCTTCAATCAAGGATGTGCCTGTTGTTGAACGCGAGGAACTCTTTGTTGCCGGTCTATTACACGATCTTGGGAAAATTCCCTTTGGTGACGAGTATATTGAGGTTCTGAAAATTGCTAAAAATGAACAGTTGCCGCTGATTGAGGTCGAGCGGGAAATCATGGGCATTGATCATCAGGAAGTCGGGTTGATGATTGCTGAGAAATGGAAGCTCAACGAGGTCATTACCACCTGTATCTCGCGGCATCATGATGTGAACGGTCTGGAAGGTAATCTGGCAAAACAGGTAGGATTTGTTGCCCTTGGTAATATTTACACCAACATTCTCGATATAGGTTCAGCTGGTAACTCCTTTCCAGATGAAGGAGAGATTCTCCTTCTTCTCGAAGTGCTTGATATTAGCCTTGAAGATTTCGGACATATTGGTGCAAGTGTTCAGGAAGAAATACGTAAGGCTGAAATATTTCTTCAGATTTAAACGGGAGTGCTATGAAAATCAGGTTTTGGGGTGTCCGTGGATCTATTCCCTGTCCGGGGCCGAAAACTCAGAAATATGGCGGGAACAGTGCTTGTATTGAATTGCGTGTCGGCAAAGAGGAACGGTTGATTATCGTGGATGCCGGTTCCGGAATTCGTGAACTCGGCACCTTTCTGCTGTCTAACGACTTGCCCAAAGGTCCGATTGACACGTCTATTTTTCTTTCCCATACTCACTGGGATCATATAATGGGCTTCCCGTATTTTACGCCCATATATATTCCCGGTACCAGATTGAAGGTCTTCGGCCCCGTAACATTTGAGGATGATCCTCTTGAGGATGTTGTCGGTGGCCAGATGAAGTACCGGTATTTTCCTGTGAATATGGGGGAGCTGACTTCGGATATAGAGTATATCAGGCTGAAGGAGGATCCTTCCATTGATATGGGTAACGGTCTGAAAGTAGCAACAAAACTGTTGAACCACCCGATTACGGCTCTTGGCTACAGGTTTGAGCATGAGGGTAAAAAAGTCTGTACCTGCTATGATACCGAGCCGTTTCGAAATCTCTTTATCACCGATCCTGAGCATCCAGATTACGATGAAGCTATGGCGTATGAAGGAGAAGAGGTTGCGAAAGAACAGAATATGGTTATTGAGGAATTTTATGCAGGGGCTGACTTGCTGATACATGACAGTCAGTATACTGCAGCGGAATATAAAAACGGCAGAGTAGGCTGGGGCCATTCAACGTTTGAGCATGTCATCGAATCCGCGAACAGGGTGAAAGTAAAAAGACTGGCGCTCTTTCATCACGACCCGGACCGCACAGACGATCAGATAGATGCGATGGCGAAAGATTATTGTGAGCCCGGAAAATATGGTGACACAGAAGTGTTTTTTGCCCGTGAAGGTGATGTTATAAACGTGTAATCAGCATCTTTGCGGAATTTTGGCAGTTGCTCTACATGGAATATCGGCGTTTGACGCGCTCCACGGTTGCTGCATCGGCCTGAAAAGGTAATCTTGGCGCCTGGGCATATGGCAGTTTTAATTCCTTGGAAAATGGTGTTTGAGCGATATTACGGTTGTATGCTTCAACCATCAACTGTTCAAGGTTGACCGTATCTTCGATGTTATATGCCAGCAGTGTTTCAAGTGCGGCCTGGTCGTTATAGGTCTGATACTCTTTCCAGAGCAGCACGGCAAAATACCCATCAACTCCGTCCAGTCCGCCTCGATCGATACCCAGCATTTTCTCACATCCCTTAAGCCCACCTTTAAACCCGAGACGTGCCAGTACATATCGCAGGTCGATCTGAGCATGATTAAGGGTAATTCTAAAATATCTCTCAAGGAACGGTATGTCGAAAGATTTGCCGTTATAGCTTACCAGGACAGTATAGTTCCAGATGTCTTCGAGAAACTGATCAAGATTTTTGCCATTGACGTAGTATTTTACGTCGCAGCCGTCATACAGGGCGATTGTGGTGAGATCCGCGTCTTCACTGAGCCCGGTTGTTTCTATATCAATATAGGCAGTCTGGTGACGGTATTGGGGGAATATTCGCCAGACTTCATGGGCTGCAAGGCGACTGGTGAAAAACGTCGGGTTTTCGGTAAGAGCTTCAGTCGAACTTGTCAGCAGATCATAGATTTCGAGTTTGCTGCTGTTTGGCAGGCGCAGTGGCGTAGGATCCTGCCATTTGTCCCAGCTGGTAACACCTGCGGCCCAGAGGCGTTTCTCGGTTGCCGGGCCAATACCGGGTATGTGACAAAAGGTGTTTTGCAGCATGATATAGAATAAATAATGTAAAAGTATAAAAAAAATCGGGCGGGGCATTCAATTGAATGGCCCGCCCAGATATAAAACAATATGTTTCTGCTGCAGGTGGCTGCAAAGGAAGAGTATTTTAAGAGAGAACAATCTTTCTCATCCTGTTTCCACCAATGATTACTTCATCATTTTGCAGATACAGCGCGGTCCCTGGTTGGATTTTTGCGCCGTGGAGCTTTAGAAAACCCTTTGCTCCGGCTGTCGCGGCTGGGGCCGCCTTTTCCATAACGTCCAGCAGGGACAGGTCCACCGCCTTGGGCTGCAGAATCATCCTTGCGGGCTTTCATCGGGCGACCATTTATTCGTACACCGTGCAGAAGCTTCAGGATATCGCTTGGCATTCCATAGGGAAGATCCACTGTACTGTAATCGTCAAAAATTGCAATACGGCCTATGTGATCGCTACTGATATCGGCCTCATTGGCTATGGCACCAACGATATTGCCTGGTTTTACACCGTGAGCATCACCGACGTCAATACGGTATCTGTCCATTCCCTCTTCAGGACGACCGGTTTCAGTCCTGGTTTTTCGAGGTCTGCGTTCGGTTCGTTTGTCGCGGGTGTCTTCTTTTGCAAATTTAGCAGGACGGGCACTTCTCGCTTTCGGCTCCTCTTTAAGCAGTAGAGGGGATTTGCCCTGAGCCATTTTGGCAAGAGCGGCCGCGACAAGATCTGCAGGAGTGTCATTCTCACGGCAATACTCGTCGACAAGCTGGGCAAAGAACGTACAGTCACTGGCCAGTGTTGCAGAAATCTTCTCTTTGTACTCATCGATTCGCTTGGCATTTATCTCTGCGATAGTAGGCAGATTCATAGCGTCGATTTTTTGCCGTGTGGCACGTTCAATCGATTTCAGCATGGAGCGTTCACGCGGGGTGAGAAAAAGAATCGCTTTGCCGTTACGTCCGGCGCGACCGGTTCTACCGATCCGGTGAATGTATGCTTCGGTGTCAAAAGGTATGTCAAAGTTCAGTACGTGGCTAACTCTTTCAACATCAAGGCCGCGAGCGGCAACGTCGGTTGCGACAAGAATGTCGAGTTTACCGGCTTTCAGCTGTTCAACAGTCCGAAGTCGCTGGCTCTGGGCAATGTCACCATTAAGAGCGGCGCAGGAGTAGCCAAGTTCTGTAATCTGCTCTGCGAGTTCAACCGTCTGTAATTTAGTGCGAACAAAGATCAGCATGCCGTCAAAAGTTTCAGCTTCAAGGATTTTCGCAAGAGCGTCCTTTTTGTAATTGAAGCCATGAGTAACCAGATAGTGCTGGCTGATGGTGGAGGCGGTGGCTGTTTTATTCTGAATGGTAATCTCAATAGGATTATTCAGGTAGGTTCCGGCTATACGGCGGATAGATGAAGGCATAGTAGCAGAGAAAAGAGCAATCTGACGCTCTGCTGGCGCCTTCTCAAGGATCCATTCTACATCATCAAGAAAGCCCATTTTGAGCATTTCATCAGCTTCGTCGAGCACAAGGCTTTGAATGGTGCTGAGGTCAAGGCTACCACGTCGGATATGGTCCATGACCCTGCCCGGCGTACCAACAACAACCTGTACACCGCGCTCGAGTTGCTGGAGCTGTATAGAGTAATCCTGTCCACCGAAAATGGGCAATATACGCAGATTGGGTATATTTTCGCCATAGGTCTTAAACGATTCAGAAACCTGAATTGCCAGTTCTCTGGTAGGAGTAAGTACGAGTACTTGTGGGCGTGCCTTTTTTCCGGGTTTCAGTTTATTGAGAAGAGGAAGTGCGAAGGCAGCTGTTTTTCCGGTTCCTGTCTGGGCCTGGCCGACAACATCATGGCCTGCCATAACATGCGGAATCATCTTTGCCTGAATAGGAGTCGGCTCAGAATAACCAGCTTTATCAAGGGCTTTGATCAATGGTTCGATGAGGCCGAGTTCCGAAAAGTCCTGCGGCATAACAGAAAGAAAATCTTTCGACATAGTAAATCCTGTAAATAGTGGGTTGATCCCAGAGGAGACACGAGCAAACACATCTGCAAGGGAAAGAAAATAGGCGGCATTACTTGTGCACACGATGGGGGTATATTCACCCGATTCGCCGCCTGTACGTGTCTCTCCAGATCTCAGCAATTCACAGTCACTACTTCTTCCTGGTCCGACACTCAAACAAAAGCCGTTCTATCTAACAGATCTCCACCGTATTTGCAATGATTATCTGGTAATTATTCTTGTCAAGAAGATGCGAGGTCATGGTGTATTATACAAAATGCTGAGTAGTCAGAAAGAGTTCTCTCACTATGAGGTACTATTAAAAAAATGAGAATAAAAGTATTGCGCAACAATTCTCATGCAGGAACGCAGGCATTGGTGAAACTGTTTCCATGTCTTTTTATGAGTAATACGGGCGAAGCAGGAAGGAGTTTATGCTGCAAATTTATACAAAATATGAGTATAACACTTCTCTTGTTACCTCTCTTTTCAGCAAGAATGGCGTGGTGTAAAGAGTCAGGTATATATCAGGGAGCCAGGTCCTGTCCACTAAAGTTGGTTCAGATACGATCACCCACTCCATTGTTCGACGAATACTCCTCACCTGATCAAGCTAAAATTGAGGTGTCATCAGATATCTTTAAATTAAGTAAGCGTCTTTGATATGAGTAACGGTTGGTTTACTATAGGGTGATTTCATATATTTCAGGAAATACAGGTATGAAAACAGCAGTTTTGGTAATTGATGTGCAGGCAGGACTTTTTAATGGAGATCCCAGACCGTATGAAGCCGATGATGTTGTGCAACGTATTAACGCTTTGACCACTCGAGCGAGAGCTTCAGATGTTCCTGTCATTTTTATCCAGCATGAACAAGCAGGCAGTGACCTTGCATATGCCAGTGACGGCTGGCAATTACAAGCAGATCTGACCGTCGGTGGGAATGATCTGAAAATACGTAAAACCACCCCTGATTCTTTTCTCCGAACACCGCTTGCAGCCCAGTTGCAAGGGTTGGAGGTCGATAACCTGGTTGTTTGTGGATATGCTTCAGAGTTCTGTGTGGATACTACTGTCCGCCGCAGTGCAGCTCATGGATATTCGGTGCAATTGGTAGCCGATTGCCACACAACTCATGATAAGAAGCATGCAACAGCGGCGCAGATTCGTGTTCATCATAATGCAACTTTGAGCAATATAAAAAGTTTTGGACCAAAAATAAGTGCTGTTGCCGCTGATCAGATACTGTTTGCGGCTGATGCCTGACCCAGGATGTAAAAAGCGTGATCGCCGCGGCTATTGCCGTGCAACAGGAATGCGGATTCATGCACTGGTATCAGCTTTGTCGCTTTTCCAGTACAACCTGTGCGCCGGAAGTTGTGCAGCTACTATGGCACAGGGTAATTATTGGCACAAACGTCATTATTTCTGATCTACTCAGTGACATACTGGTTACCGGCTCAGCTCATGAGAAGGTCTCGTATTTATAACCTGTTATCCGAATACGCAACAGCTTCATGAGCGCGTTTCCGGTTCTATTCTATTGGGAATGTGGAGCTATATATCGGCTCAGGAGACCTTTGCTTAACAGTTGGCTTGAATTTATCCGTGCCGACCGCTCCGCAGGTAAGCTGATTGCTTTATGCTTATTGTGAAACCATAGTTTACCTCTTTCACAGAGGTTGTTTTCTTGTGATGCTGGTATGTGAAAGTGCTTGAATATTCATCTTTATTGTGTTTCCAATGACCTGAATCATGATAAGATACTGGAAGGTTGACTGGGCTGGCCCATTGGAAAACCGCTATGTGGCCTGAAAATATGATGGTATAAAAACTCTATTATAATTTGAGCTTGTTGCATTGATGGTGCTATTGTAGCGTCAAAATACAGGAAAGTGTCTGATGCTTTTTTGCTTCTGAATCATACTGCGAGCAGTATGATTCAGGCAGCTATTCTGTGGAGCAGAGTGGCTTTTCATGGTCGTTACCGGAAACCATGTTTATTGTAATGATTTGTGCTTATGTTTTTGAGACATCGTGCATCAAGGGGGTAGGTATGCCGTGAGCTGGTGCGAGAATGTACGGGGTATCAGGTGGCAGATTTTCGGCTTATGTTACCAGGGCAGCATAGTGTGAGAGGAATTTTATGAGCATAAAGCGTCTTAAACATCATGCACACAATCTTGGACAAATGTTCTGTGGCTGGGAACTAATGTTCGATTATAAACGACTGGCAGAGTTAAAAAGGGGAACCTTATACATAAATATGTTGACCGAGCAATGTTTCCATGATGGTAATGCTATTGATTCTTTTCGTATAGTGAATCGAATACGAGACTGGATGGTACGGGACCTTGCGGATCACAACCTTGATATCAACCGGCTTCTGTGTGTAGAATTACAAGTTGAGTTCAACACTAAGAAGCAACTTGGACAGAAAAATCAACGATCGAGCTGGAATGACTCGACAGTGAATTTCGTCTATTGTACTTTTAATTGCAGAAGCAGAGTGAAGACGATAACGCGTGAATTCAGTTCGAGTTATCGTAATGAAGAGGAATGGCCGGAGAGTTATTCCTGGATAAAAAATTAACTCATCAGAGTTTCCTAACCGAGAAAGTGTTAACCTGCATACCATGAAGTATACAACCCGAAAAGCCTGGTTTGATGAACTTGACTACCTTGACCGACTCTATGCCCGTAACATGAAGGAATATGTGGAGCGTGTCAGCAGTTGGGATCCTGATATGTTTCGAGATGAATTTGATCCAGAAGAAGTCGAAATAATAGAAGTAGCTGGCAGAATTGCCGGATTTATCAGGCGTGTCTATCAACCGGAAGAGATTTACCTTGCTGAAATTCAAATAGAGCGACGATATCAAAATCAGGGACTGGGGACAGCCGTGTTACTTGATATTATAGATGAAGCTGAGAGGGTCGGGAAAAAACTTATCCTCAGGGTACTTAAAAGTAATCCGGCAGAAGCCTTTTATAAAAGACATGGTTTCGAGGTGTATGCAGAAACTGATATTCATTTTGAAATGCAGTGGATGCCACAATGACATGTCTACGAAGCTTTTCCCGGAACGTTGACTTCTGAGATAGCGTTTTCAGCTGACCTCTGAATATTGGGCATAAGAGAACGCCCCCGCAATCCTGGAATCAGTTTTGTGTGTTCAATTTTTCTCTCAGTACGTGATGACGACCACACGTCTGTGGTAAAAATTGGACACACGGCTTAATCTTGAATTATCTATTGACTACGTGATAGTGCTTTTCTGCGGATGTTCTTCAGCATACCTCAAATCTGCAACACCACTCCTGACGAGTATCAACCAATTGTTTCGTTGATTCCTGATTAAATTTGTACCGTAGACCGACCTGTGGGAAGGAAATAATCATATGGTTGGTGTTTACCCTGAATCGAGAACCTGCTGAATTGGTTTGGTCTTGCAATGCCGACTTTTCGGGTAGGTACTGGGAACGAACTGTTGTTCTACCCTGTACTTCCTCGGTAAACAGCCCGTCGAGTTATTTTCATAAACGTATGGGCTGCAGTATTGAACCGATGATTCAATGGCTGGCGGGGGGGCGGTAATAGAGAAATATCAGGCTGAGAGCAATGCAAAAGTAATATTCCATGTAATGATCAGACGATGGAGGAACGTGTGGTAGAGAGTTGCCCTTTATGCAACAATAACGACCTGAATCATTACTTCAGAGACAAGAACAGGGATTACCTCCGATGTAATCATTGCCGGCTTGTCTTTGTTCCTCACATTTTCTGGCTGAATCTCAAACAGGAAAAAGCGATTTATGATCTGCATACAAATGATGTTGAAGATAAAGGCTATCGAAAATTTCTTTCACGTGTGACGGTCCCGCTGCTTGAACAACTGCCCAATGCGTGTAAGGGGCTGGATTTTGGTTGTGGACCGGGTCCGGCGTTGTCAGAGATGCTGCAGGAAAAGGGGCATAGGATGGAGCTCTATGATCCTTTCTATCACGATAACAAAGAGGTGCTGGCGCAAGAATATGATTTCATCTGTGCTACGGAGGTAATTGAGCATCTGCGTATACCCTCGGTAGAATTTGAGCTGCTTTTTTCAATATTAAGGACTGGTGGTTGGTTGGCCCTGATGACAAAGATGGTGCTTGATAAGCAGGCATTCAGTAACTGGCACTACATTCGTGATTTAACCCATATCTGTTTTTTCAGCAGGGATACGTTTGATTACCTGGCGTATCGTTTTCAGTCTGATCTGTTTTTTATCGGAAATGACGTTATTCTTCTCAGAAAAAAAAGATAGCAGGTCTCTCCGATACCGGAAAACTCACTTTTTGACGCTGAATTGAAACGGTAGTGAGGAGTGTCAGCTGATTCCAGCTCTGCTGGTTCTTACTTTATTCAGTTGTATGAGAAATATATGAGAAATATATGAGAAATCCTGGTCAGGTCTGAAAGGTGTAAGTTCCAACTGAACTCCTTTGGTCATTTGTAGTAATGTTTTGCTCCATCAATGTTGAGTAGTTCTGCTTTCTCAGGTGGTGTAATGAACACTATTCCCGCATTTCATTATTCTTTTGTTATTGCTTGCATATACTAGAGAAGATCTTCATTACGTCGTAATTAAAGGTGGATTGTCCGCTTATGAAATAATCTTGACATGTAACTGCTCACGATTGTGAGGATTATTTTGTCGATAAGTGAAAATATGCTTGCAATCAAAAGCCTAACATGGAAGATTCCCTGATAAATATAAAGTGATGAAGAGAAGATAGCTGATATTGTTCTTGTTCATTTTCCGACCGTATTCAGTATGCCGAAATGATTGTACATAGATCTTTGTGATTACCCCTGAAGCTCAGTCTGTCGCAAAAGGATGAGAGTAGGGGACGGATTGTATTTTTCTTTTATAAACCGGGAGACAGATCGGAGTCCTCGCTTACCTGATTTTCACCAATAGACGTGAAAAAAATCCGTCCCTTCAGTCAGATGCAGAAAAAATCAATCTGTATCCCGAATTGCGAAGCTGAGGATTAGAGGTAATCAGATAGATCTTTTTGGTCGTTAATGAGTGTTTTGTACCTCGTGCTTTCGACATGTTTCTGCAGAACTCGGCGTGAGTTGTGGCAACGTTATATTTGCTTAAAGTCAGTTACTGCTTAAATAACAAGGGTGATCTGTAGTATAACAATGATAAGCAGTCGTGTTTGAGGTACGATGACTAAGCTGTTTATTCCTGCTGAATACACTATTGCTGAATATTGTTGCTGACCATTTTTTGATCTTTGTATCAGGCCATATACGTTCATGAGTGAGGTTTAGGCCTTAATTGTTGTTTGTTCATACGGTGAATTTTAACTGTCTGTATTGACGGATAGTACATGAATTAAATTGCCGTAGTGCATCTGATGAGGGAGTGGGCATATGTTTCGGAATTACTTCGATCCCGATCAGTCAGAATATAGAATCATAACTGGTTCTATCAGTATAATGTTGTTAATTTTTATACTGGATATCTTTGTACCTCCGAAGATAGTCCTGGGGTTGCTGTATACACTGCCGCTGGTTGTAGCAATGCGATCCCGTAATACCACTATGTTGTTGTATGTGACTGCTGCGGTATCATTTCTTGGAATAATCGGTATTTTTATTTCTCCTGCAAGTGGTGAAATGCTGAGCATTCTTATAAATATAAGTCTTGCGATAGGTGTCATCTGGCTAGTTACTCTTTTGGGTTTACGTTTGCAACGCAACCTTGAAGAGAAGGAGAGCGCCCTGTTTGAAATAAAGCGGCTGACCGGTCTGTTGCCAATTTGCACTTTGTGTAACAAAGTGCGGGAAGATGCAGGATATTGGGAGCAGATCGAATCGTATATTCATAAGAAATCTGAGGTAGAATTCAGTCATGGGATTTGTCCGGAATGTGAGGCTAAATTATACCCGGAAATTGAACATAAGGTGTAATAAACGCTGGGCAATATCTTATATCGAGTAGTAGTGAAGCAATCGGGGGAAATGATGAGGAGAAAACTGTTGAAGACTCTTGGGTTGCTTATAAAAGCGTCAGCTAGAAAAAAAGTGTATGCCCACAAAGCACGCAAAGAGGGAAGACTCGAAGTCAGTCATTTGATGCGGGTGATTGCTGAATCTGAATCGGTTCAGGCGCGTCGATTATTGAATTCAATCAGAGGCAGGCTGGATTTGTCAGAAGGCTATATTGCTACTGTTTTTGAAAAGGAACTTGCCGAAACTTTAGAGAAATTATCTGAAGATTTGAAAAGGGCCGAGGAGGTGGGGGATAAACCTTTGATGCAGGCACTATCACAAATGCGAGCAGCTGAACGCAGAAATCAAGCTTTCTATTCCAGGGAGACAGGTGATGTGAAAATAGTTGCTGACCAAAATTATTATGTTTGCCAGTTTTGTGGGTATGCCGCTACAGGGGGATTGCCGGAGAATTGTCCTGTATGCACCGCAAATAGTGCGGCTTTCCGAGAGATCGAATAAATCGGAAATAATAGTACCCTATGAACATGTTGCACCAATGCTGCTCAGTTCTGGCCGATCCGGTATTTGCGAAATGTTCATGAAAAATGCGGGCTAGGAAATAAATATAAGGAAAGAAGTTATGTTTTCTGTATCCCAACACCAGCTGCATTATGATGTAAACGCTCTGAACAATGGAGGGCGGGCTATGAATACGGAAGAAAGACAGACGATTATTGAACACTATGTCCATGCGTACAATGCGTTTGACGTAGAGGCCATGATTGCGCTGCTTCATCCTGCCATCGAGTTCAAAAGCATTGCAAATGGCGAAGTGGCGGTGAGTGCGTTAGGTATTGATGATTTTCGGAGCCTGGTTGAACACGGAGAGACGCTTTTTTCATCCCGTAAGCAGACGGTTATGGAATACTATGAAAAAGATGATCAGGTTATTGTGGAAGTCTCTTATTCAGGTGTTCTGGCAAAGGATTTTACAGATGGGATGAAGGAGGGCGATACTCTAAGTTTCAAGGCGCTTTCAGAAATCATTTTCAGAGATGGGAAAATATACAAGATCACGGATATTCTGTGACTCTCGATGAAGGTATACTGTGTATATTGTATTCTCTCCTCTGCTATTCATTTCTCTAGTTAAAATGGAAATCTGCTAAAATTCTACTCAATTTTTTTACGCATTGCTTTGATCTTTCCCCGCTTTGTCTTACTCTCAAGTCGTTTGGCTCGTGCGGCTTTGCTTGGACGCGTAGCCTTTCTATTTTTGTGAACGACAGTCGCCTGCTTAATGATGTGTGCAAGTCGTTGCAGCGCGTCTTCTCTGTTCTTTTCCTGACTTCTGTATTGCTGGGCTTTAATAATAATACAACCATCAGCGGTGAGCCGACTATCATGCATCGCCAGGAGTCGCTCTTTTATCTGCTGTGGCAGAGATGAGCCAGGGATATCAAATCGGAGATGTATGGCACTCGAGACCTTATTAACATTTTGCCCACCTGACCCCTGGGCACGGATGGCAGTAATTTCGATTTCATTTTCAGGGATAATGATATTGGATCTGATCTGTAATGGTGCCATGGCTTGAATCCTGTTTCGTGATTATGTTTTTAACACTGCAAAATATTGCAGTATTTCAGGGTGTTTGTTATTTTGTGAGTAATTCGATGAATGAGCGGGTGATGTATGGCTCAGGTCAGGTTGAATTCCAAACGTGTATTATACTGAATTTTTACTGTGTCGGAATAATTAAATTTCTGGAGCTGTATACTGGAGGAAATAATGGGAGTAAAAGTTATTCGGTGTCCGAAGTGTGCACATGAGCAACGCTTAGGAGCCGAGTGCGAGTCTTGCGGTGTTATCTTTGCCAGATATAGTCTCCATCAGAAACGACAGAAGGAACAGAAAGCGGCACAGGAAGCACATAAAGAGAAACAGGGGAAGTTTCTCAGAAATGGTATACAGGCATTTGTACTTGTGATTCTATCCGTAGGATTAACGTATTACTTTGTAAAACCTGACGCTGCACCGGTAACACCACCGCTGGCTCAATCAATGAGCAAACCTGTGGCCAGTGAAAAAATCTCTGCTCCTCAGCCTGTTGTCAAGAAGCCTGTGCAAAGCCATGAAAAGGATGCTTCTGCGCATGGCAGCACCATCGAAGAGGCTCGCAAGGCCACTGTGTCCATTGAAACCCCGTGGGGAACGGGATCAGGTTTTTTTGTAAATGACAATTATATCGTAACTAATAGGCATGTTGTAGAGGTTGATAAAACACAGCTTTCTGAATTTAAGAGGAAAGTTGAAGCTACACGAGAACTGGTAGATTTGGAGAAAAAGAAAATACGGGATCTTCGCTCCCGTATGAATGGGATGTCGAATAGTCCGGGTCGAAGTCAGTTGAAAATTGTCATTGAAGAAAGTGAGCGGGAACTGAATAAGATAATGCCCCAGCTGGAAGAGGCTGAGCGGCGGTTAGCGCGCATGGAAGAAGATATCCAACCTTCTGATATCAAAATAATTCTCGAAAATGGAACATCCCACGTTGCCAACTATCTCCTGGTGAGCGATAAACACGATCTGGCGCTTATGTCGCTCTATGTTCATGACATAAACTTTCTTCAGAGACCACCGGCGACTCAGCGAATCCAGCAGGGAGATAAGGTTTTCACGATAGGGAGTCCGGTTGGGTTGAGAAATACGGTAACAGCTGGAGTTTTTTCAGGATATCGCAAGGATCAGGCTGACGGAAAGATATTTTTGCAAACTGATGCTGCCATCAACCCGGGTAATAGCGGTGGTCCGCTGATTGATGAGAAAGGTTTTGTACACGGCGTGAATACCATGATAATTCAAGGGACTGAGGGTATTGGTTTTGCTATCCCTATAGAAACGGTGTTCGACGAATTTGGGTCAACTCTTTATTAAAACGATCAAACACGAGCGAATAACAGGGGTAACCCTGGTGTCTCCAGCCCTGGGGAAACATTGTCTACATTGAGAATGTGGAATTGTTCGTATCCAGAGTGGCGAAAATATATTCTGTTTTCCAGATGAAATATATTATGTGGAATAGCAATAAAAAAAACCGCAGACCTCTTAGGCTGCGGTTTTTTTATTGTGTTTTTTCTCCAGTGGACTACTGCCCCCGTAGGCTGCCGTAACAAATTTGTCCGGTGGCTCCGTCGATGGTGACGGTCTGGCCGTTTTCAAATAACTTGGTAGCATTTGTGACATTGCAGACGACCGGAATCTCGAGTTCACGACCTATGATAGCTGCATGAGAGGTTAAGCCGGGTTGCTCGGCTATTATTCCTCGGACACGTGTCAGATTGTCGAGCATACTATGATCAGTCGCAGTTATCACAACGATTGCATTGGGCGGCATCTCAGCCCAGTCCTCTTCTTTTTCGATGATGCGTACTTCTCCATCCGTCATCATGGACCCTATGCCCTGGCCGTTAAAGCAGACATCTGCAACAGTGTGTACTTTCAGCATATTGGTTGTCCCTATCGTCTGGATTGGCAGCCCGGCGGTGATAACGACCAGATCGCCGTTTTGTACAAGCCTGGCCTGTGTAGCGGCATGGATAGACATGTCCAGTTGTTCGTCCATACTGCTTGCCGCGGCGCAGAGCAGGGGTTCAACGCCACGGATGAGTTGCAGTTGGCGAATTGTCTGCTGGTTCGGGCTTACGGCTATAATAGGCGCTTTAGGGCGGTACCGGGCAACCATCCTGGCGGTGGAACCCGATGAGGTTGTGGCGATAATAGCTGCGGCCTGGAGATCCGCTGCTGTAGCGCAACTGGCATACGAAATTGCATCTGTTACGACGGCTCGACGATGCCTCAGGCCAGCAGCCAGGATATCTTCGTAGTCCAGTGATGCTTCAGAAATTTGGGCACAACGGGTAAGAAATCGTATGGCATCGAGAGGGTTTTCGCCAACGGCCGTTTCCGCTGAGAGCATTACCGCATCGGTGCCATCAAAAATGGCGTTGGTAACATCGCTTGCCTCAGCACGAGTAGGTGAGGGGTTGGTAATCATCGATTCAAGCATCTGGGTTGCTGTGATAACAGGCTTTCCGCAAAGGTTTGCAGCCCTGATCAGGCGTTTCTGGATAACCGGCACCTCTTCAGCGGGCATTTCCACACCGAGATCACCACGGGCAACCATCAATCCTTCAGCAGCTTTCAGAATCTCGGCAATGTTCTCTACTCCCTGCCGGTTTTCAATCTTAGCTATAATGGCTTGCTGGCCTTTACCTGCTTCAATAATTTTTCGGACGGCCCACACATCATCTGCCTGGCGGACAAAAGATGCTGCAATGAAATCGACTCCCTGTTCTACGCCAAATGCTATATCCTCTTCATCTTTCGCAGAAAGGGATGGCAGATTGACTATCATGTCCGGAAGTGCTACGCGCTTACGGCTGCTGAGCTTGCCGCTGGTAAGGATTTTCGTGCGAACGTCATCTCCGTCTATGCTGAGAACTTCAAGTGCAAGTTTGCCGTCATCGAGCAGGACTTTGCAGCCTATATGGACATCTCGGGCAAAACCCGGATAGTTGACACCGACACGGTTACTACTGCCATCCGAATCAGTTGAAGAGAGTATAAGCTCTTGTCCCTTAATGAGTTCAAGGCTCTCTTTTAATTCCTGAACCCGCATTTCGGGGCCTCGGGTGTCAAGCAGAATGGCTGTATCAGAATTTGCCTTTTCCCGAGCCTCCTTTACCAACTGTATAAGTTTATGATGGCTTTCACGATCACCGTGGGAAAGGTTGATGCGGGCGACGTTCATACCCGCCTTGATGAAATCAACCAGTTGGTCAACGTTTTGGCTATTGGGGCCGAGGGTGGCAATAATCTTTGTTTTATTCATTGTATCTGCTTCCGAAACATATGGATTAAAATGCATTCTCAACTGGCTGAAACTATGGGCAGAGCGAAATGACTGATCCCTCTTGAAAATTACTACAGTGACTCGAAAAGAAAAAGGGTAAAAATGAGAAAGCTGCAGCTTGGTTTCATGAATTAACATTCCTTGTAAATACACTACTTATCAGATTGTTAATCAGGAAAAAGTGAATTTACGATTAATTCATTATATTGATGAGATGAGCAATGGTAGATGTAACCTGCTTAAAAATGATTTTTCTACTGTCAGGTGAACTTTTCATCTGACGGAAAGATACCTTTTTCATAGCAGTTGAACAGTCCTTTGCGAAAAGTAACTGTACCTGCTTTTGCGTAACCAAGTTTTATGTAGAGAGCCATAGCTCCGGGGTTTTCTGTATAGGCATCAAGTCGCAGCGTTCGGAACTGTGTTTCTCTGGCATGACGTTCGGCATGAATCATGAGCTTTGTCGCAAATCCTTGACCCTGCCAGGCCGGATCAACTGTCAGCCGATGTACAACAAGTGCCGGGCCGGCATGTCGCCACTGCACCGTGCGATACTCAGGAGATTCCTCGGTATTAAGCGTGATACAAGCAACCACCCTGGTTTGGGTGGACAGTACACGCATCTCACTACGTTCGATATCCCTGAGAAGTGTTTCTTTATCAGGGTACAGTTCATCCCACTGATAGATTTTTTTGCTTTCCATATCTCTCGTCGCTGTCCTGATTATGGAGATAACATCATTTAGATCAAAAGACAGGGCGGTTCTGATGCAGAGTGTGTTAGACAAGTCAGGTCACAGATGTTACGGTGGAGAGGGTGAGTTCTTTAAGAGAATCCAAATGTTTGCGGGAGGTTTAGCCATATATTATTGCCGGAGAAAACGAATTTTTGGCGGTCCTGATCGTGCAAGCCTTGTAAATTTGTGGTAGAAAGCGCCGTTGTTTAAGCAATAGGAAGTGGCAAGGGCAAGTAGTACAGCATTTTAATCAGGCTGGCTATGGGTATTTCTTAAGTTCAGCATGTGCACGATTTTGTTAGCTATTCATG